>NZ_SJPP01000001.1:4439489-4679077 GCF_007860075.1 Symmachiella macrocystis
GGAGACACGAAGCGTTTACTATGAGTAGTTTTACCTATTTTCGTGAGAGCGTCCGCCGAGCCTGCGCAGTAATTTTTTGTACGGGAACTGGTTTACGACTTCACCGCACGACAAAATTCACCATCCGCCCCGGCACAGCGATCACTTTCACCACTTTTTTGTCGCTGATTTGTTTTTGCACCGTCTCGTCGGCTTCGGCGGCGGCTTGCATCGCAGCGGGGTCTGCCTCGGCGGGGATCCGGATGATCGCCCGCTTCTTACCGTTGACCTGCACCGGGATTTCGATTTCCGACTCGACGATCATCGCCGGATCAAATTCCGGCCACGGTGCATAGGCCAACGTTTCGCCATGCCCTAACAACTCCCACAATTCCTCAGCCAAGTGCGGCGCGAACGGGCTTAACATCAAGACGAATGCTTCCATCACCGATTGGGGACGGGAATCCTGTTGGCTGAAATGATTGGTGAATTCCATCAACCGGCTGATCGCCGTGTTAAATGACAATTTCTCGCAGTCGTCACTGACTGCTTGAATGGTTTTATGCAAGATCCGCAATTGATCGGCGTTGGGTTCGACAGCTTGGATCGCGGGATTCAATTTGATATCTTCCGCAACATCATCGGCGATCATCCGCCAAGCTCGAGCCAAAAACCGGCTGACCCCCTCCACGCCGCTCATGTTCCAGGGCTTGGTCTGTTCCAACGGGCCCATGAACATTTCATACAACCGCAACGCATCGGCTCCATACACGTCGACGACTTCATCGGGGTTGATGACGTTGCCCCGCGATTTGGACATCTTGAACGACCGGCTTTCCACGGCAACGTCGGCGTCGTCCTTCAATACAAAATCGTTCCCCTGCTTATCAACTTGATCCATTTCCAAGCGGAAGGCGGTGACGGTTTCGCCCGTTTGTTTGCTAACTTTCCCCTCAACGCCCTCAGGAGCATCGCGGACCATCGCGGACGATAACCAACTCCCATCAGCTGTCTGATAGGCGGTCAATTCCGCCTCGCCCAAAATCATGCCTTGGTTGACCAATCGGTCAAACGGTTCAGGGGTGGAGACATAACCGCGGTCGAACAACACTTTGTGCCAAAAACGCGCGTACAATAAGTGCAAGACCGCATGCTCGGCGCCGCCGATATACAAATCGACCGGCATCCAGAATTTTTCCAATTCCTCGCCGACGAATCGTTCGCTGTTTTTGGGATCGATGTACCGCAAGTAATACCAGCACGAGCCAGCCCATTGCGGCATGCTATTCGTTTCACGAACCAACTTCGTGCCGTCCTCAGCGGTCGAATATAACCATTCGTCACCCGCTTCGGCCAACGGTGGTTCCGGGCGTCCGTGCGGTTTGAACTCGGACATATCGGGCAACGTGACCGGCAAATCTTTGTCCTCAACAGCCCGCATCAAGCCGGTCGGGTTGCCCGCATCGTCCAACTCATGCCAGATCGGAAACGGCTCGCCCCAAAAGTGCTGCCGGCTGAACAACCAGTCCCGCAACCGATAATTCACCGCTCCTCGGCCCAAGCCGGATGTGTTCAATTCTTCGGTGATTTTTGTTTTAAATGCCGCTGTCTCCATGCCGTCGTATGCGGCGGAATTGACGGCTGTTCCCAATCCAGCGAAGGGAAACCGTTTCTCGCCGTTGATCTCGGTTGCCAACGCGGCTTCATCGCGCGACGCCTCATACCCCTCCGGGGGTTGGACGACGGGGCGGATTTCGATGTCGAAGGTGACGGCGAATTCCCAGTCGCGCAAGTCATGCGCCGGAACCGCCATGATCGCCCCGGTGCCGTAGCTGATCAAAACATAGTCGGCGATCCAAATCGGAATCTGTTCGCCGTTGACCGGATTGATCGCATAACTGCCGGTGAAGACGCCCGATTTCTCTTTGGCCAAATCGGTGCGATCCAAATCGCTCTTGGTCGCCGATTTGTCGCGATACGCAACAACCGCCTCGCGCTGTTCATCCGTTGCCAAGCGATCGACAACAGGATGCTCCGGCGCTAACACCATATACGTTGCACCGTACAACGTATCGGGGCGGGTGGTATAGACCCGCAACACATCGTCCCCCGGTTCGGTCGGGAACCCGGATTTGCCGCGCGCCGTTTTCCAGGCTTCGATATCGTCGCCGATATAAAAATCGACCTCCGCCCCTTCGCTGCGGCCGATCCAATTTCGCTGTAAGGCCTTGATCGAGTCGGGCCAATTCACCTCTTCCAACTCGTTCAACAACCGCTCCGCATACGAGGTGATCCGCAACATCCATTGTCGCAACGGAATCCGCGTCACCGGATGGCCGCCCCGCTCGCTCACTCCGCCGATGACCTCTTCGTTGGCCAATACCGTTCCCAAGGCGGGACACCAATTCACCGGTGCTTCGGTTTGATAGGCCAAGCGGTTTTTGTCTTGATAACGACGGACCGCTTCGTCGCCGGCAGCGGTGATATCCTCGGGAATCGGCAACTCAGCGATCGGCCGACCGCATTGCTGTTCTTCGTCGAACCAGGTGTCGAACAATTCCAAGAAGATCCACTGCGTCCAACGAAAAAAGTCTTCGTCGGTCGTCGCCAATTCGCGGTCCCAGTCGTAGCTGAAACCCAACATTTTTAATTGGCGGCGGAAGGTACCGATGTTTTTGTAGGTCGTTTCTCGCGGATGCGTACCGGTTTTGATGGCGTGTTGCTCGGCCGGCAAGCCAAAGGCGTCCCACCCCATGGGATGCAATACCGCTTTGCCTCGCATGCGGGAATAACGACAGACAATATCAGTCGCCGTATAACCTTCCGGATGCCCCACATGTAAACCGTCTCCCGAAGGATAGGGAAACATGTCCAACACATACAATTTGGGCTGATCGGAGATTTTCGGAGCAGCAAAAGTCTTGTGCTGTTCCCAATAAGCTTGCCACTTGGGCTCAATCCGCTTGGCGTCGTAACGAGGCATGGTATTTAGTTGGAACGTGAATTGGGTGGATGAAAGTAGCCAGTGGCGAGTGGCCGGTGGCCAGAAAAATATTCGTAGGTCAGGCTCCTGCCTGACATTCTGTGGATTTGATCATCGATCGGTAAATTCGTCAAACGGAAGCCTAACCGACACGCTGACATCGTTTACTGGCCACTAGCCACCGACCACTGGCCACTAACCAAGCTCCAGCCCGAAGAGTTGACACGCGTTGCGGGTGGTAAGTTCGCCGAAGGCTTCGGGCGTCATGCCGTGCACCTCCGCTAGGCAGGCGGCTGTGTAGCGGACATAGCTCGGTTCGTTACGTTTGCCCCGTCTTGGCGTGGGCGCCAAATACGGGGCATCGGTTTCTACCAAAATGCGATCGAGGGGAATCTCTTTGGCCAAGTCTCGCAGGTTGGCGGCTTTCTTAAAAGTCACCATCCCCGAAAACGAAATGTGCATCCCCATTTCCAGGCAGGCTCGTGCAGTCTCCAGGTCATCACAAAACGAATGCATCACCCCGACCAAGAGTCCCTCGGCAGCAGCGATTTTGAGCTGTTCCAAGACCTCGGCGGACGCGTCGCGGCAATGGACGATGAACGGCAGGTTCTTCTGGCGAGCGAACGCCATGTGTTGTTGAAAGTGTTCGACTTGCAGGTCGAGTGGAGCATAGTCCCAATAGCGGTCCAAACCGGTTTCGCCGATCCCGACCACGCGGGGGTGGTCGGCCAATGCTTGGATCGCCTCCCAGTCCCCCGGTGCGACTTCGTGCACGTAATTGGGCTGAATGCCGACCACGGCATAAACGTTGGGGTATTTTTCCGCCAATTCGACAGCAGCGCGGCTGGTGGAAAGGGTCAGGCCAATGGTGAGGATTGCCTGCAAACCCGCTTCGGTCGCGCGGGCCACGATCTCGTCGCGATCCGGCTCAAAGGCCTCTTCGTCCAGATGGGCGTGCGTGTCGATGAGCGACATGGGCATTACGTGGAACTATCCGCGGTCCGCGCAGCTGCGAGTTCCGACAACGTGTCCAAATGTTGCTTCGCTTGCGGAGCGATCACATTGAGCAGCGCCTGCGCTTCGGAATCGCTTGCGCAATCCTTGAGTGCTTGTTCGAGATCGGAAATCAATTCCCGCTGTTCTTGAATCAACTCATCCAGCAAGTAGTCGAGGCTGACGTAATGTAAGTCCGTGTATTCCGTGGGGTACGTGCCAAATTCAATAAACACGCCCCGCTCGGTCAACAGGTCTGAGATTTCATGAACCTGCTCTTGCTGCTCGGCAACCAATCGGGCGATGGTGGGATACTCTTCCGCATGCTCGTCGCTGCTCCAGGGCCAACACTCACCGGCGTACTGCAACAGGCCGCGGAGAATGCGGATCAAGACTTCGTTCAAGCAGGTGTTTTGTTGTTCGGGCATAGGGAAGATGGCTTCAGGATCGGTTTTGCAAATACACCGTCATCGGAGGGGCAAGCTTAAGGGACGATGCCCGAAAATAACATCGTGGAAACATGCTCAGCAGCCTCATAAACCGGAGCAATGAAGATTGTTCCGGCGACCATCACACAAACCGCCAGAAAAGCGACGTATGCTCCTCGTTTGGAAACCAACGGCACTTCGGCAATCCGCGCGGAGTCCTTGGCGGGGGCAATCCACATCACTCTCAGGACATTCAGATAATAGAACAGGCTGAAAACAGTGTTGAGCACGCCCAGTAAGAACACAGCATACATGATCGGCTGATACTGAGCGGCATCGAACAGGGCAGCAAAAATGACAAATTTCCCAATAAACCCACCTGTGGGAGGAATGCCGACCAGGCTGAACAAGCAGATCAGCATGCCGACGGCCAACATCGGAGAAGTTTTGGACATGCCAGCGTAATCGGCGATCTCTTCGCTATAGATCTCATTGCGGATCAGTGCCACGATTCCAAATGCCCCGAGATTCATCAACACATACACAACCAGATAGTACAACAGTCCTTCGATTGCGAGACTCGCATTGGTGTTAGCAGTGGCCGCATCACCGGGGGCATTCAGGAAAATCATCATGGCCGAAACAGCCATCAGCATGTAGCCGGCATGGGCGATTGTGGAATACGCCAGCAACCGTTTCA
This sequence comes from Symmachiella macrocystis, assembly GCF_007860075.1. NCBI lineage: Bacteria > Pseudomonadati > Planctomycetota > Planctomycetia > Planctomycetales > Planctomycetaceae > Symmachiella > Symmachiella macrocystis. The sequence goes on from NZ_SJPP01000001.1 coordinate 4,444,573, forward strand.
TGTTGGTTTGACTGTAGGCGGCTAGGTTCCCGAACGTGGATGTGATTGCCGCCACGAATCCCAGTACGACGCCGATCTGCATATTGAACTGTTGAAGTGCTTCGGGATTGTCGGCGGACGGTCCCACCAAGGCCAGACAGAATCGCACCAATAAAGCGAAGGCAGCTGCCTTGGACGCTACGGAAAGAAACCCAGCGACTTCAGCTGAGGCCCCTTCAAATGCGTCCGGACACCAGAAGTGGAATGGGAATATCGACAATTTGAATGCCAAACCAATCAGGATCATCACGACGGCCAAGGTCAATGTGGTGATCGCGGCGCCGGTCATCAGGTTGGGATCGGCTGCGATTTTTGCCATCTGCATTGCCATATCTGGAAAATAAGCCGTCCCCAGCATCCCCGACAGCAGGCTGATTCCATAGAGCATCACTCCGGCCGCACCGCCGCCGTAAACGACGTATTTCAGGGCCGCTTCGCTAGCCGTCTTGCGGCCTTTGAGGAATCCGACCATGACGTAACTGGGCACACTGGTCGTCTCGATTGCCAGAAAGAGCATCAGCATGTGATTCGCCGAAGCCATCATCATCATGCCCAGCGTCGCACCCATGAGTAGTATGTAAAAATCAGGCCCATCTTCGCGATCAGGAATGCCGCTCAGCAGCGTCAGCCAGACGACAATAAACACCGCAGCCAACAGCAAAAGCCGAAAGAATCCGGTGAAAGGGTCAAAGACCAGCAATCCCGTGAACAATTCTCGGGAGTAAATACCGTCCGCGTCGCTCATTAGCTGTGATTGAGTCGCGACCGAAAGAACAAAGGCGGCAACGATACCGATCATCGTCAATCCGGCCGGGGAGACAATCCCCCCCTTGCGGTCGACGTTGAACAGTCGGGCGAACAACAGCAACACAATCGTGGCGCAGACCGCTAACTCGGGAGAAAACGCCCACAGCGAATTCCCCGTGTCGGTGTAAATGTGGTTAACTAAGTCTTCGATTTTGATATTCATGAATCACAAACTCAAGTCGATCGGTGGCTGTCGGCAGAGTGACATGCGATCAGACGTTATTTGATCAATTGAGTGACAGCTTCCACAGACGATTGCGCGGTGGCCGACAGGTTGTCGACCAACAACGTGGTTGACGACCGCATGAGACCGAAAATCGACTCAGGATAGACACCCAACACAATGGCGAACACTAACAACGTCACAGCCACCGAAATCTCGCGCCCGTTCATGGGCGTAATCTCTTCGGCATGCGGGCCTTTGTATTCCGGGCCAAGATAAACTCGTTGAATGGCCCACAGTATGTAGCCGGCCGTCAGGATCACCCCCGCAGCGGCGATGATTGCAATCAAGGGGCTGAAATTCCAGGCGCTCAACACGGTGAAGACTTCGCCCGGAAATCCGCACAGTCCGGGAAGTCCCAAACCAGCGAAGAAAATTCCCGCTGCCAACCCGCCGTACAGCGGCATCAAGGCCATCAGTCCGCCGAATTTGTTCAGATCCCGATGGTGCACGCGATCGTAAATTACGCCCACCATAAAGAACATGCCGGCGGAAGAAACGCCGTGTCCGATCATTTGGAACATCGCACCGTTAATGCCCATGTTCCAGTAATCCTTGCCGATCGTGGTGCCGTCGGTGATTTTCCACACGGCGATTCCCAGGATCACATATCCCATGTGGCTGACCGAACTGTAAGCCACGAGTCGTTTGAAGTCGGTTTGGGCCATCGCGGCAAATGCCCCGTAGATGATGCTGCCCGCTCCAATTAAGACCAGCACATAAGCGGCGACCTGCGCCCCTTCGGGACAAATCGGAAAGGCGATCCGCAAGATGCCGTAGCCACCCATTTTCAACAACACACCGGCCAAAATCATACTGATCGGCGTCGGAGCTTCGACGTGCGCGTCGGGCAACCAAGTGTGAAAGGGAATGGTGGGAACTTTGATCGCAAATCCGACAAACAGCAGCCAGAATGCAATCAATTGCATTGTGCCGTCGAATTCAATCCCGGCGATTTTGCCTTGGCCGATTTCATGCAGACGCAAGATGTCGAACGTCGATGCGTCTCCAGCAGCCGCACTGCCGAAGTAGAACATCAACATGGCGATGAACATCAACACGCCGCCGAAGAGTGTGTAGAGGAAAAACTTGATGGCCGCATATTCCCGCCGTGGCCCGCCCCACACACCGATCAAGAAGTACATCGGCAGCAACATGACTTCCCAGAAGACATAGAACAGGAAGAAGTCGAGCGCCATAAACACGCCCAACATGCCTGTTTCCAACAGCAGGAACAAAATCAAATAGCCTTTGACCTGCTTTTTAATGCTCCAGGAGGCCAACATCGCCAGCACGGAGATGAAGCTCGTCAGTAGGACCAATGGCATACTGATACCGTCGATCCCCAACTGATAGTTGATATTCCAGGCACCGATCCAGGTCTTGCTGACCTGCATCTGCATCTCACCGATGGCCGGGTCGAATGCGTTGAGTAGGAATAACGTGAGCACGAATGTGACACCTGTCACAAACAACGTGAACACCCGCATGCCTTCTTCGGCTTCTTTGGGGAAGAAACTCAACAGGATCGCGCCCAAAGTCGGTGCGAAGATGATCGCCGATAGCAGGAATGAATCACTCATTGTTTCAATGAACTCAACTGTCGAAGAGAGGTTGTCACACTCTGTATTTGAAAAATGCCCAATATCGTCCGAATTAGAACGAGAGCAAGTAGACCAGCATCAACACGCCGAACAATCCGCCGGCGATAAATACCACATATTGTCGCAACTGTCCGGTTTGGACCACGCTCAGCGAACGGCCAATAGCAAACGTCTTTTGGCCGATCCAGTTGACGATCCCGTCGATCACCGTTTCATCAAACCGGCGGTCAATTTGGGACACGTCCATGGTCACTTTAGCGGTGCCGTGCAGAAAACCGTCAATGACCACGCGATCAAAAGCGGAGATCCAACCCGAGACCACATGCACCGGCCGGACGAACATCACGTCATACAGTTCGTCGAACCGCCATTTTTCCACTAAAAACTCATGCACGCCGGACAACTGCCGTTTAACGTCACTCGGGTTCAGCACCCGGATGCCGTAAAAGAGATACGCTAAGACTCCACCCATCACCGCAATCGACAACGCATAGCGTCCCGCTTCGGCGTGCACCTCACCCACGTGGGCATGGCTGGGCAAGTTGATGTTCCCCGGCGGAATCGCCTCAGTACCATTCGCAACACCGACCGGTTCGCTGTGCACCAACATGCTCCACAGCGGTCCTTCTTCGCCACCGACGGCAACGAATGCGGCAAACACCGATAAAATCAACAACGGAGCGGTCATCACCCAAGGCGATTCGTGGGCATGATCGTGAACATGCTCGTCCCGCGGTTCACCAGCAAAGGTGTAAAACCACAGACGGAACATATAAAACGCCGTGATCCCCGCACCAGCCAGTGGTAGGAAGAACAACAGCGGATGCGAACCATTCAGTCGTGCGTACGCCAGCGACGTCGCCAAGATTGCATCTTTGGAGTGATAACCGGAGAAGGCCAACACGCCAGGAATCGCCAAACCGGTAATCGCAATCACGCCGATCAGCATCGTATAAGCCGTGATCGGCATCTTTTTACGAAGTCCGCCCATCTTGGGCATCTCCTGCTCGTGATGGCAACCGTGAATCACGCTGCCTGAGCAGAGGAACATTAACGATTTGAAGAAGGCGTGCGTGATCAAGTGCAACAGACCCGCCGCCCAGCCGCCCACGCCCAAACCAAGCATCATGTAGCCCAGCTGGCTGATCGTGGAATAAGCCAGGACCCGTTTGATGTCGGTCGCCACAATGGCAATCGTGGCCGCCATGAACAGCGTAATTCCACCGATATAGGCGATGGTGAGTAGAACTTCCGGCATGAACATCGGATAGAAACGTCCGACGAGATACACGCCGGCAGCTACCATCGTCGCGGAGTGCACCAGTGCCGAAACGGGCGTTGGGCCTTCCATGGCGTCGGGTAACCAGGTCTGTAGCGGAAATTGAGCACTCTTGCCCACACATCCGCAAAAGATCCCGATTCCAGCGGCGACCATGAGGTAATAAGGGATCGTCGACTCTTCTCCACCCGCACCGTGCAGCACGACCAACTTCGATTCGTCCTCCGCCATTTGCGTTGTGATCTGACCTTGGTCGTCACGCAGCATTTGGAACAGGCCGGGATCCGTCTTGGCCAGTGCTTCATCCGGCTGTGTGAAGGTGAACGTGCCGAAGGACGTCCACAGGATCATCAGTCCGATTAAAAACCCGAAGTCGCCCACGCGGTTGACGATGAATGCTTTGTTCGCAGCCGTCGAGGCCGATTTGCGTTCGACATAAAAGCCAATCAATAAGTAACTGCAGATACCGACCAATTCCCAGAACACGAACACCATGAACACATTGCCCGCGATGACCAGTCCCAGCATGGAAAAGCAGAACAGCGACAGAAAGGCGAAGAAACGATAGAACCGCCCCGGTCGGTGCAAATGCCCTTGGCCGACATGTACGAAGTGATCTTCGTAATCCTCGGTCAGCTCGTCACTCATATAGCCGATGGCGAACACATGAATGCAGGTTGCAATCAACGTGACCATCGTGAACATCACCAGCGTTAGGCTGTCGATGTAATAACCGATGTCGAGTTTCAATTTGCCAAAATGGGCGATCTGATAATACGTTCCTGAGACAGCCGTTGGTCCGTCGTGCTCAGCTTCGGAGTGTGTGTCATCTGCCGCAACAGGATGGTCATGATCGGCAGCGGCATGTTTTTCCTCAGCATGCCCCTCTTCGGCGTGACCCGGCTCGTGGTGCTCACCGGCAGCATCTTCACCGTCACCATGGGCGACTTCGTCGTGAGCTGCGTGGTGTGGCGTGAGCGGATGCCAGTCCGTGGCGTTCAACCAAATTATTGAGGCGAGGAGGCTACAGACAAATCCTGTGCCGATACAACCGACGGCCAGATAGGCGGCGGTCTTTTTCAGCCGCGTGCTCCAATATCCGGCAAAGATTTCGGCTACGAAACCGGCCAACGGCAGCAGCCAAGCGATTGTCAGCAAGCATTTGAGCCAATCGCCCGTTTGTTTATAGATTTCCGGATCCATACCACTCTCGGTCTACTATCGATGCCCGGGTTCAGCCGGCAAAATTTCCGTGAGACAATTTCCAGTACGCGCGGCCGGCAACATCAACCTTGCAAGTCGTTGGCGCGGTCGACGTCGATCGTCAGGTGGTTGTTGTAAAAATTCAATGCGATCGCCAAGGCCACCGCCGCTTCGGCAGCTGCCAACACGATCACGAACAGAGCAATGACCTGTCCGTCTAATCCCAATGCCGTATAGTTCGCGAATGCCACAAAATTCAAATTCGCGGCGTTGAGCACCAACTCCACGCCCATCAACACGCCGATCGCGTTGCGTTTGGTGGCCATGCAGACCACGCCCGCCACGAACAGCACGGCTGAGATAAAAATGCAAAAATTGAGTTCGCTTCCCATACTTTCACTTCCGTCGTTTCACCGCCGAACAAGCGGCGTCTAATTTAGCTCGCTGTCGTTTTCGCCAAAGGGTCAATCCGTCGTTTGGACCGTGCCAAATACGCTGCGCCCACAAGCACGACCAACAGATGCACCGAAACAATTTCAAACGGCAGCAAATACCCGACGCCTGTCGGTTCACCGGGTTGATTCAGGTCTTTGTCAGGCCTTACTCCCAGCAACGCAAAACCAAGCGGTCGAATCGTGCGACCTTGTTGAGCGGTCGTGTAACCTTCAGGACGGTTTTCCGTTGCATGCCCGCTGACGACCCCGTCGACTGCGTGCCAATCCACACCAAAGGCGGAGACTGTGATCAAACCCAGCAGCGCTGAACTGACAATGGCCGCCACCACCCATTCGGTCGGCGAGGTTTTCATCGTCACATACGGTCCACTGGCAGTCAGCATGATTCCGAAAATCAACAGCACCAACGTCCCGCCGACATAGACCATCAGTTGGACAGCCCCGACAAAGTCGGCCTGCAGCAGAAAGAAGAGTCCCGACGTCGAGCCGAGTGAAATAATTAACCAAAAAGCCATACGCACGATGTTTTGGCTCAGCACGACACCCAAAGCGCCGCCGCAAACTGCAATCCCAAACACCCAGAACAGGAACTCCTGAAACATTACCGCCCCTCCTCTTCAACGGCCGGCAACGGCGTGTCAGGCTGTGATTTCGTGGCGTTGGAATCCAATTGCGTCACCTTGTCCGCGATCGATTCCCCAAAAAACTGTGTCCGCCCTTCGCCCTCGTTGCCCCCTTTGATTTGATACATGGCCAAGGGCCACAGCACCGCACCCAGGAACAAAGCGCAACTCATCGGCAGCAGATACTTCAGGCAAGTCATCATCACTTGGTCAATCCGCAAACGGGGAAACGTCCAGCGAATCCAAATCTGCAAAAAGACGAGCAAGCTGCCCTTGGTGATGAACACAACCATAAAGAACAGATTCACGACATAACTGGCCAGCCCGTAGGGACCGGCAGATTGCAGTGAAACCAATGTATTATCTAAAGGAGCGATCCCGGTGTACCAGCCGCCCAAAAACAGCAAGACGGCGATTCCACTGACCGCAAACATTCCCGCATATTCCGCCATAAAGAAATACGACCAGCGAATTCCACTGTATTCGGTATGGAAACCGGCAACCAATTCGCTTTCCGCTTCGGCCAAGTCAAAGGGAGCCCGTTTCACACTCGCCGTTGCCACGGTGAAATACACAAAGAACCCGATGAAGGTAAATGGATTGCGGAAGATCAACCAATCGGAAAGAAACCAACCCGATTGCATTTGGCTAATCTCAACCAAGTTCAGCGATCCGACGGCCACGATTGGAATTAACGCACAGATCGCCATGGGGATCTCGTAGCTGACCATCTGGGCTGCTTCACGCATTCCACCAAACAGCGCCCACTTCGAACCGCTTGCATACCCGGCCAAAATGATGCCGATCACTTCGAGCGACATCACCGCCAGTACAAAAAACAGCCCGATGTCGAGGTTCTGGGCGATCCAGCCGTTGCTAAATGGCAAGGCGATGAATGCGGCGAACGAGGCGACGAAGACAATATACGGTGCCACACGAAACAGCATGCCATCGGCAGCTTGCGGGCATAGGTCTTCCTTTTGGATCAACTTGATCCCGTCGGCCAACGTCTGTAGCCAACCGAACTTCCCACCCACCCGGGTTGGACCCAGGCGGTCTTGGATGCGACCGGAGACTTTTCGTTCCAACCAGATATAAAATAGCGGAGCAACAGCGAAAAAGTTGACGATGATCACCGCGTGAATCAGCGCTACTATCGCCCATTTCCACCAGGCATCGGTGAAGATATCACTGATGCTATCAATTCCAAACAACGCAAATGTCACAAAAGTGCTCCCCACCGGAGGCGGAAACGGACCAACTTCGCAGAAGTCGATTCGACCGGACATAACTGACAGCGGTTTGTGCAAAACCTCAAGCGACGTCCACGCCGCTCGCCAGAACTGAAAGCCTCAGCGCATAACGCTTTCGGCGAATTCAGCGAAGCGTGAACTATGCCACAACTGTTGAGGCGATTCAAGCGACCGGCAGCGCAAGCCCTTCATTTCTCAAAATCGAGAAGCACGCGGCGGTCCCGATTGCCCTCTCGATCCATCAGAAACGGGACGTTTCGAACTAGGGATTTCCGAGTGTAATCCTGGGATTCGTGGCGCCAACGGTCTGCTTGTCTCTGTACTGTGCTTTACATACAGATTGTTCGCGGTTTCAGCCTATGGAGACTCGCCGAGGAAACCTGTCTTGCGGGGACAAGCGCGCAAAAAAGCCACCAGTCCATCAGGCTGGTGGCTTTTTGCACTTATTAAAAACGGCGAGCCCGCTAGCTGACCAGCGTGCGGTCAAAAAACGGGGATTGCAGCGAACCCGCCGGGTAGGTAGTCGGTTGTTTTCAAATTTCGCTTCGCTATCTGTCGGTCTGTCTCTCCGCCATCACGGCAAGCACGTTGGTTGGGAAATGGTGTTCGGTTGAAATCGACACCGTTGCTGGCCATTGTTCGTCTTGCTGCTTGCTATGAAACATAACCGCGATTCCCGTACCACTGGAGTGTGGAAACCGATGTCAACAGGCGCAACACCATACAAGGTATCACGATACGAATATTCACCGAGCGGGTGCGATAAGTCAGGAGCTCCGTGAACTGTTGTCATTTAGACAACGATTGTCGCAATCCAGCGGCGCTTGGGAGCCAGAGTGATCGAGAAGCAACCTGGGAATCGACGAATAGCCACGCAGCCAACCGCTACATGCGGCCTTCGGCGATCAGGGCGACGCCGGGAGCACCGTCGCGTTGGCATTCCTCGTAGAGCTCTACCAGTTCGGGGAGCTTTTCAGGAGCATCGATCAGGCAATACTTCAACTGCCACGCTTGCAGAATCGGCTCCGTAAAGACACGGGCTGAGTCGTTGGGGATCGCGTCCTGATTCAGAAAACTGCGATATCCGACCAGCGCGAACAACGGCAGCTGGTAGTCGTAAATCGCGTTGCGGAGTGCGTCGCCCGATTCAAACAACCCCGTGCACTGGATGATCAGAAGCGGTTGCGCGCCGCCCATGTGTAGCCCGGCGGCAATCGACCAAGCTTCACCCTCGCGACAAACCCGGATGAGTTCCAAGCCCTCGGCATCGTTGAGTGCCGCTTCCCACGCGCCGAATGTGCTGTCTGGAAGCCACACGACATGCGTGATGCCGAGTGATTTCAAGGTGGCGACAATTTGTGGACCAGAAAACATTCGGTGAGCTCAACAGCAAGACACAGCGGATTCACAACGCTGCGCAAAGCATAGCCGATATCACCTCAAGACCACAGCGTCGCCATGCACAAACCCCACAAATGCCCCCCTCTGTCCTCAAGCCTCACTTCTTCTTAACTGTCGGCTTGCGTTTGAACTCAATCGGAGTCAACCACACAAACGGTTTGCCGGCTTCGTCGATATACAACTCCCGTCGCAGTCGCGATTGAAAAGCGATGCGCTGAATAGCCAGGCCCCAGGTTGTTCTTTTGCGCGGAAACGTGACCTGAATTTTATCGTAATCAATATGCCATTCATCCATACCGGCGTGGTCCACCAGGATGGGGATCTCAATGGCCGACGAGGCGGCTTCCACAACGTCAGCCAGTGGTCGATCTTCCAGGTCGACGGTGACGTATTTGAAGAGATTCGGCGCAATGCTGGAGCGAGGCGTATCGACCGGCCAAGGCCAGCCGACTTTCCAAGGTTCTTTGGTCTTGGTGATATCGCGCACGGAAAGTTCCAAATCTCCGGTGGGAGTCCGTTGTGGCGTAAAGCAAAGTCCATAATGCCGCAGCAGGATCGCCAGTGCCGTACCGCGACTCAGTCCGGCCAACGATTGCGGAAACAATTCTTTGCTGCGCGGTTGGGCCATGATTTCTTTGGCTTCAGGAGTGACGTGAATCGGCAAGTCCCCTTTTTCCTGATCAGGGGCGAACAAGACCATTGCCGCCAACAGATCCTTGCCGAGTGGATCGATGGTTAGCGGACGCTTCAGCGGCAGAAGCACTTGGTCCAATTGTTTTTTGGTCAAACCCCAAGCCGGCTGCCCATCGGGGGAACCTTGCGCCCCGTAGGTCCGCAGTTCGTCTAACCATTCCGAGAGTCTGCCGCCCTGCGAGAGTGAGAACATCCGCCCGGGAAGAATCAGGCGGCCTTGACGGTCCATTCCGGCGATGACGATGACCCGCCGCACGGAATTTCCAATATTTTTTTCCGTCACGCCCGGCTCATCACGCGGCGTTGCCCGGCGGATGCGAACAGCAACATTCATTTTCTGAAAGTACTCCGACCAGCGCTGCGCCGTCCGATTCGCGCCACCATTGCCGGTCAGCAGTTGGATCTCCAGATGCGTATCAGGCAGTTTGCCAGTGCGGGGTGTTGTGCTGCGCGGGCGAGAATTCTGGGCGTATATTGCTGCAATCGTGGTGAAATTCAGGAAAATGAGGCCCCAAGCCAAACGACTGGATAAAATGCGGTGCATAGTGAAGATCTCCGTCGTGGGTGGGCATTGCTGTCTAAGGTCGCCTTACCGATTGTACTTTCAAGTCGACCGCAGGATCTATTAAGTCTTCTGTAACATAGTACGCAAAGTGTCAGTAGGAGTTTTCGGCAATTCACTCGATCCAGCTTGGGGATTGTCCGAATTTGCGAAGATGCGCGGAAAGCGATAAATTTGCCGCCGTTGTCTTGCCCGCAAATTCCCCCCGGTTATACTCAGCGCCAGTGATCGCCGTGGTTTCACCCAGGGGACGTCTGGGTGGCGGCGAACGAGACCGGCTTAAGCCTGCAGGATTCGCATTTACGGCTATACGACAGTTCCGGGATCATGGATTCACACAGTTGAGACTCATATGGAGGGTGTCTGACGATGATGCGAAAAATGATTGTGACTTCGGTAATGGTAGTGATGGCGTTGGCGTTCATGTCCAGCGACGCGGAAGCGAGGAACCGGTGTCGTAAGGTCAAATGCAAGAAGGCGCGGTATTCTTCTTGCTGCAAGACCCAGCGTCGATCCAAGCGATGCTGTCAGCAAACCAGTTGCTGCGAACAAACCGCTTGCTACACACAAACCGAATGCTGCACGCAAACTAGCTGCGAGCCGACGGTGATCACGCAAGCTTGCTGCACACCGGCGCCGAGCTGCTGCGTTGCGCAATGCTCGACTCAAAGCTGCGGTAGCTGCCAGCAGTCGGCTTGTGGTTCCTCTTGCGGATCATGTGGATCCTCCTGCGGTTCTTCCTGTGGATCATGCGGCTCCTCCTGTGCTCCTTCGGCACCGGCGGCAGCTCCCACCGAAGCACCCGCTCCGGAACCCGCCCCCGCGCCCAGCACAGCCAGCACGAAGTAATTGCGACACATTGCGTCGTAAGCAAAACCAGACACCCGGCGATGAATTTTTTCATCACCGGGTGTTTTTTACGCGCTCATTGGGACGCACTGAAAATGCAGGCGGATGGGAGATCGCTTTGCTCCGGCACACGGCCACCCACCCTGATCTTGGAAACCAACGATTGGACTGTGTATGCTGAATGTCCGCCAAAAAAATCATTAACTCTATTTCCAACATAGGAATGGATCGCTGCCATGTCGTCCCAATTACCAACGCTCGGCCGCCGCGATTTTATTCTCACCGCTGCGGCGGCTGCATCATCAGCCGTAGTTGCCAGCACAACCATGAACAGCGCCGTGGCGGCCAATAAGGTCCTACCGCGCATTCACACCGTGCTCGGGCCGGTTCCACCCGAGAAACTGGGACTGACGCTTATGCACGAGCATGCGCCGTTGGTCGATTGGTCGGAGTTGTACGAGTTCAAACCCGCGCCGCTCGTCCCAGCCGTGCGCAATGAAATGCTCAAGAAGATGACGGCCATGTTGCAGGCGTTCGAGGCGACGCTCACCGACAAGCAAAGTCCGGGGGCGATTGTCGAGTGCACGCCGATTCGCGTAGGTCGCGACCCGAGTCTGATGGTCGATTTGGCCCGCCGCGTTAAATGCCATGTGATCGCCGCCACCGGATTCTGGTGCGAGGCCTTCGCTCCGCAACATCCCTGGGCGATTCAAATGGGGCTGGAGAAGGGGGGTATCGACAAGATCGCACAGCTTTACATCCGCGAGATACGTGAAGGAATGGAAGACCCCACTGGGCCGTGGGGCGAGAAGTTTACGAACGTCAAAGCGGGCGTGATCAAAATCGGCACCAGTGCCTACATGACCCCCAGTGAACGCCGCTGCAACACAGCCGCGGCGATCGCCAGTTCCGAAACCGGTTGTCCCATCACCACACACACCACTGATGGTGGCGGATTGGAACAAGCCCGCTTGCTCTTAGCCGCCGGCGCGAAACCGCAACGGGTCATCATCGGTCACATGGGCAACAAGGACGACCGCGAACAAGAGGAAGCACACGAATACCAACGGCAACTGGTCGAATTGGGGTGCTACGTGCAGTTCGACCGCGTGGGGCATGACAGCTATGCCGTTGAAAAGTGCGCCCGACAAATTCGCCAACTGGTCGACGCGGGATTCGCCCAGCAAGTCCTAGTGGGCCACGACTGGGCCCCGTACTTTTACCGCGGCCAGTTCGATTCCAGCGTACCGAACAACACGATCGACGCCTGGACATTCAAGGATTCCGATTACACGATCGTCACGAAACAACTGCTACCACAACTCGCAGCCGCAGGGGTTTCGGCGAAGGATATTCAAGCAATTACGATTGACAACCCGGCCCGGGTGTTGGCGTTTTGATCGGCGCGCGGGTGCCACAGCCGGCTTGTCCAGCAGTGCTTCGTTTGGGGAGCCTGCCCTACACGAATTCACTCACCCGCCAACTGCTTCGCCAACGATCGCTTTCGCTTCGGCGCATAACGCTTCGCCCGTCGATTGTTCTGGGGCTTCGGAGATGATGCGTACGATCGGTTCGGTGTTGCTGGCTCGCACCTGCACCCAACGGTCGGGCCAATCTAGCCGCAGGCCGTCCCCTTCGGTGGCTTTGGCATCGGCGTATTTGGACTTCAAAGCTGCGCAGGCCTGGTCGACCATTTCTCGTTCGCAGGTGATCTTGTCTTTGACGATCGTGTATTGCGGCAGCGAGTCAGCCCAGGCGGACAGGGTGGTTTTGCGGTCGGTCAAACCGGCCAAGACATAGGCCATGCCAGCGAAGCTGTCGCGGACGAAACCGACTCGCGGTTCAATCACACCGCCGTTCCCCTCACCACCGATGATCGCATCCACCTCATTCATTTTAGCAACGACATGCGCTTCACCGACTTTAGAACGATGAAACGCGCAGCCATATTTTTCCGCAATATCGGCCGTCACGCGGCTGGTGGAGCCGTTGACGACAATCGGGCCGGGCGTCCGCGCCAGAATGAAATCGGCACATAGAGCGAGCGTCAATTCCTCACCGATGTAGCGGCCGTTTTCGTCGACAATCGCCAACCGGTCGGCGTCGGGGTCTTGGGCGAATCCAATATCCGCGCCACGCGTACGGACTTCGTCGCACAGCCCCCCCAGGTTTTGCGCCAACGGTTCGGGCGTGTGCTCGAATTGACCGTCAGGCGTCGCCCCCATCACATGCACTTCGCAGCCGAGTGCCTCCAACAAGCGCGGTCCCAACACGCCACCCGAGCCATGATTGCAATCGAGTACCACTTTCAGTTTTCGTTGCCGCACCGGTTCGACATCGATCAGCTTGAAAACCCGTCCCAGATGAATTCCGCCCGGATCCTCCAATTGGCGAACCGTTCCGATTCCCGCATGATCCTTCCAGGCTAAATCTCGGTTTTCCAGAATGCTCAGCAACCGCGCGCCGGCCGCTTCGTCCAACACCGAACCGGTCGGCTGGAACGGTTTCAGACCGTTCCATTGCACGGGATTGTGGCTGGCCGTGATTTGCAATCCACCGGCGGCTTTTAATTCCGTGACCAACACGCCGCACGTCGGTGTCGAGGCAATATCAATATCGACCACGTCACAGCCGGTAGCCAGCAGTGCGGACATGACCGCGTGTTTGACCATGACTCCCGTCGCTCGCCCATCGCGGGAGAGCACGATCGTGCCCCCTTCACACATGGTTCCCAAAGCGGCGGCAAAATTGACGAGGAATTCCGGGTCCAGTCCGTCCCCCACCACGCCTCGCAATCCCGAAATGCTCAAAATCCGTTGTGTCACGTCTGTGATCCTTCCACATTAGGGTTTGCCGGAATCCTCGATCCGGGGCCATTCCTCAGCAGCGCGGCGGCAATCCCGCAATCGCTGTTCGATGACTTCTAACATTTCCGCTTGTCGTTCCTTGGTGCTCAGCCGCGCGACTTCTTCGGCGTCGAGCGGTTCGCCGATGACGACTCGGACGCGATACGGCTTGGGGAAAAAATCACCGTACGCCATCGCTTTACGCGTCCCGGCAATCCCCACAGGGATTACCGGCACGGGAGCACGTCGTGTAATCGCCATGAATCCCCCCTTAATTTCTCCCAATTCGCCATCCTCGGTGCGGGCTCCTTCGGGAAAGATCCCCACTAGAAACCCTTGTTCCAAACGCTGGATCGTTGCCCGCATGGCAGCGGAACTCCCTTTCAGACGATTGATGGGCATCACGTAAGTCCGCCGCAATATCCAGCCGACCACGGGAACGTCAAACAGGTCGTGTCGGGCGAGGTAACTGACAGGTCGCTTGATCCAAACTGCCGCCACCAAAGGATCGAGAAAACTTTCATGATTCATCAAAATCAGGCCCGGCCCATCTTTGGGCAGGTTTTCAAGGCCCCGTGTTCGCGCACGAAACCAAATGGTGAACAGCACCTGCGCGACGATTTGAAAGCTGAACCAAACCCAATTGCGCCGCAACGGCGACTCATGGGGCGGTGGCGCCGGTTGAGGCTGATCTTGCTGAGTTTGGGATTGAACTTCAGACATGAATAGAATCACTCGGAGGGGCGGGTCTCGCTGAAACGGCAGGATAGCCAATGCTGCGCCCGGTATCCACACACGCCATCGATTTTTGACAAGAGTCTGGAAATCCAATCACGCTTTCTTCTGCACCAAAAGACGTCATAATTCTTGGGAGTCCAGATTAGACGAAAAAACCTGAGCACGGCGGGTTTTCATTTTCTCCTAGTTTTATCGTTTTCGTGTATTTCGCGTCTTTCGTGGTTCCTCCTTTTCTGAACACCATTAAGTTTCTGCACGTTCGTAGCACAAAGCAAGCAAAGGCCGATCATGGAACTCTATCCGGCACCGGAACAAACGATCCTCGGCACCGCCCGGCGGCTGCGCGGGGGGGAGACGTCTTGTGTACGAATTGTTGAGCAATGCCTGCAACGGATCGACGAACAGGAGTCGCGGATTCATGCCTGGGTGCTTGTCGATCGCGAGGGCAGTTTGGCCCGCGCGCGGGAGTTGGATGCGGAGTTGGCCGCCGGGACTGATCGCGGACCGCTGCATGGAATTCCTGTGGGGATCAAAGATATTGTCGACGTCGCCGGTTGGCCGACAGCGGCTGGTTCGCCGGGATGGAAAAACAAAATTGCCGGGGCTGACGCGGAAGTCGTTGCGCGCCTAAAAGCGGCCGGTGCGATTCTGTTGGGCAAGACCGTCACGACACAATACGCCTCGTTCGATCCTCCTCCCACACGCAATCCTTGGAATGTCGACCACACACCGGGCGGATCCTCCAGTGGGTCCGCAGCGGCTGTTGCTGCCGGAATGTGCCTTGGCGCGATTGGTTCACAAACCGGCGGATCGATCACCCGTCCCGCATCGTTTTGCGGTGTCGCCGGCTGCAAACCGACGCACGGCCGGGTTAGCCTGCGCGGAATTCTGCCACTCGCGCCGAATCTCGATCACCCCGGTCCCATTGCCCGCACAGTCGACGATTTGGCCGTGATGTTGGACGTCATTGCCGGTTACGACGCGGGGGACGCATACAGCATTGATCGCCCGCTGGAAACGACAGCGATAAAACTTCACCCCGAAGACACAACCGCTCCGCGCTTGGGGCAATTGCAAGGTCTGTTCGCCGATATGGCGGATGAGACCGTGAAGACGGCATTTAATGTGGCTCTCATAAAACTGAGCGGCGGCGGTGCAGCGATTTCCAGCACTCCGTTGCCTGCGGACTTCAACGACGTACTCACGCCGCACGCTCTGGTCATGGCCGCCGAAGCCGCCGCGGTACATGAGCAGCGATTCACCGCTGAGCCGCAGGAGTACGACCCCTGCATCACCAAATTGATCACCGACGGACTGGCTGCTTCGGTGACCGATTACATTCGCGCCCGCGATCATCAAGCGCACTTGAAACGGCAGATGCGGGATTGCTTTGCGGAGGTCGATGCCCTGATTTGCCCCGCCACGACCAGCGCTGCTCCGGACCGCTCAACGACCGGAAATCCGGCGTTCAATTCTCCCTGGAGTTTCACCGGACTGCCGACCGTCTCGTTTTCGATGGGACTCTCAAGCGAGGGGCTGCCGCTGGCGATCCAAATTGTCGGCCGGCCGTTTGAAGAAGCTGAATTGTTCCGCGTCGCGCGGTGGTGCGAACGCGCGATTTCTGAATAAGCTCAAGCCGGAAATCGCGTTTGTAGCCACTGTCGCATGTTGGTCATCGAAGACCAATCGGGTTCGTTGCTCACACCGTATCCCGGACACTGCAAACTCGCGCAACGGACTTTGCCGTCGACGATGTTCAAGAACCATTCATCCCCCCGCTTTACGTAAAGGTCGGCGTGGTGCTTAGTGACGTTGGCTTTGTCTTGGTCCGACAACAACGACAGCCCGTAGTTGTAGTGATGGCCGTTTCGTTCGCAATCGTTCAATCCCAGGATCGATGCTGAAACAAAATCTTGGTGCAACGGCACGACCGGTAGATTTTGCAGGTCCTCGCCGCTGAGATAATTCGACTCCCCTTCCAGTCCGTAATGCGCAATGAGCGCATAATTCATCAACGATTTGAAAAAGCCCTTGCAGTTCTTGTGGGAGGTTCCGGAATAGCCGACCGCGTGGGCGTTCTTGAACGATTTCAACGTGCCATCCGCTTCGTCGATAATCACCGGTTTGCTTTCGCCGATCTCGCGCAAGATCTTTGCATCGGCGGGCGTTACTTTGAGCGAACGCAGCAACGGTTGCTCGATGTAGGCAATATGTTGAAAGCAGCCCGGATTATGTGTTTCCAAGTTCTGCACAAAATCGCGAAATCGCCCCATGTCGGTGTAGGCTTCGTTGGCGTCGAGCGTGATGACGGTCTCTTCGGTCTTGGGGATCAGATCCCACAACCGTTCCAGCCGCGCGAGATCGTGATCCGGTTGGCCCGAAATCTTGACCTTGAAATGCACCACACCATCGGTCTGGATGTACTCTGCTAATGTCTCGGGCAGTCCGTCATTCACGCGGTCCTTTTCTGGCAAGTCATCGGCCGTCAATGGATCGGCCAGTCCGACTGTGTGGCGGATATAAAATTCGCTCGCCGGAGTCGGAGGGAGGATTTTGGGCAGCGGCAGGTCGTGCAATTCCGGATGCACCTGTGCCGGACGAATTCCCAACCGGTCCGCATGAATCATTTCAAACAACGGACGGCCCTCTAATCGGGCAACACCATCCAGCAGCGCACGTTCGAACAGCGCTGAGGCAAACGCCGCGGTGAGGTCCTCCTGCTTGCTTCGGCGACCTTCGCGCATGATTGTTTTGTGGCATTGTTGCCACTGAGCAAACGGGGTCTCGAACTGCGGTGATTGCAAGTGGGTCTCGCGCGCAAATTCAATCAGATCGACCAACTCGCGCAGTTTCAGGCCCCGCTCGCGCCCTGGACGTTTATCGAGCCAGCGGACCGACAACCGGTCTCCCGCACACCCGAACGTCGTATCGCCCCGATCATTTTCCAAGACCAACCGTACGTGCCCCAACGGACTGGTCAGTCGTTGCTGCGGACCCTTTGCCGTCTGTTTACCAATGGCAAACGCCATCCGTCCCGGCGGGGTTTCTCGGACGTACAACTCAATGTTTTTGATGCGATAAGTCATAGGTGGGAATAGGTTCCGATTTCGGTGACAACGACGGCCAGCAACGACGCTGAAGATTCACTGTAACCGTCGGGAATCGGGAACCGCAAGTCCGCCCGACCTGTGAGATTCCATGACGGATCACAGTCACCATGCAAAAACTGGAGCAAGTTTATCGGTTTTGCTGGACCGGCAAGCATCTCAATTCCGATGCCGAACAAGAGCATCTCCGCGCGCTGCTGACGGGGTTGCATCATCATCTCAGAGTCGGGATCAACCATGCACAAACGCGGAATCATAATTGCGGTGATGATTCTGGGATCGTTTGCTATCTGTTGGATCCAATTGCATCGCGCTCAAGCGACAACGCCTTCAGCGCCCAAAACGCTCGACGAGGGAATCCCCTACGCCGTAGCAATCGAAAATGGCGCAGCGACGTTCGATCTCAAAATTGGCAACAGCGACCGGTATTTGCTGATTATCGGTAGCTTAGGCGCGAGCGACATGGAGTTCCCACTATCGCTCACCGCTCGTCCGATTGCGGCGGTCGCCAACCAACCCTTCGAGCGCATCGCCCCGCTTACCGTTCGCCCCATTACGACACCGGCAGCGCCACTGACAATGACATACACAACACCGTCACAGGATACCCACGAATCACGCGACTTTTCTATCCACGTCACTGATGGCGCCTTAGATGATCCGCGCAGCTATCAACGAATCCGAGCACGATTGATTGCTGAAGGGCGACAGGTACGAGTCTATCTCGATGGTGACCAAACTGAACGGGAATTGTATCCCGGCATCGCCGCGGAATTGATCCGGCTGTTCGACAACGAAGTCTATCCCACGAGCCTGCAGAATTGTGGCGATTATTGCGATGTCGATGGCGACGGGAAATTCGCGATTCTGTTGTCGCATTGGCTCGGCAAACTCCAAGGAGGAGGAACCTCTGTGGGAGGATTTGTCCGCGGCAGCGATTTTCGCAAAACCATCGACCCGCCATTTGGAAATCAAGCGGACGTGTTGTATCTCAACTCCAACATCGCCGCTGGACCGCGACTGAAAACGTTGTTGGCACACGAATACACGCATGCGGTGCTCTTCAGTGCGCGTCGACGGTTGGCCGATTCGATTGCTTTGGACACGGATGAGGAGGATTGGCTCAATGAAGCGATCGCGCATGTCGCCGAGAATATGCATAGCAGCGATTGGTCCAACCTCGATCACCGCATCGAAGCATTTCTACAAAACCCGGCCGAGTGCCCGCTGGTCGTTGCCGATTATTACCGAGCGGGCCGGTGGCGGGACCACGGTTGTCGCGGCGCGACTTATTTATTTTTGCGGTGGTGTACCGATACCTATGGCGACGAGCTGATCCGCCGCCTCATCCATTCCCCACACCGCGGCCGCATGAATCTCCTGCAGACGACCGGTAACACATTTGAGGACTTATTCCGCCATTGGACCATCGCCCTCGCTGGGCCGCCGCTTGACGACACAACCACCGCAATTCAACCGCCCGGTGGATTGCAATACCTTTCGCTCAACGACCGCATTGGAGAATACGACCTGCATGGCATTGCCCGCGATCAATGGAACATCAAAGGCGCAGGACCGTCTCTGTCGCTCAACGGCACAGCCAGTCGGTTCGTGGAATTCTCCGCCGCAGATTCACCGGGCACATTTCGGCTCTGCGTTTCCAGCCAATCATCGGCCAAGTTGCAAATCACGTTGACCAAACTACCGTCCGATGCTCTGGATCGAAACGGACGGCAACCACATTTGGCCGCACGGTAGGCAAGCAAACGCTATGCTTCACATTCAACGATCATCGCCACCGCATTTCCGCCCCCCAGACAGAGACTCGCCAAACCGCGGCGCAAGCCACGGCGTTTGAGCGCTGCTATCAGCGTGACCAAAATACGCGCCCCGCTGGCACCGATGGGATGACCCAATGCGATTGCTCCGCCGTTGACGTTCACCCGCTGCGGATCAAGCTCCAGTTGTTTCATGCAGGCCAACATCTGTGCGGCGAACGCTTCGTTGAGTTCGTAAAGATCGATGTCATCCGGCGATAAACCTGCCTTGTTTAAAACACCGCGCACTGCCGCCACGGGGGCGATGAAAATATCGCGCGGTTCCACACCGCTGGTGAACGCTGCCACAATGCGGGCCTTATACGGTGCGGGGGAGGCATCGGCGATTTGTTTGTTAGCGACGACCACCGCCGAGGCGCCATCACTGAGCATCGACGAATTTCCCGCCGTGACCGTTCCCTCGGCGCTGAATGCCGGACGCAATTTGCTCAACACCTCCGCCGTCGTTCCCGGGCGTGGCCCTTCGTCCGCTGTGATTTGAATTTCGTCGCGTTTCTTGCGCACTGCGACCGGGACGATTTCCTCGTCGAACTCTCCTTCTGCGGTCGCTCGAGCGGCGCGTTGTTGGCTGGCGGCTGAGAATTCATCCTGATCCTCGCGGCTGACATCGTTTTGGGCGGAGGTCGCTTCGGCGTGTTCTCCCATCCCGCAGTCATGAAACGTGCACCACAAACCATCATACAGCATGGAATCGACATGTTGGCCGTTGCCGAATTTTAGGCCCTCGCGCATTCCGGGAATGAGATGCGGCGCGCGGGTCATGTTCTCCATCCCGCCGGCGATAATCACGTTGGCATCCCCCAGACGAATCGCCTGATCGGCCAGCATCACCGCTTTGAGGCCCGAGCCGCACATCTTGTTGATGGTCAGCGCTGCCACGCCGGCCGGAATTCCCGCTTTGAGTGCCGCTTGCCGCGCGGGGGCCTGTCCCAGTCCGGCGGAGAGAATGTTGCCCATGATCACTTCATCGACTTGTGCAGGGTTTATTTCGCTACGGCGCAGCGCTTCGCGAATACAAATCGCTCCCAACTCCGGAGCGGGAATATCTCGAAACACACCCAAAAATTTCCCAATCGGTGTCCGGCAACCGGCGATTACATAGGCATCTGTCGTCATGTTTTATGTGCTCCTGAATAATAAGTCGTTGCCATTATATTCCATTTCAAGATACGTCCGCACCCTAAAAACAAAACACATCTCGATTCTGCCCCCATGATGACTTACCCGCAGACCGGAATTCGAGTGAAGCAGTCCCGGAAAACCTGCCGATTATAGGAATTGTAGGGGGCGGCTGTGCAGCGCGATATCCGTTGGGCCGCAGGATGATCGCGCCGGCGCGAGCAGATGTTGTCTCAGTCGGGTTCGCCCTCGGATTGGCGTGGAGGAATCGGATGATGAACATACGGCTACTTGGAAAACTCTTGATCGTAGCAGCCTCGGTACTGCCGGTGAATGCGGTCCTCGCTGCCGATGCGAATGTGACTCCCATTCCGGCCGAAAATGTTCCGCTGCCAAATACCACCGTCTGTTATGTGATTGGCGATGTCCAGTTTCCCGGTGCGTTTGAATTCCAGTCGTCACCGATGGTTATCGACACTCTGCTAAAACGTGCGGGCGGACTTGATTCTGCTGCGACAAGTTGCGAGATCCAAATCGTCCGTGCCGGTCGGGTTGTGCACCACGCCGATTACCAATTCACAAAAAACGCGACGCATTGCCGTTTGAAATCGGGCGACGTGGTCATCGCCACCAAAAAAGAATCTCAAATTCCCGCAGCATCGGCGCGGAAAAAAACATCGTCGGCCAACGCCAACTACGTTGGTCTGGTGGGGATTTTAGAAACACCGATCATTCTGCCCATTTTCAGGTCCGACGTGACTGTCGGCCGGTTGCTTGCGGAGTTACGACAGTCCCCCGCGATGGCCAATCAAATCCGCATCATCACTAGTGGTGATGAAAGATCGCGACGTCCCATTGGACAGGTCTTGCGCCGCTTGACGAACGGAATGGTCTTGGTCTTCGATCCGCAAAACATCGACTTCGTAAGTCTTCCCAAGATACCCGCCGTCGCCGCAATGCCCGATGCCGCCGACCCGGGTGTGCAATTGGCATCGCAGGAAACCACCGAGTCAATCACTGGTCCAAAGCTAATGGCCGAACCCGTCGCGCCGCTAGATCAGCAGCCAGATGCCGACGCGCAGCTTATGAATGAACAACCCGCTGTCGTGGAATTGGCAGTGGAAAACGAACCAGAGCTTAGCATTGCCGCACCGGCCGCTGCCGACATGGCGACCACTGAAACGACCAGCGCCGCAGAGGCGAACAATTGGACGCCGGTGATTGGTGCCTTGTTGATTGTCATCGGCCTGATCTGGATGTTACGCGATCATCGCGAGCGTGTTTCACGCTGGATGGCTGTCGTTCCCGGAAAATCTGTAATCGCCGGCACGGCGCGGAAGATTCCGGTGTTGATGACAAACGCCCGCGGCAAACTACCCAGCGTTCGTCTGCTGCCCAAGAAACGTAGGACTGCGAAGCACGACGGTATCACGATGAACCGCGCGGGAAAACTCGTGCATCGCGTGCTGTTTCGGGTCGCTCGCCAGCGGGATTAACTGCAGACCTGACGTTTTCTCCGCATCGCTTTTAGGCCAGAATCTCTTTGACGACCCGGCAAGGACGACCATCGGTCAGGCTTCGTTCTTGGCCGTTGAGTTGGAACGTCAATTTTTCGTGGTCGAATCCGAACAGGTGCATCAAGGTCGCTTGGTAGTCGTTGGCAGCGACACGATCAACGACGGCGCTATGGCCGAATTCGTCGGTCTCTCCAAAGGCTAATCCCGCTTTGACGCCGCCGCCGGCCAGCCAACTACTAAAGCCTTGTCCATTGTGATCGCGACCGCCGGTCTTGGGATCCCCTTCGGTGACAGGCAGCCGGCCGATTTCGCCGCCCCAATGCACGAGCGTCGTATCCAACAGGCCTCGCGCTTTGAGGTCCTTGACCAGCGCCGCCGTGGGTTGATCGGTCCGCTTGCAGACCTTGGGCAATTGCGTGCGGATGCTGTTGTGCATGTCCCATGGTTGGCCGCCCAGAAACAGTTGTACGAACCGCACCCCGCGTTCGACCAACCGCCGCGCGATCAAACACCGTGTTCCGTATTCTTGAGTCGCCGGATCATCCAAACCATACATTTCTTGTGTGGCTTTGGACTCCTGGCTGATGTCGAGCGCCTCTTTGGCAGCACCTTGCATCCGTGCTGCCAATTCGTAACTGCTGATCCGCGCCTCGAGATCGTTTTCGCCGGGGTGGTTTTCTAGGTGTCGCCGGTTGAGTTTGCCGAGGAATTTCAGATTCTGTTCTTGCAGCGTCCCGGCCAGACGGGCAGGGGGCTCGAGATTCAAAATCCGTGGTTCGCGGGGACGGATTACGGTTCCTTGGTAAATCGACGGCATCCAACCGTTGGACCAATTGCGAACGCCATCGACCGGATGTCCGCCCGGATCAGTCATCACCACATACGCCGGCAGGCTGTCGCTTTCCGCTCCCAGACCATACGTCAGCCATGACCCCAGTGCGGGGCGACCGGGGATCGAAATTCCCGTATTCAAATACCGGATCGAGGATTCATGCCCGTTGATCCCGGTGTGCATCGAGCGGATCAGGGTAATGTCGTCGACGATTTCCGCCAGGTGCGGCAACAATTCCGACAACTCTGTGCCGCACTCACCATGTTTTTGAAACTTAAACGGACTGCCCATCAGTTTCTTGCTGGCGCGATTAATAAAGCTGAACGTGATGTCGCCGGAAAAATCTTGTCCGTCGCGTTTCGTCAACTCCGGTTTGGGGTCGGTCAGATCGATGTGACTCGGACCACCATGCATGAATAGCGAAATCATCGCCTGTGCTTTGGGTTCGAAATGCGGTTTTCGCGCAGCAAGATCGAACGAGGTCCGCGGCTTGGGGGCGATGCCTTCCTTCCCCAACAGGCCATCCTGTTTCAGCAACGACGCCAGTGCCAAACTTCCCATGCCGGCGATGCTGTTGAATAGAAAACGGCGGCGGCCCGACTGCCAATCCGGGGCTTGCGAGTGAGCTGTGGTGGATGATCGGTGCATGGTGTGAGACTTTCCGTCTTGCCGAATGTGAATTTGGGGAGATCGCGATCTGGGGGAGCTTACCGGATCTTATTCCATGTACAGAAATTCGTTGGAGTTCAACAACACGTGACACAAATTTGTTAAGGCTTCAAACTGCGGCGTCGGCGGGGAGGGCGGATCGGCTTCCCCTTTTTTCTTTGGCGGTGCGGGGGGCGGGTTTTGTTTTAAGTAGACAATCTGTTCATCGAGAAACTGCACCGAATCGTCTAATTCTGCCTGGGTGGCGGGTCGCGAATAGGCCAGTTGCCAGGCAATCTGTACCTGCCGTCGCACGTTCTCGCCCGCTTCACGTTGCAGACGCTGGGCGAATTTCTTGGCATGCGCGAGCATGAATTCGCCGTTCATCAGCATCAACGATTGTGTGGCCGCTGTCGAAATTGGCCGGAGTTCACAATTCGTTTCCATGACCGGTGCGTCAAACGCTGTGAGTAAGGCCATCGGCTGACTTCGCCGCTGTTGGATATAAACACTCCGCCGCGTATCGTCGCCACCCACGACGATTTGTCCCACAAAATCTTCTTTCACTGGCACCGGTGGACCATACATCGCGCCGCTCAACGTGCCGGCTGTGGCCAATACATGATCGCGGATGACTTCCGCATCCAACCGGACGACCGGTTTTTTCCAGTAGTAAAAGTTGGAGCTGTCAATCTGATGTTTGCTTTCATCCGTCTCTGAAGATTGCCGATAAGTGGTCGACAACAGGATTGTGCGATGCAGTTGTTTCAGACTCCAACCCTGCGCCATGAATTCGTCTGCCAGCCAGTCGAGCAACTTCGGGTGCGTCGGCGGTTGACCGGCGGTTCCAAAATCGGCCGGCGTCGGGACGATGCCGCGGCCAAAATGGTGCAGCCAGACGCGATTGGCGATCACCCGCGCCAACAACGGATGCCGTCCATTGGTCAGCCAGTGTGCATATGCCAAGCGACGCCCCGTGGTCGGTAGCGATTCATCATTCTTGGCGATTTCAAACGGTTTGCCTTCCGGAGCAGCGACTGTCAGAGCAGCGGGAATCACTTCGTGTTTCGGCTGTTGGTGGTCACCGCGATGAAACAGAAACGTTTCCGGAACGCGGCCGGGAACTTCCGTCAGGATGCGTACGAAATCTTCAACCGGTTTCTTTTTGCGAATTTCGCCGATCCGGTCATCGAATTTTTTCAACTCCTCGCGCGAGGTGCTGATGTATTGGTAGAGATTGCCCGGTGAGATATTGAAATTCGGATGCATTTTGAACAAGGCAACATCGTCCGGCGTGCGTTTCGCCGCCGGTGTGCGATAAATGGTTCGCAAACGTTTGCCCAGTTCCTTGTCTTCGATTTTCGCAACTTCTGCGTCCAGCGCTTGAGCCATCAATTCATCTTGCCGTTTTTTCCGTTCGGCGGCAACTTTGGCGACCTCGGCTTCGACAGCGGCCGCTGCGGCTCGTTCTTCGTCGGTATACAGCGAGAGTCGGCGTTGCGATGGCGTTCGCCAGTTCTTCCAATCGTAGGCCGGTTCGAAGATTGCTCGCAGTTGATAGTAATCGTCGTGCGAAATCGGATCGTAACGATGGTCGTGACATTGCGCGCAACCGACCGACATGCCCAACAAAGAGGTGGAGACGATCTTGATCGTTTCGGCCAACGCTTGATTGCGGGCCAAATCCAATTCGTCGGCGCCTCCGTCGGTGCCATCAGCTCCCATTCGCAAGAAACCGGTCGCCACTAGTTTTTCGAGATTTTCCGGACTCAAATTCGCATGTGGCTGCGGCACCAGTTCGTCGCCGGCAAGTTGTTCGACGATAAATTCATCAAACGGCTTGTCGGCGTTCAATGAACGGATTACGTAGTCGCGATACTTATAGGCGTAATTTCGTACGTTGTCGCGCACAGTATAACCTTCGGAGTCGGCATACCCCGCGACATCCAACCAATGTCGCCCCCAGCGCTCGCCGTACTGCGGTGAATCCAACAGCCGATCAATCAACCGTTCGTAGGCGTCGAGGGAATCGTCGGCCAGGAATTGCACGATCTCATCCATCGTCGGCGGAATTCCGATCAAATCTAAATGCGCTCGTCGCAGCAATGTCAGCCGTGAAGCATCGTTGGAAAACGACAATCCTTTTTCACGCATCTTCGCTAACAGCAACGCATCAATCGGACTCCGCACACTATCTTGCGGAGCAAAGACCGGTACGTCGGGTCGTACAATCGGTTGAAAGGCCCAATAGGCGCGTTCTTCGGGAGTGATGCCCAAACCGCGGCCCAATTTTTCCGGTTCCGAGCGAATTGTCGGCGCTCCGACCGCAATCCATTTTTCAATCGTCGAAATATCTTCAGCAGAGAGTTTCTTTTCCCCAGGCGGCATGTCGCCGTCCCGTAGGCGGTCCATCAGATAACTGCTATCCGGTTCGCCCGGTTCGAGCACCGATCCGCTTTCGCCACCGGTGATCATAAACCGCCGTAAACGCAGATCCAACCCGCCCGCGTGTTCCTCGCCGCTGCCATGGCAATCGTAGCAGTACGTACGGAATATTGGCCGTATCTGCTTTTCAAACGAGACCGCTGCGTCGGGCTGCACCAATTCATCGGCGGAAGCAAGACCGCTCAGGGCGACAAGACACAAACAGCCCCAGGGCAGTGTGCGAAACATGGACAACTCCACAGGCAGGAAAGTGGGGGAGTGAATTTTAGGTGGGATGGACCTCGAAAATCGGCTTCGCAACCGATCCGCCAAGACCCATAACTGATTATCCTGTTTCCCGAGGTTCATGGCAAGGGAAAAGCGGTGGCATGCGGCGGCACAGCCGCTTTGTGCGAGCTTCCGCTCAAGATGCGGGGTGTCGCTCCCGTTGGTCGCTGGGGCTGGTGGGTGGGGGGGTTCTCAAGAGCTTGCACGCCCTCGATTAATCATCGCAAGGCAATTAAAAGATTACGCTTCCGCAACGGCCCGCATTTTATCCAAGCCTGTTCTTGCCACTTCCAGTGGATCCTGCTGCCACAGTTCCTCGTTGAACAATTCCAACGACAACCAACTGTCATAGCCGATTTGTTTGAGCAGCGTGATCAATCGTTGTAGATCTACGCTCCCTTCGCCTGGATAGACGCGGTCGCGGTCGGCTAGTTGTTCGCGCGCTGGCTGGGCTGGGGCGTCGTTGAAGTGGCAGATGGCGATTTGTGTGGGGGTAAGTTGCGCAATGCTTTCCATCGAACCGCCGCCGCGGAAGATGTGAAAGGGGTCGAGCACAATCGTGCCGTCGGGATGCTCGGCGTGGGTGATAATTTCCAGCGCGTCTTCGATGCTGTTGATATCCTCGACGAAGCCCAAAAATTCCATCGCCGGTTTGATGCCGATTTCGTGGCCGATTTCTAATAGCTCACGATAGTTCTTCGCCCCCAGCGCACGATCAGCGGTTTCCCGCGGCGGTCCGGCAATGATGTAAGCCGCGCCGACCGCTTCGGCTTGTTCCATCTTCCATTTACAGGCGTCCATGTTCGCTGTGTGTTCGTCTCCTGCCGACTCGAACCAGCCTTTCATGTGAATCGTCGTCGGCACACGGAGGCCTCGTTCGTCGAGGGCGACGACAATGTCGTGCAGTCGGCCCCCTTGGGTGAGATGGGCTTCGATATCGTCATGCCACAATTCAATCCCCGCATAACCCGCCTCCCCAGCAATGCGGATTTTTTCCAATAACGGCACCGGCCGAATTGTGCTACTGTTGAGTGCGTATTTGAAATCCGACATGATCGACATCCGTCATTTGGTGTAGAAACTGTTTTCGAACTTCCCTGAGAATATCGTGGGACCGGCGGTGAATCAAATCACCGTGCGGGCGTAAACTATCTATGAGGATCGACGTTTTGTACAGAGGTGCGGCGCAATTCCAGGATGGGCGAGTGGTCAATGAATGAATCAATGCTACGGCGTTTGAACTGGAGGCGAACACGAATTGCGGCCTTGCTGTTGCTGCCGATACTGATCGGCGGTTGTGGTGGCGATGAAGATGCGGCGAATGATTCTCGCCCGCCTTCGGTCGCGTCTCCAAATCGTCCGCCGGAGGATAACGAGAAGCGTCCCCAAGGCGCACAACAAAAAACGCCAAAGCAACCCGCCGGTTCACAACGCGTTTATCGCCCCGATGATCAGCGGCCGCAGCATGATGATGCCCGGTTGGCTGAGTTGGGGATTCATCGGTATGAATCGCAGCGCTTGATTCTCTATACCGACATCGATCCGGAATTAGCGAAACCGCTACCGGGCTTAATGGATGAAGCGTATCGGGCCTGGGAAGAGTATTTTGGTCCGTTGCCGCCGAATCGTGCGGGGAGCGATTTTCAGATGACCGGTTATCTCATGGGAGATAAGCGGTTGTTCATCGAAACCGGTTTACTCCCCGAGGATTTGCCCGATTTTCCTCACGGCCGGAATCGCGGTATCGAGTTTTGGATGAACGATCAGGAACACGATTATTATCGGAGGCATCTGTTGATCCATGAAGGGACGCATTGCTTCATGACGGCCATGCCGGGTGTGTTGGCGCCGAGTTCGTATATGGAGGGGATGGCGGAATTGTTTGGAACGCATCGCACCGATGCGCAAGGACGCACAACGTTCCGCGTCATGCCCACTGAATCGCTTGAGGTGCGGGGATGGGGGCGTCTGCAGATTATCGCCGCGGAATGCGCCGCCGGTCGCGCGCAATCCATGATGGACATTTTCAACTACGGACACAACTCGTTTCTGAAGACGGAGTCCTACGCCTGGTCGTGGGCGCTGTGTAAGTTTATGGATGCACACCCGCAATACCGAGACCGGTTCCGCGAATTGGGAGGCTATCTGCAGGGGACGCAATTCAGCAGAAAATTTCAAGAACTCTACCGAAAGGATCTGTCGGAGTTGAACCGCGAATGGGCGTTGTTCACCTCCGGTCTGAATTACGATTACGACATGGAGCGGGCGGCGATCGAATTTCCTGCAACGCAATCCTTGGCTACCGGTCGCGAAACGGTTGTGGAGATCCAAGCAAATCGCGGGTGGCAATCAAGCGGTGTCGAGGTCGAAGCGGGGGCTTCGTATGAAATCACAGCCGAGGGAAAGGTAACCTTAGCGCAAACCCCGCGGCCCTGGGAAGCGACAGCGGCGGGAATCACGATTCGGTATCATGACGGCCAGCCATTGGGAATGTTGCTGGCGGTTGTGGTGCCGAAACATGCGACCGCTGCCTTAGCGGATGGCATCGAACCTGTGGGCGCAGCTACAACGTTGCGCCCCAGCGAATCCGGTACACTGTTTTTGCGCGTGAACGATGCGTGGGGCGAGTTGTCCGACAATCGAGGGACGTATCGCGTACGCGTCACCCGACGCGCGGGCGACACTTGAGTTCACCGGTTTCGACAACTTAATGTTTCGAAGCAACCAACAAACGATTGATGACGCGATTCACTCCGTCGACCGTTTTCACGAGCGAACAGATATCGTGATTCGCTTCCTGGGATTCGATGACCCCTTGCAGACAAATGCCCTGATCGACACGTCGCACGACGAGTGATTCAATTTTCAGGCGGGGGGTCGCCATCAGTCGACGTCGGACTTCTTGTTCGACTTGATGGGCAGTCTCTTCTGGCACCGCGGTGCCGGCTTCTTGTCGCGGTGAGGGGGCTGTTGCCTCAATCGTTTGGCCCGGGAGGCGTTCTGCCAGCTTGCTCATTGTGTGGTTCCTTGTGCCACGGGAAAAATACGATCCTTCATTTCGCGGCAAAGACTAATCGCCTTCTCAATCGCAAGCTCCGGTCACCATCGCTGGAGCACGTCTTCACCGTGGTCTTGCCGTCCATCGTGCGTTCGACACTAAGAAAAATGGCGGCAAGAAAAAAGATAACGATCTCAAACCATTCTGTGTAGGTCAATAATTGGTTTTTGCCCATATCGCAGTCATTTGCTTTGAATGCTGACCATGTAGTGGGCAGACAAATGAGGGGTAAGCAATTGCCGCGCCAACCTTTGTTGTGCGCTGGCCCTGCGAGTAGATTTTGCCCCGCCGCGACGATTAACTCTGTCGTTTTCGCCCAAAAATCAACAGAGAGCCGGTGGCGAGACCTTTTAGAAATCTTTGGGAAAGGCTGTAGCCCGTCGCTTTGGCAGCGTAAGATTTACAATTCGCGGCTGCGTGCATTGTAAGCGTGACGGGCGGAGAGAGGCGTTTTAGCGGGTGGTGAGAAGCCGCATGACAGCCGTTTTGATTTCGGCGTGGATACGTGGGTCCCACTCGGCGGCGACATGCGCTTGGAAATCGAAAGCTGAGCCGTAATTGGGGGTACCATCTTTGGAGTACCCCAGTTGGGGGTCGCCCAAGTCGATAGCCTGGAGACGATTCTCCGTCCACTGGCCCCAACAAAATACGTTGTGCGTGTAGTAATGCAGGGCGTTGTTGATGTTGATCGGCAATTTTTTAGGATGCCGGTCCACCGCGCGGCCGGTGGATGAGGCATCCAGAAAAATGACCTGCTTGATCGCTAAGGGATGGTCGCTGCGGGCGATTTCGTCGGCGACTTGCCAAGCGGTGTGACCTCCCCAACTGTTGCCCACAAGGACGATGCGGCTGCGGGGAAACTGACGAATGTGCTCGTGAATCGTGTCGACAATCGACGAGGTCATTGGCGGAGGACTGGTTTGGATTTTACCGGCACGGGTGCCGTTCCAGTTGAAATACTCGCATACCAACCGCTCATCGTCCAACTGACTGCAGAGCTGAAACATACCGCTGTTGCCCTGGTTGGCGCGTGCCGTGCCGGCAATTTCAGCCGGAGTCGGGTCAGAATCCATACCCCCGATGAACACCACCAGCAATTCGGGAGTCGCCTGGTCCAGGGTCGTTTTTTCGGCAGCGTCGACGTCAATCACAGTGCTCAGCGGCATGCCGACAACCGCTATGCTCATTATCAGCAGGGGGAGCCAAGTTTTAAGAAATTGTCGCCGTGCTTTGTGTGGCATGAACACGCCAGGAAATACAGGTTGAAACGGCCATCATCAACATGACGGCGCAGCAGCGGATACAGAGACTGTATTGTCGTCGTAGAGGCGAGATGGGATCAAGACCAATGTCGATCCGGAGTGACCCAGCCATGGCGGACTGTGAAGCGGTTCTCAAATATCCAACACACTAAATCAACCGCCGCTATTCCCAGGCGTCCATGATTTCCTGGAGTTGTGAATTCTCAGCACCGGGTGCGTTGGCGGTCTCGGGCGATGGGGAGGGCTCGGGCAGGGCATTTTCTCGGGGAATTGGCGTAGCGGAGGGGACGCGCCGTACCCGCGACCAAGCTTCTTCGAGGCGTCGCCGGGAGGGGCGGTCCAGGGCGCGGTCGCGCGCCATTTCGATCAACCGCGCCAATTTGCTGTGAAACTCTTTTTTGGTAAAGCTGGTTTTGATCAGGTAGTCGGTGGCGCCTGAGTGAATGGCGGCAATGACAGTTTCACGGCTGGCGTCGCTGGAGAGGATCATCACCGGCAATTCGGCCAAGACTTCATTGCGGCGAATGGTCCGCAACGTTTTCAAACCATCCCACCCCGGCATCCGGATGTCGAGAATGATGGCATGGGGGGGATGGGCCAACGCCTTGCGGTATCCTTCTTCTCCGTCGGCTGCGACGAACACGATGTATTTTTCGCGCATGACCGAAGCCAGCATGCTGCGGAAGAGTGGGTCGTCGTCGATAATGAGTACTTTGGACCGGCGGGCCCCAATTTCATTAACCATTAGGTGATCAGCCTCAAACAACCGAAAGGACCCGGAAGATCGGCCCGCACTCCGACTGGCGCGGCGATCGGCTACTTTTGAGTAAACTGCACAATAATGGGCTGGTCGGAACCCTCAGGCTGATTCTCGGTCGCTAAATCAATGATCTCATTGATTTTTTGTAAAAGTTCCACACCGCGCTCGGAGATATCCAGCGGTGTTTCTGGATCAGTCTCGGTCGTCTCTTCGGGCGCAAGGAGCAGTGTTTCGTCAGGCGCAAGGAAATCAGTGTCCGCAAATCGGGGACCATTCATAAGGGCCACGCAGCTAGTCCTTCGTCAGTCTGTAAGTCATCTATGGTGAATTTCGCGCGATGGCACGAGAACTTGCATCAACAATTGTCAGCGCCGTCTTGCTGAGACGGTGATTGACAACGTGGTCAAGTATAGGTTGCCAATTGCAAGCATTGCCCAATCGATTGAGTTTACCTAGTTTCGATACTGCAGCCAGGGTGACTCGGTCGATGCAACCCGCACAATCGTTGCTACAGCCAGGAGCATTGTGCCGAACAAACCGGCTATTTGCTGGGCAGTTTGACGATTCCGTCCCAATCGCCCGGGGCTTGGCGGTTGTGCTGGGCGATGAGGACGTTGAGAAAGTCCTGTGCCCGGTCGCTGGGCGGGATGTCGTGCAGCGCTCGATAGGACTGTTCCCAATCCCCGGCGAGAAAATTGGTCACCGCATGTTCATACGATGCCAAATGCGCCGCGGTGAGCTCCGGAAAGGCGGCTTCAGGGGGTAACAGTTCGCTGACCGTTACAGGGGTCTGCATCCCGTAGGGTAAGACACGGGCTAATTTGCGAATGCGGCCCTCTTCGGGAGTCAACTCGTCTTGGATCCGATCAACCAAAGCTTCGTCCAACAGAATCGGGACGCGGAGTTGTTTGGTCATGCCCTCCAGCCGGCTGGCGAGGTTGACGACTGGCCCAAACACGGTGACTTTGACGTGGTTGGTCGTGCCGATTTTTCCCGCCACCGCTCTGCCGTGTGCAATGCCGATCCCCATCTGGAAATCGGCCAACGCGTGATCTTTTTTCCCAGCCGTGGCGGCAAAGGCGGCGCGAATTCCCAAAGCGGCGCGACAGGCGTCCAGTGCCGCTGAATCAGTGGCGACTGGCCAGCCCCAAAAACCCATCGCCGCATCTCCCTGGTAATCGCCGATCACCCCGCCATGTTCGGAAATATGGTGCGTCATCACGCCCAGGGCTTGGCTGACGCGATCAAGAAGATGGATCAATTCATCGCGGGCCCCTTCGGCCTGTTTGCTAAAACCGCGGAGGTCGCAAAACAACACGGTGACGTCGCATTCGCGCGGATCGAGACTTTTGGTGTCGAAACCGTCTCCCAACGACGATAAAATTCGCGGCGCGAAGAATTGTCGCAAACCCGCTTGTTGCCGTTCCAGGCGATTGACCTGCCGCACGGCGCTAATAATTTCAGCCATCAACTCGGCAAATTTAACGTCGCCCCGCAACTGCTGTTCGCTGGTATCTATTTGTCCGGCTGGATTGGCGGCACGATCAAAACGACCGGC
The DNA here is from genome assembly GCF_007860075.1 of Symmachiella macrocystis. Taxonomy (NCBI): domain Bacteria; kingdom Pseudomonadati; phylum Planctomycetota; class Planctomycetia; order Planctomycetales; family Planctomycetaceae; genus Symmachiella; species Symmachiella macrocystis. The sequence goes on from NZ_SJPP01000001.1 coordinate 4,477,559, forward strand.
CAGATAAAGTCCCCAACCTTGCGTAGCAGCGCCGCGGACCGGCGTGCAGAACGCCCAATCGAATTCTTGCGTGATGGTGTAATCCGCCTGATGATGCTCTTCGCTTTCCCAGACGTGTAGGATGCTTTGCTCTTTTTCCAAGACGGCCGCCCGGATCAGACGCGTGCTAGGGCGGAATTCTCCGGCGACTTCCAGACGACGCTCCCAATGTTCAATCACCGGCGGATCATCGCCCGTAATCGATACGACCGCAGCCGCTTCGGCCCCGGCAATCCCTGCCAGGAGGGTAGTTGTCAGGCGGACGAACAATTCTTCATCAGTCCGCGCCCCCCAGATCACATCGGGCAAGTGTGTTAATACCTCGATACGTCTGTCGGCATCTAGAAATTGAATCCGCCGCAAGTCGTCGCGAGAAAAGGCGACTTCTTCCACCGGCTGGGTGGGAGTCGACGGTCGTGGTGTCCGCGCATCGCTGAATAGAAACGCAGTCTGTCCCAGCACAAAATGCTCGCCGGGTTCCAACTCGCAGGACTCGACCTGTGCACCGCGATGAAAAAGTGGATTGGCTGCGACGGCGAATCTGCGGACGCGGAGAGAATCGCCGACGAGGTGCACTTCGACATGTTTCCGCGAAATGGACTTATCCCAGGGAACGGCTAAGTCGCATTGTTCGTCGCGACCGACCGCGAGCGGTTTGTCCGGTTTGATCACGACCGTCGTGCGGTTCTGGGATTCGGCGCATTCGGCCGTTAGTTCAGCCAAGTGACGAACTCCTCCCGCTGCCGGACAACGCTTCAGTTTCGATATTGCGGCCTCGTCGAGGTTGCGACGAGCCGATGCGGACCGTGCGATTGCTCACGCCGCGTAACAAGAAGTACCACAGAGCGCCGATCAGCGCAAAAAACGCCGACAGTCCGATCATGCCGTAGAACATCAATTCCGATTGGACTTTCTGCACGGGTTGAATCGCTTCGGTGTGGCGCTCCTGAGCAACGGTCCACCAGTCGGTTCCGGGGACCCGGGCAAAGGCGGCTAACCAGCGCTGTTGGTCCTCGCCGCGTTTTACGGCTTCTTGATCAAGCCGGTCCGCAGGATCGTGGTGTTGGTTTTCGATGATCACATCCATCTCGCCCGCATCTTGCGTCGGGTGGTTCGAATGCGGGTACTGTGCGAGTTTTTCACGCATTGCGAGGCTGAGTTCCAGATCCTCAATGGTGGCTGCAACCTCGTCGTTGTCAAGACCTTCAAATCGCGAGGGGGCCATCAAGGGATGATCTAAAAATTTGCCGTTGCGTCCGTCGATCATGGCGACCCGTCGCGACTCTCCCAACGTTTTCGCGGAGAGCAATTTTCCCAAGTCGATGGTGCGGGCGAGCACGCCCAGCGGTTGCGAGGTTTTTTTATCACGGACGACGACCGAGATGGCCACCATGTAGCTATTCGTCTCTTCGCTGACGAAGGGGGCGGAGATGTGAAATGTTTTCTCATCCCAATGCGTTTGTACATCTTTGACGTCCACGGTTTTGGGGAGCTGTTTGCCGCCCCAATGAAAATAATCGCGCCAATGATATTCACCGTCGATCGTATCGCCATAAGGATCACGCCACAGTTGAACGCCTTTGGCATCGGTGAGAAACCAACTGCGATCCAACAGATAGTCGATGTCGCTGTCATTGGCGACTGTGTTCCGCGACCGTGCTTTCAGCGTTCGCGGGACACTATAGCGGCGGCGGAAATTTTTAAGCAATGCTTCCAGCTGGGAACGCTTGTTCTGGGGCAATTCCCCTTCACGATAAATGGCCTCTGCCAATTCTGGATTCCTCGCTACGCTGTGCAATTGACCGATCAAGCCGACCAGTTCGCTTTCCAGCATCCGCGCGGTCGCCTTGGCCGCTAGTTTGTTGTTCTCTGAGGCCTGGAAAACCACCGCCGATTCGGAGGTGGCCACCGCTTGATCGCCGGCCTGGAATCCCAAGGGGACCAGCGCCAACAGCAGCAGCAAGGGGGCTATGATGCCCATTACGATCGCCGGACGACGGGCGCGTTGTTTGGCACGAACTTTGAATGCTTCCAAGGCGGCTTGCGCATTGGGGTAACGCCGTGCAGGATTCATTTCCAGGCAGCGATCCACGATATGCACCAAGCGTTTATCGACTCCCGCAACCCGACGATGTGCCGAGGGCCGCTCGGCGGATTGCAGCGTTCCCCGGTAAACCGCCAACCGTTCACGCAGGCTATCGGTGGCGAGAATCTTTTGTTCGACTTCGGGGGTGCGAAACGGCGGGTGTCCGCATAAACAATGGTACAACAGCGCACCGAGCGCGTAGACGTCCCAGCGTGCATCGGGCACCGCCGCCAGATCCGCTTGATCGGGCGCCATATAAAACAAAGTCCCCAGTGCCGGGTCCTGAGAGTTGGACAGTCGGGACTGACCAAAATCCGCCAAGCGAGGTTGCATGTCACCATCGAGCAGCACATTGGCCGGTTTGATGTCGCAATGCAAAATCCCGCTGCCATGGGCGTGGACCAGCGCCCGCAACACCGCTTCGGCAATACGGACCGATTCGGTCATAGGCAACGGTCCCTCCCGAAGTAGCGCTGCCAAGGATCCGTTTTCCAAATACTCCATGACGTAATAAGGAGGTTGCGCATCCCAGCCGACTTCATAAAGCCGCACAATATCGCGGCTCGTATAGAGCATGGCCAGTTTTTCGACTTCACGATTCAGCAGCGACCAATCCAGACCGCCGCGGTGCGTGTAGAATTTGATGGCGACCTGCTTGCCGGTGTTTTGCTCCCAAGCCAACCAGACAGAACCGTAGGCCCCTTCGCCCAGGCAGAGGTTGATTTTGTAACCCGGCACGTCCCCCGGCGGCCGCAATTTCCGCCGACTCAGCCGCGCGGACCGATCGGAACTCTCAGCATCCTGCCGGAGCGTATCATCGGGCGCGGTCGAGATCGGTCGGCTGGGGCTATCGGTCATGAACAAATTGACATTACTGTGGGTTTCACAAAATCGAACGCGTTGGTTGAGGATAGATCGAGCGCAGCCGGGATTCTAGCCAACAGCCTGCTATTCTAGCCAAAAGAAATACAAGTTGTCGTTATCAGAAAGAATTCCCACGCGGTCCTCAGTGAATTGTCGGTCGTCTGTGACAATGGTCAAGTGAACGAGAGTCGTTCTTTACAACGTACGACCCTCTGGTGCTCCTGGGGTGTCTTTACCGGTTGGGGCTTCTAGGATTTCGATGACGACAGATTGGATTTTATTACAAGCTATGCTGCGATCTCGGAGGCGTGACTAATTTGCAGTCATAAAAACTGTCGCATGTTGAGAAAATCGGGTAAACTACTGGTATCCAGTTATCGGCTTCTAAGAGGGACCGGAAGCGGCACACAAGTGAGGAGCAATTGTATCCATGTTGAGCTTGTTCGCGGACCAGCCCACGTTGGCACGGCGGAAGTGTTTGCAAATCGGCGGCTTGAGCCTGCTTGGTTTGACAGCGCCACAACTGCAACAACTTCGTGCAGCGACGCTCGCGCAATCGCCGACCACACAACCGCGGGCCAAATCCTGCGTGTTCATCTTTCTATTCGGCGGCCCCAGCCACATCGATATGTGGGACATGAAGCCCGAGGCTCCGACGGAAGTGCGTGGGGAATTCCAATCGATCGCCACGAATGTGCCTGACATCCGCATTGGCGAACACCTGCCGCTATTGTCGCAACAGATGGACAAATTCTGTCTGCTCCGCTCGATGACCCACAAAATGAGCGTGCACGGCCCGGCCTGTAGCGAAATCTATTCCGGCCGTCCTTACTTCGGTCCTCCCGTCACCGATCAAGCTCTCCCGGAAGACTGGCCGTCGATTGCGTCGATGGTCGCCCGCTATGGACAGTCCACAACCGGGCTTCCCGCCTCAGTGGTTCTGCCCTGGTACACACAATTTGAGGGACAAGACAAAAGGATCGCCGGACAAACCGGAGGGCGGATGGGAGAACATTGGAACCCGTTTCTCATCCGGGGAGATCCCCGAGAACAAGATTTCCAGGTCGAGGGTGTCCGCTTTCCCCAGGAGGTCACGCGTTCGCGTTTTGATCGGCGGCGAGAACTACGGCAACAACTGGCAAACTTGGCCGACCGCCGGACCGATGCCGGGGAATTGGCCGAATTGGTCGATACGAATTACGCCGGCGCGCTGCGGCTGGTCGAAACATCCCAAGCCACAAATGCGTTTTCATTGTCCGAAGAACCGACGGCGATTCGCGACCTGTACGGCCGGACGAAATTTGGGCAAAGCCTACTGCTGGCGCGTCGACTGGTCGAAAACGATATCCCGCTGGTGACCGTCAACTGGGATGATGAGACAAAATACGACAAAGTCTCACCGCATTGGGACACACATCACCAGAATTTCCCCAAGTTGAAAAACGACCTCTGTCCATTGTTCGATCACGCCTTTGCGGGATTCCTGCAGGATCTAGATCAGCGCGGGCTTTTGGAAACCACGATGGTGGTCGCGCTGGGCGAATTCGGCCGCACGCCCAAGATCGGACTGGTCACGCAAAACGGCATGACGGAAAAAACGGGGCGCGATCATTGGCCGCACGCGTTTACCGCATTGGTCGCCGGTGGCGGAGTGCGCGGGGGACAGGCTTATGGAGCGACGACCTCCAATGGCGGCTATGTCGCCGACAAACCGGTTACCCCCGCCGACCTGACCGCCACAGTATTCAAGCATCTCGGCATCGACAGTTCGCTGACCTATTACGATGAATTCCAACGCGGGCAACAGCAGTTGTGCGTGGGTCGCGCGGTTAGCGATTTGGGCTGAGAGATTGTGACGTGTTGCTGGTCAAATAGACCGCATCAAAGGGATTCGACGTGCGAGTCGCTCAGTTCCGCGAACGAACCTTCCCCGTCGACGGCCGGTGAATTCACGTCAACGTCCGAATCCTCGACGATGTCATAATCCTGGTCGCTGGTACTTTCGGCTACCAGTGGCGTTGCCACCGAATCGAGGCCCTTCATCTTTTTGACCGGCGTGGAGCTTCCATTCCCGTTCAATTTGTCGCGCCCCTCAGCTCGATTTTCTGAGCCGTCTCCGACAAAGAATTTCAGGTCGCCGATCACAACGTCGTCACCTAGGTGGATTTCCGATTCTTCAACGTTTGCGCCGTTGACCGTAACACCGTTGGTGCTGCCCAGGTCACGAATCAGCAGACGGTTTCCCGCCTGTGCAATGCAACAGTGAATGCGGGAAACTTTGCGACTCGACACCAGGATAATGTCGCAACTGGGATGCCGACCGACTAACAGGATCGCTTTATCCAGTTTGATCGGGTCTCCGTCGAGATGCGGAGTAAGACAGATTGGCATAGACCGGCTCCAACAAAATGATTCGCTCTTTTTCATCTTATCGACTGTTTGAGGCAAAGGGAATCATTTTTCGAGCAATTCGCAGCGTGGAAAGCCCGAACAAACGACGATTTTGGCTGGTTTCGGCGGGATTTAAGATGTCTGGAGGTCGAATTCCGCATGACGAAAGTATCGATTTCGCCCCAACCTACCGCTGTTTCGCAGTAGAAATCGCCGAATTGTCCCGGATCCCTCCGCCTTGATTGCCAGTCCAGTCGCAACAGCCGTATGATGTCCGGATTATGAGCCGGGGAAGTGTTGTACGAGAAAACTGTTTTTCACCCGCGCCCCGAATTTGCCGTACAGAATTGGCACAAAACGACGTTGAAACCAACCAGGAGCTGACTGATGCATTTGGCCACTTTGCGAACAAACGCCGGCGACCGCGCTGTCGCCGTGATCGAAAACCAATACGTAGACTTGCAGGCGGCCGACCCGACACTTGCGAATGACATGGTTAGCCTGTTGTCCAAACTTCCCCAGAACCTGAAAAAAATCGAAGACGCCGTCGAGCGAGCCGCGGCGGCGGGTGAGTTTGTCACGGGAGAACTTCTGGCGCCGATCCCCCGTCCCGGCAAGGTGATTTGCATTGGACTCAATTACCGCGACCACGCCGTGGAGAGCAACGCGCCGATTCCCGATGAACCAATTTGTTTCAGCAAGTTTTCCAGTTCCGTGATCGGCCCCGAAGAAACCATTGTTCTTCCGGCGGCCTGTAAGACTGTGGATTATGAGGCGGAACTGGTCATTGTCATCGGCCGCGGGGGACGGAACATTTCCCGTGCAGACGCCTTCGCTCACGTTGCCGGATACACGGTTGGCAACGACGTTTCGGCCCGCGACTGGCAAATCGGACGCCCCGGCGGCCAATGGCTGTTGGGAAAAACTCCCGACACCTTTGCCCCAATTGGACCGTACGTCGTGACGGCCGATCAGGTCGAGAACCCGCACGAACTGGCGATTTCGCTACGGCTCAACGGCGAGACGATGCAAGACTCCTCGACCAAGGAACTGATCTTCGGCGTCGACGAAATCATTGCTCATATTTCGCAACTGTTCAGTTTGGAACCGGGCGACATCATCTTCACCGGCACTCCCCCAGGAGTCGGCATGGCCCGCAAACCGCCCGTGTTTCTCAAAGATGGCGATGTCACCGAAGTCGAAATCGAAGGCCTCGGCGTCCTCAAAAACTCAGTCAAGCAACATTAACCCACAACCGACGGCTTCGCCGTCGTTTCGAGCGCCAAATTCACAACCCCAGTTCACCACAAACCCAACAACGTCACCAACCCCAAGGCCCCCAACATGCAAGCAGTGGTTCTCAACCAGTTCGGCGAACCGGCCGACGTCTTGCGGATCGAATCGCGCGACCAACCGGTCCCGGCTTCCGGACACGTCCGCGTGCGGATGCTGGCTAGCCCGATCAATCCGTCGGACTTGATGATGATCCGCGGCCAATACGGCATTCTGCCCGAACTCCCGGCGACTCCCGGATTCGAAGGGGTCGGCATCGTCGAAGCCAGTGGCGGCGGACTGCTGGGAAAATTCTTGGTCGGCAAACGGGTCGCCGTGCTCAACGGCACAACCGGCAATTGGCAACAGCAGACCACCGTCCCCGCCAAACAAGCGGTGCCCTTGGGTAAGGAATTGTCCGTCGAACAAGCTGCCATGTTTTTCGTCAATCCGGCAACCGCCTACGTCATGACCCGCCAAGTACTCAAAGTGCCGCGCGGAGCATGGCTGCTGCAAACCGCTGCCGGTTCGGCGCTGGGCAAGATGGTCATCCGTTTGGGACGCAAGTACGGCTTTCGTACGCTCAACGTCGTTCGTCGTCTAGAACAAGTCGCTGAGCTTAAGTCGCTCGGCGGCGATGCCGTGATTGCCACAAGTCCTGCAGAGTTACCCGAGGCTGTTACCGAAATCACGGGCGGACAGGGCGTGCCCTATGCCATCGATCCCGTAGGCGGCGCACTCGGCTCGGCTGTGGTGCAATCGTTGGGCAAAGGGGGACGCATGTTGGTCTTTGGCACGCTGTCTGGCGAACCACTCTCGTTTTCCCCCCGCGACATCATGACGCCCGATGCCAAGATCGCCGGGTTCTGGCTGTCGAATCACATGAACTCGCTGAATTTGATCGGCAAACTGAAGCTGGTCAAGATGGTGAAAACCTTGCTCCGCGACGGAACGCTCACAGCTGATGTGGGAGAAACGTTTCCATTAGAAAAAGTTTGCGACGCCGTGCAGGCCGCCGAACAACCGGGGCGCGCGGGAAAAGTGTTGTTGTCTATTAGTGAATGACCCCAAATCGGGACAACTGCAAATTGATTAGGGCGCTGTGATGCTCCGTGGTCGCCTTCATTCGATCAGGGGTTGCAGATATCAAGCTTAGTGGGTGGGGTGAGTTTTATTTAGCGCGCGGCTCAGCAGGAGCTTCGCCCTCCCGTGTTGCGGATTTTTTTCGTGGAAACGAAAATTGCACACGCGTGCTTATGGTGAATCGCCGGGGCGGAGCACTGCGACGATGTCTTCGAAGACTGTGTCGAAATTTAACGGCAGGGTCTTCACCAGCGGCAGATACGCCGACCGTCCGTCCGCGATGCGGAGGCGATTGCCGGAAAAGGCTTTCAGTTGTTGGATCTTTTTCGGGTCGCGATAGCAGAACACGGCATAACGATCTTCGAGGTGAATGTCGTCGATCTGCCAAAAATGCGCCATCAGTTGCAAGCCCCGCAATTCCAGGAGACGTTTGGCCTCCACTGGCATCGGGCCAAAACGGTCGATCACTTCCGCCTCGAATTCGGCCAGCTGTTGGAAGTCTTGTGTGCGTGACAACCGGCGATAGACTTCGATCTTTGCCCGCCCCGGCGGTACGTAGGATCCCGGCAGGTAAGCTGAGATCGGAAGGTCGATCGCCACGTTGGCCATTTGCCGCAAGGGTTGATTGGTCATTGTGCGGACACAATTTTCCAGCAGTTGGCAATACAGCTCGTAGCCCACGCTGGCGATGTGCCCGCTCTGTTCGTTGCCCAGGATATTCCCCGAGCCGCGAATCTCTAGATCGCGCATGGCGATTTTGAAGCCGGCTCCGAGTTCGCTGAATTCTTCAATCGCCTTGAGGCGTTTCGCCGCAGTGCTGGAGAGCGAGCGGCCTTCTTCGAGAACCAAATAACAATAGGCTCGATTCTTATAACGGCCGACGCGACCGCGCAGTTGGTGCAAATCGGCGAGACCATAATTGTCCGCTTGATGGATGAAGATCGTATTCGCGTTGGGAATATCCAATCCGCTTTCGATGATCGTCGTCGCCACCAGCACGTCGGTGTCGCGGCGGACGAACGATAGCATCGCCGGTTCGAGTTCCCCTTCCTTCATCTGCCCATGCACGATGCCGATGCGCGCTTCGGGGACCAGCGATTGAATTTGATCGGCGATACTTTGAATATTGTAGACGCGATTGTGTACGAAATAAATTTGCCCGCCGCGGTTCATCTCGCGGATGATTGCCTGCCGGATCAGTTCGCCGTCAAAGCGGCAAATGCGGGTTTCCACCGCTTGGCGGTCTCGGGGTGGGGTCTCGAGGTTCGAGATGTCCCGAATGCCGACTAACGACATGTGGAGCGTTCGCGGAATGGGGGTCGCACTCATTGTGAGCACATCGACTTCCAGACGCAGTCGCTTGAGCATCTCCTTGGCAGCGACGCCGAAGCGTTGTTCTTCGTCGATGATCAGCAGGCCCAGATCGTTGAACTCGATGTCCTTTTGCACCAGCCGGTGCGTCCCGATCACCAAATCGACCCCGCCCGATTTTAGCTTCGCCAACGTCTCACGTTGTTCGCGTTTGGTTTTGAAACGCGAAAGTACGTCGACGTTAAACGGATACTCCGCCATGCGTTCGCTGAAGGTGCGGAAGTGCTGTTCGGCCAGCACCGTGGTGGGGACAAGCACGGCGACTTGTTTTCCGGAGTCGACCGCCTTAAAGGCGGCGCGGATCGCCATCTCCGTTTTGCCGTAACCAACATCGCCACAAATGAGCCGGTCCATCGGCTGCGCGCCTTGCATGTCACCGCGAATCGACTCCATGGTCGTCAACTGATCGGGCGTTTCGGTATAGGGAAACGAGGCTTCAAATTCGTGCTGCCATTGGCTGTCAGCCGGAAACGTGTGTCCCGATTTTGTCTTCCGCGCCGCTTGCAGTTGGATCATATCGGCCGCCAAGTCACGGACCGCTTCTTCGACCGCCTGTTTTTTACGTTCCCAACTCTTGGACCCTAACCGGGAGAGAACCGGCGCCGCCTTGGCCCCGCCGACATATTTTTGCACCAGGTGAATCAGCGAGACCGGCACGTAGACCCGTGTCTTGCTGTGGAATTCTAATTCCAGATGCTCTTCTTTTTGGTCCCCTTTCTCTAACAACTTGATCCCGCGAAACCGGGCGATCCCTTTGGAGAGATGGACGACCAAATCCCCTTCGCTCAATTCCAGGAAACTATCGATCGCCCGGGATTCAACAGCCGCCTTTTTGTTCACCGCCCGACGCACTTCCTTACGGTGGAACAATTCGTGATCGCTGACAACAATCACTCGCTCCGAAACCATGCGAAACCCAGCCGTCAACCGCCCCACACATAGGGAAATTCGCGAAGCGGCCGGTATCTTGCTTTCGGCAATCAACTCGCTCAGCCGTTCGCGTTCCCCTTCGTTGTGGCAAGCGATCACCGCTTGTTCGTCGCTGGCGAGCAATGTGCCCAATTCCTCAATCGCTTCACCCGCACGACCATTGAAGCGTTCCACCGACTCGATCCGCAAATGACAAGTCGCCTCGAAGCTGTCTCCCGCTAAGGCGGAGATTGTTACCGTGGGATGCTGCATGCAGCGGGCTAACGTTGCATCCACTTGATAAAAGCCGCGCGGGTCATCCAGCCGCTCCAAATAGTGCTTGCCTTCGCTGACCAGTTCTCCCGGCTCGACGAGCGCGATCCAAGGTTGCGGCGGAATAAACTCCAGAAAATGTTCGCCCGCCAAGCGGTCACCGTTTGAGTCATCGTCGGGTCCCGGGGGAGCAACGAGTGTAATGGCGGCTTCGCTGAGGTCCTCTAATTTGCGCTGCGTCTCGACATCGAACGTACGGATCGATTCCAGCTCATCGCCAAAAAATTCCAGCCGCAGCGGGTTTTCAGCATCAGGAGAGAAGATATCGACAATCCCCCCATGCATGCTAAATTCCCCCGGCATTTCGATGCCGGTGACATGCTCCAAACCGAGATCGACCAGGTCCCGCACCAATTCTTCGGGATCGATTTCGTCACCAGCCGAGAAGGTCCGTGTACCACGTATTAATTCATCGTGACTGGGGACCGGCTGTAAGAGAGCCGGGATGCTGGTGACAATAATTTTCGGCGGGACGGAGGATGTCAGGGCGCGCAGTACGCGGAGGCGGGCTCCGAAGGTTACGTCGGTGATGCGGTGATCCTTGGGGAGCGAATCCCACGCGGGAAACAGAACGGGGTCGAATCCGCACAGCCCTGCGACATCGTCAGCAAAATCATCGACCTCACTAATCCGAGGCAGCACGACCAGCAGCGTGCCGGGCGCCTTATCGGCCAATGCGGCTGTGGTCAGCGCGCAGGCTGAGCCCCAGGCTCCGTCGATCGTCCCGCTATCGCCCCGCTGGAGCGCCGCAAGCACCTCGCCGAACCCGTCGGACCACAACAACAGCGGCACCAAGTCACCCAAATGCCGCACTGGAGCACGCGTTTTCTTAGGCATACTTTTAACAGTGGCAAATTGTAGCGGGCGAGTGAAATTTGGCCAATGACTTTTTTAGTGGGCAGTAGAGAGTAGGCAGTAGGGCGGGCCGCGGAGTTTGGGTTATGGCCAGCTAATGGACTTATGTCGCGAATTCCTTCACGCCTCATGCCTTCCTAGTCGCTCGTTGACAAACGGCCGGTGGCGTTCATAATGGGGCGTGCTCGTGGCCGTTTGCGAACGGATTGTTGGGCGACGTGTCCTATGAGAGGTCTTGGGGATTAGTGTAATTGGTAACACGAGTGACTCTGACTCACTTATTCTGGGTTCAAGTCCCAGGTCCCCAACTCGATTTTGATTTCAGAAAGCACCGTTGAGGCGGTTTGGGCGTGGAAGAACTCCGCCTGGCGCTGGTTTCTGCGGAATCCTCGCTAGGCTTGACCACTAGACGGCTTGCGACGCGCGGGTCCCTTGCCAAATGGACTGTGAAACGCTGTAATATCAGCGTCGGCGGGGAATGACCCACGGAAATCACTGTGTCCCCACGTTGCGCCGGTGTGGTGCCGCAGTCAGTTACATGCATTAAACTGTTACACTCAGGAAAGTTACGTCAAAATGGGTTGTGTCGAACGTGATCGGGAAATGAAACGCCGCCGCAAACGTCGTGAAAAATTGCAGAAACTTCGCAAAGTCTATGCCAAAGCGGCTAGTGATGGTGAAAAGGCCGAATTGCTGGCCAAAGCACGGAAAATCAGCCCGTTGTTCTCATTTGATGAGTAGCCGCGATTCGCCATCGCAGACGTCCTTGATTGATAATGAGCAAACAGCGATGAATACTCTTCCAGCGGTTGAGCCCTCTCAACCGCTGTTTGTCGTTGCACACGCACTGAAAATTAAAGGTCGCGGCCTCGCCCTGATTGGGTTTACCGCCGACCAGCATGGTCTCTTTGCTAAGGGCCAACTGCTTGAATTGATTCGCCCTGATGGTTCGGATCGCCTTGTCCGCGTGCTCGGAGCCGAATATCCCCCGTCGGTCGAACTGCCCGATCCGCCTCCCGAGACCCCGCGTTACGGTCTGCTGGTCGGCCCCAAAATCGGCATCTCGCACGTCCCGCCGGGAACCGAAGTCCGATTCGCTGCCGGACAAGAACCGGCAAAGCGGATGCAATTCGCCCTGCCGGACACTGATTAGCACCAAAGCCACGACCCTTTGTGCTGAGTCAGGCCATAACACATTGGATACAGCGTTGGGTGCCACTGGCTTTGCCAGTGCAAGTTCAATTGGCTGAACTACCTAAAAACACTGGCAAAGCCAGTCCCACCCAAATTTTAGGCACGACAAGCTGTCAGCCGCGCAGTTCCTCTTTCGAGGATTCCAGTGAGCGATTACACTCCCGCCCTGAAATACATGGGGCGGTTGAGGGGACGGTGTCTGTCTCGCCGCGCGACTGAATTGTATTTTTTCGACTCTTCTGCAAATCCTGTCCTGTGTACCGTTGCGGCTCAGCTGGAGCTTCGCCCTCCCGTGCTATCGTATTTGCATTGAAACGACTTATAGAGAAACCGGCATGGATGCCTCGTCTGCTCAAATTCGCCAACGCCTAATTCTTATCGCTGCAATTATTATCGGCGGTATTGTGATCACGGTGCGGAGCGAGCGTTCTAGCAGCGACTTGCGGGGATTTCATGCCGTCTGGGCAGCGAATTGGCAACAGCCATCGGTGGAGAATCGCCCCGACCCTGAAGACCCCTATGCCCCTTCATTCTACGTGCTATTCGCTCCGCTGGGCGCGCTGCCGTTGTGGGGGGCGGCGCTGGTGATTTATTTGATCAATATCGGCTGCGCTTGGGGCATTCTTCGGCTGACGATCGGGTTGTTGAATCTCCCGCCGCCGGAATACGCGCAACTGTGGATCCCGGTGGTCGGCGTTGCGCCGTTTTTTCTGGGGACGTTAACGCTGGGTCAAAACACCCTGATCTTGATGTGTTTGGTGCTGGGGGCCTATACGTTTGCGCGGCAGGGACGTGAGTTTCGTGGCGGTTGCCTGATCGGGTTGGCGACGGCGGTGAAGGTGTATCCGGTCCTGTTTTTGGTGCCGTTTGCATTGCGGTTGCGGTTGAAGGTGTGCGCCGGTTTTCTCGTGACGATTGTCTTGGTAACGGGCGGGCTGGGGACGTTGTTTTTGGGCTATGAAACCAACGTGGGGTGGTACCACAGTTGGGGACGGTATGTGACACGTGCGGATCAGGATCGGCTCGAAGATCCGGCGTTTCCGCGGTCGATGCGCTGTACCGCGCGGTACAACAACCAAGCTGTGCATGCCGTCTTAGCACGGGTGATGATGGATGTGCCGGCCAAGTGGTATGGCGAACGGTTTCAAGTGAACCTTCTGAAGTGTGATGCGGCAACGTGGCGACGGACGCGGACCGGGGCGACGCTGTTATTTGCCGGTCTGGGAATCGCCGCACTGTGTGGCTTGCGTCTCAACCGACGACGGCAATGGCCGCGCCTGCTGCCTGTGGCAGAGACCGAGGTCGGCCTTTCCCGCGATGCCCGGGAATTGGGAATGGTCTGCAGTTGGTTTTTTCTGACGAGTCCCATGGTTTGGACGCACTATTTGCTTTGGGCATTTTTCCCGTTGGCGTGCATTGTGCGGCAACGACCGAATCGTCCGCGGATGGCGATTTTTGTCTTGGGTGCGTGGTTCGCGGCGGAGTGTTTGATCGGCAGCAAATTCAGCCGGGCGATCGGAGTGAATTTGTGGGCAGGGTTGTTGCTGTTCAGCTGGTTTGCCGTGCCGGCCTTACACGCAATGACGATGCGTGTCGTGAATTTTCAACGTAGCCGTGATGACGGGCCGATTCCATTGTCCACGCGATCTCGTAACAATACCAAACGCCGCGCGGCATAGGTATTGGCCTGCAGGGGCCTGTTCTACACGTCCGCCATGCGGATCAATCGTCGTCGTCGCCACCCTCGTCGTTGTCAAAATCCTCGGCGACTTTGTGTTTGATGAGCGTGACTTCATTGCCGCATTCGTTGTACGTGACTTCGTCCATGATTGTCCGCATCAACACAATGCCGCGGCCGCGGAATTGTTCTTGTTCGACGATGTCGCCGGCATCAAGCAGTTGCGCGAAGTCGAAACCGGGGCCTTCGTCGCGGATAACAAACGTAGCTTTTTCGCGGGAGATCTCCGCACGGACGTAGATTTTTCGATCACAATACGGTTGAGTAAAACTACGGGCCTGCGCGAGTTCGGCGTATTTTCGCCGGTCAACTTCCGTCACCGTGCCACCAACTTCTAGATTGCCGTGGAAGTATGCATTGTTGAGCGCCTCTTCGATCGCCACACCGACGCGTAGTCGTTCGGACTGATCGCCCAACGGTAAACATCGCAGCAGTTGTTGGAAGTAACCGGCCAACAAGCGGATTTGCGCCAGGTCGTTTCGTAATACGAACACGGAATCGCTTTGGGCCAGATAATGCATCAATCGGGAATGCACACGGTCTTCGCGGGCAGCGGTTAATAAATGATGCACGGTTTCGCGGAGGTCTTCAGCCAGTCGGCTTTTGGGAACGTAGCTCGAAGCGCCCTGTTTGAGAACTTGGGCGGCGATTTGTTCGCTCCCTTTGCCGGTCATCAGCACGACCGGAATCAACGGGTGGTCGTCTTTGATCGACGCGATCAGTTCCAAACCGGTCATTCCCGGCATGACCAAGTCGGTGACCACAATGTCCGGCAGATCCGCAGCGATGCTACTGAGAGCTTCACCGCCATCTTTGGCATACAGAATATCCCAGCCTTCAATTTTGCCCAACAGTCCCCCCGCTAACCGTCGATCCATTTCCGAGTCGTCGACGACGAGGACTTTTGTTGAGACAGCCGTGGACATGCCGCTTGCCTCCTACTCCAAGGTGTGTGTGCAACACGTGCTGACGTGCTGCTGATGTTGGGTTCGACCTATAGCATACCCTGGAACACGCAGACTGCCAATTGGGGATTCTTGCTATTATCTCTTGTGCAGCTTTTGTCCGCATCTGGCGGTCAATTGATGGGCCTTCCTCACAAGCGGATCAGCCACCCGTTGCACCCAACAGTGGCATGCGGAGTGAACATGGGGGATTCGCCGGTGCGGCGGAAATCTTGACGGCAAAACCGGTCCAGTCGACTTGCCGCTGGATTGTCAGATTGCCGCGTCGATTTTGACCGCGCAGAACTTGAATTCCGGGATCTTTCCGTAGGGATCCAACGCGTCGGTCGTTAAGACGTTTGCCGCTGCTTCGCGGAAATGGAAGGGGATGAAGATCGTCCCCGGTGATACCGAATTGTCGCTACGAGCGGTTAGGACAATCGTTCCCCGCCGCGATGAAACGCGGACGAGTTGCTCACCGCAGATCCCCAGCCGTGACAAATCACCTGGATGCACAGCGACAAAGGCATCGGGCTGGAGTGCGTTGAGTGCCCGACTGCGACGCGTCATAGTGCCGGTATGCCAGTGCTCCAGCACGCGTCCCGTCGTCAGTACTAACGGGAATTCGTCATTGGGTAGTTCATCCGCCGGTAGAAAAGGGCAAGGGACAAATTTGCCCCGGCCGTTGGGCGTCGGAAATGTGTCGCCAAACAGAATCTGCGCACCGTCTTCGGTCTCCGGATGCGGACAGGGCCGGAGTTTGCCAGTTGCTCCCAAAAGTTCGTGCGTTAGCCCCTGATAGTTTTTCGTCAGCCCGGCGAACTCTTCAAAGATTTCAGCTGGCGATGTGTAGTCCATCGGATAACCCATGCGGCTGGCGATTTCGGCGGTGATCTGCCAGTCGGCCCTCGCCTCCCCGGGTGGATCCAAGACTTGCCGCCCGATTTGAACACGTCGATCGGTGTTGGTGAACGTGCCGGTCTTTTCGAAATAACTCGAAGCTGGCAAAATCACATCGGCAAACTCGGCGGTTTCTGTCAGAAAAATATCCTGCACCACCAAAAAGTCGAGATTCGCCAGTGCGCCGCGGACTATGTTGGTATTGGGATCGGAGACGAAGGGATTTTCACCCAGGACATACATCCCGGCAACATCGCCCTGCAGCGCCGCATGCGTGATTTCCACAACTGTCAAACCAGGATTTGGATTCAGATCCACGCTCCAGGCTTGTTCAAATTTGTGGCGGACTTCCTCATAAGCCACTCGCTGGTAATCGGGATACACCATCGGGATCAAACCGGCATCGCTGGCGCCTTGGACGTTGTTTTGCCCGCGGAGCGGGTGGAGCCCCGTGCCCGGTCTACCCATATTACCGGTCATGAGGCACAGCGAAATCAAGCAGCGGGCATTGTTCGTGCCGGTGGTATGTTGTGAAATCCCCATGCCCCAAAAGACCAGCATGCTCCCCGCACGTCCGATGGTGCGAGCGATCTCGCGAATCTCTTCAGCTGCAATACCACACATCAGCTCAGATTGTTCCGGGGAAAAGTCACGGAGGACCAATTCTCGTAGCTCCGGAAAACCTTCTGTGCGGGCATTGATGAAATCGTGGTCGACCAAATCTTCGGTGATCAACACGTGCATGACCGCGTTGTAAAATGCGACGTCCGAACCGGGGTGGATCTGTGCGAAGTGCGTGGCAAAGTCGACCAGATCATGGCGACGGACGTCGACTACGATCAGCTTGGTCCCATTTTTGACCGCTTCTTTCATGAAGGTCGCCGCCACGGGATGATTGGCGCTCGCATGTGAACCAGTTAGCAGAGCGACGTCGGCGCGGGCCACGTCAGCGAAGACGTTTGTGACGGCTCCTGAACCAATCGTCTCCATCAATGCGGCGACCGAGGAGGCATGGCACAACCGCGTGCAATGGTCGACGTTGTTGGTGCCGAATACGGCGCGAATCAGTTTCTGAAACAGGTACGCTTCTTCATTGGAACACTTGGCGGAACCAAATCCAGCTAGGGCGTCCCCTCCACGTTCTTCGCGAATGGTTTTGAATCGGTTGGCAACCAGATCTAAGGCTTCGTCCCATGTTGCTTCACGAAACGCCGGGAGCACCACGTCATAATCGACGATGCCGCCCGGCTTGGATTTCGACTTAGAGCGGGGATCGGAGTCTTGTACCTCCGGCGAAAGTGGCGCTTTGGGGTAATACTCTTCACGGCGGATCAACGGTTTTGTCAAACGTTGGGGATGCAGCGCATAGTCCCAGCCGTAACGGCCTTTTACGCACAACCGTTCGTGGTTGACGGGGCTTTCGCGTCCGCTCACGGCCAGGATTGTATCGTCCGTCGCATGAACAGTGACCGAGCAACCGACGCCGCAATAGGGACAGACCGAGTCGACATCCCGCACATTGACAGCATCGACAATCGGTAAGGTGACGGGTTTGTGCGTCAAGGCATTTGTGGGGCAGACGGCCGCGCATTCGCCGCAAGAAACACAGGTGCTTTCGCCCATGGGAACGTCGAGATCAAAGGCGATCCGCGCCGTGTGTCCCTTGCCGGTCCGGCCAATGACCTCGTTCGACTGTATGTCATCGCAGGCGCGAATGCAGCGGTCGCACAGTATGCACGCGTGGTGGTCGACGGCAATCACCGGCGAGGAATTGTCCTGAAAACTGTTGTCGTGGCTATGGGCATTTTGCGGCGGATTGATTGAGATACCGTATTTGTTCGCCAATACTGTTACGTCGCAATTGTTTTGGGAAGAGGCTGCCGGATTCGCTTCGGCAATCTCTTCAGCGAGCAATTGCGTGAGCATGCGGCGGTGCTTTTCGACTTTTTCGCTGGAAGTCTCGACCTGCATGCCTGCTTCGCAGGGGCGAGCGCAGGAAGGGGTCAAGGTGCGGGCGCCGACGTCGACGACACACATGCGGCAGACACCGACCGGATCCATGCGGGGCGAATGACACAGCGCGGGAATCTCGATGCCGAGACCGCTAGCGGCTTCATAGATGGATGTGCCTTGCGGAACCGATACGGATTGTCCGTCGATCGTGAGTTCAATTTGATCCACGGTGGTGGCGTGACTCATGGCGTCTCCTTGCCTGCTGGAACGTCTTGTGGAAATCGTTCCAGGACGGAGTTCATCGGTCCCAAGGCGACTTGCCCCAACCCGCATATCGAGGTTTGCAACAACGTCTCCGACAACTCCGGCATGATATCTAAGCTTGCTGCATCCCGTTCTCCGGACTGCACCTGTTCCAGCATTCGCACCGCTTTTTCACTACCGATGCGACAGGGGACGCATTTGCCGCACGATTCGTTGCGAAAAAACCGTGTGATGCTTAGTCCCAGATCGAACAAATTGCGACCCTCGGCAATCACAACGACGGCGCCCGATCCCAACATGCTGCCGACGTTGCGGAGGGCGTCGAAGTCGAGCGGTGTATCGATGTGCTCGGCGGGAAGAAAGTTCGAACTCGCTCCACCCGGCAGAACAGCTTTGAGGGGACGGTCGTCTTTTAAGCCGCCGGCGCGGGCAATCAGTTCGGCAATGGTGATTCCATGGGGAACTTCGTAAACCCCCGGTTCGTTAACGTCGCCGGAGATGGAAAAAAACTTTAGTCCCGGATAGTCGCCTACGCCTTGTGCCTGCCACCAGTCGTTGCCCTGGGCGATGATCGATGTAGAGAGTGCGAAGGTCTCGACATTGTTGATCAACGTCGGCTTGCCCCATAGGCCGTGCGTGCCGGGGTAGGGGGGGCGGATCCGCGGTTCGCCCCGTTTGTCCTCAAGGGCTTCCAGCAGCGCGGTTTCTTCACCCAGAATATAACCGCCCGGCGAAACAAAAATCTCGATGTCAAACTTCCGACTGCTACCAGCGACATTGGCGCCTAGTATTCCACAGTTGTAGGCATCGTTAATGGCCGTTTGCAGTATTTCGCGCTCTGGGCCGTATTCGTGCCGGATATAGACAATGCCTTGCTCCGCACCAATCGTCAGCGCCGCTAGCAACATGCCTTCGATGATCAAGTGCGGCAGATGTTCTAAGATCACGCGATCCTTGAACGTTCCCGGTTCGCTTTCATCGGCATTGCAGATGATGTATTTGACCGGTTCGGTCTCTTGCGAGACGAGTTCCCACTTAAGTCCGGTCGGAAAACCCGCGCCCCCCATGCCTTTGAGTTTAGATTGTTTCAAGCGTTCGATGCAGATCTGCGGAATATCTTCAGCGTCGATTAAGAGACGTTGCACCGTGCCATAGTGGGCGGCCGCATTGGTGTAGGGATCGCATTTCCATTCGCGCGTTGCTGTTGTGACGGGCGAGAGGTCGGGCAGGGGACTGCCGGCAAAGTCTTCTAAAAACGCGTCGAGTTCGGAATTGCTGATGGGGGCATCATTCAGCGAAGCCGCCGGCGCGTGCTCGCAGCGGCCCAGGCAGGAGACTTCGTGGATTTCGAAGTCGCTCTGCGCGTCGCAGGCGGATTTGAGTTGGGCGAATCGCTCAGCGCCTCCAGCGATCCGGCAGGAGAGATCGCGACAGACATGCACAGCGGCGCGGGGTGGGGGTGTTCGACGAAAGTGTGGATAAAACGAGACCAAACCTTGCAGTCGATAAAGCGGTATATTTTTGCGGCGTGCGAGGTCCCGCAGGCAGTCTTCGTCGAGATAGCCCCGCTCCGCTTGCAACCGACTTAACTCACGCAAAAGTTTCAATTGCTTTGCCTCCGTGTCCCACGACAGCAGAATTCGTCCGTGTCATTACCGACCCACGGCGGGAAGCATAGTGCGGTGCATGGATTAACTGACAACGACCGCCGTTAAAAGTATCGCATCCCGACCTGATACACCAGCAATGCGGCGACATAGGCCAATGCCGTCATGTAGACAAAGGTAAAGACCGGCCAAAACCAGCTATTGGTTTCACGGCGAATCACCATCAACGTCGCTCCGCACTGAGCACACAGGGCGAAGAAGACCATGATCGATAGAGCGACCGGGACGTTATAGACGTTTCTTCCGTCGGGCCAACGGGCCTGTTGCAGAGATTCCTTCAGTCCCTCGCTTTCCTCGTCGACATCGCCGCCCATGCTGTAGATTGTTCCCAATGTCGAGATGATCACTTCCCGTGCGGGAAACGATGCGACCGCTCCCACGCCGATCCGCCAATCCCAGCCAAGCGGCTTGACCGCTGGTTCAATCGCGTGTCCTACGCGGCCTAGAAAACTAGTTTCAATTAGTTGGGCGGAGACGGCGTTGTGGCGGTCGACGAGTTGCTCGAGTTGTGCCTCGTTTTCCGGAGTGTCGTCGAGTGCCTCAATTTGCGTTTCGAGTTTGTGTTGGGCTGTATGGTCGCCCGGAAAGTATCCCGCCGCCCAGACGATGATGGTCGTCGCAAAGATCAACGTACCGGCTCGCATCACAAAGGCTTTAGCCCGGTCGTAGACACGATAAAACACGATGCGTGGCGACGGCCATTTGTAACTCGGCAACTCCATTATGAACGGCGGAGTTTCTCCACGAAACATGGTCTTTTTCAAAATCCACGCCACCGGCACGGCGATCACCGCCCCCAGTGACGACATTCCCAACAGAACCACACCGGGCAGCGTCACCTGGCCTGACCACAAAACAAATCCACCAATGCTAAGTTCCGGCCCAACCTGAAACAGTGTGACAGCGGGAATAAAGGCAGCGATCAATAGGATGTAGACCGGCAAGCGCGCCGAACAACTCATCAATGGGGCAACAAGAATCGTCACCATTCGGTCGCGGCGATTCTCAATCACCCGCGTTGCCATGACACCCGGAATCGCACAGGCGAACGACGACATCAACGGCACAAACGACTTGCCGCTCAGACCGACTTTGGTCATCAAGCGATCCATCAAAAACGCGGCGCGCGCCATGTAGCCGCAGTCTTCCAGGATGGCGATGAATAGGAACAAAAACACGATTTGCGGCAGGAACACGATCACGCCCCCCACACCGGCAATCACGCCATCGTTGATCAAACTCCGCAGCGGCCCGGGAGCTAATGTCAAGGCGACGAGATCGGCAAGCCAACCTTGCGCCGATTCGATGATCTCCATGAACGGACCGGCCCAGGCGTAAATTGCTTGGAAGACGACGAACATCAAGGCGATGAAGATTCCCACGCCGATGAATTTGTGCGTCAACAGGCGATCCAGTTTGTCACTAAAAGTCACCGACCGCGTGGTCGGCCGCGTATGAATTCCTGCGAGTACCTCGCGAATCCAGGCATACCGTTGCCGCGCCTCGATGGCTGGCACGGCTTGCCCGGCGGATTTGAGCCGTTCGCGGCATTCGGTCAGGGCCTGGGGCAGATTGTTACCGCACTTCTTCGTATATTCGGCTTCGACGCAGCCACCTGGATCGAGAATCATCCGCTGAATCAAAAACTCCGGAACGTCCGCTGCGCCACCGGCGGTGAGGTGCGTCGCCAATTGATCGCACTCGCTGTAAAACTCTTCAGGGAAAACCTTTTTCCGCGCTTCCACGGGCGAGGACTTCGCAGCGGCGGCGATGGCATTTCTCACATCGTCGATCCCGACCGCGCGATGCGCCTCAGCCTTGACCACCGGCACCCCCAAGCGTTGCGATAGTTCCGTCGCATCGATCGTTGTGCCCCGCGCCAGGGCGACGTCGCACATGTTCAATACCACAACGACCGGCAACTGCATGTCCAAAACCTGGCTGACCAAATACAGGTTCCGTTCCAGATTCGACGCATCCACGATGCAGACGACCGCGTCGGGATGGCCCACGTCCTTTTGCCGACCCAGTAGAACGTCGACGGAAACCATTTCGTCCAACGTGCGCGGGGAGAGACTGTAGGTTCCAGGCAAATCGATGATATGGAATTGTTGGCCTTGCCAATTGACGTGGCCGATTTTTTTCTCAACCGTCACACCCGGAAAATTGCCGACGCGGGATTGCATGCCGCACAGCAAATTGAACAGCGTGCTTTTGCCGGTATTGGGATTGCCTATCAGGGCGACGTTGAACGAACGCGTCTCTTTAGCGGGAGTGGGTGGGGGAGAAGAGGCGGGAACAGGAGCGGCCATGATCTATCAAATTCTTCGATGATTTCACGATTGTTCCCCCAGCAAGACCGGGGGAGGGAGGGGCAGCTGGAGTCGACTGGGGTTTAGGCTTGAGGCAACGGTTCGATCGAGACTCGACGGGCTTCATTTTTTCGGAGTGACAATCGGTAACCCCGCAACTCAAACTCGATGGGATCGCCGAGCGGCGCGAAGCCCAATAGCTCGATTTCTTCGCCATCGATCAGTCCCATTTCCATGAGACGAATTGCGATACCGTCATCGCCGGAAATCTCGACAATCCGCGCCCGCTCGCCCAATTTCAGTCCATCGAGTGTGGTCATGCGTGACTCAATCTTCTCTTGCCCCGGTCACGGTCGCCGACGAGTGAGGGGGATGGCTGAGCAGGTTGACGAAAATGTGCGCTGTCTCATTGCCACGAAAGGTCAATCGGTGATTGCCAACAGCCACGATACACGGCTCGCCGGAACGGACCATGTGGACCACTTCGCCTTCGCGAAAGCCCATTTCGTTCAGTCGGGTGACCAGCGCGGTCTCCCCGCCGATCATCGCAATTTCTGCGGTTTCCCCAGCGTTTAGTAACTGAAGTGGAATCATCCGCGATTGGCCTGGGAATGAAGAGAGACGCCAAAGGGAAAGAGGGACAGCATCGGTATCAAACATAAGCCTAGAAGGATTGAGACTCGATGTCAATTGCGGCGTCGGGATTGTCCATGCGTTCGCAGCTGCACAAATTCGACCTGCAGGGTGCGTTCGGTAGTAGGATCGATACCGCATCATTGATGCGTATACATACGGACAGTGGTGGCGGTGGCCCAGGCTTGCGGAGTCGTGCATATCGGAAAATTAGCTACAACCCATACGAATACTGTTAAG
The DNA here is from genome assembly GCF_007860075.1 of Symmachiella macrocystis. Classification (NCBI taxonomy): domain Bacteria; kingdom Pseudomonadati; phylum Planctomycetota; class Planctomycetia; order Planctomycetales; family Planctomycetaceae; genus Symmachiella; species Symmachiella macrocystis. Next base: position 4,500,607 of record NZ_SJPP01000001.1, read on the forward strand.
GCAATCCGTTGACCCCGTCGAAGAAAATAGGGCGCGCTCGGCATTTCGTCGAGGGACCGTGGATTGTGACGTTTGGAGATAGGGACAAGATGGCGGCTGCAGTCAACTTACAAAGCCCATCGCTTCCTGGAATTTCACCGTTCGGTGCGAATTCGCTTGGCCAGGCTGCTACGGGGAACCCGACAGCCTTTGGAGCGACTCTGGAAAAATTCCTCGCTCAGTCGACGACGAATAAGAAAGAGGCCGACCCGGCGGACAAGACCAACCCGATGCAAGCGTTAAATCAACTTCTGCAAATGGGAGGTGCCGGTGCACAAAGCGGGTTGGCCGCACTGCAAAACTTGGCCGGCCTGCGATCTGAGACGGAACAGTTGCAATCCCAATTCGAAGCGGGCTTTAAACAGTTGATCTCAGCACAGGGGCTTGATCTACGCTCGGGAGTGAGCTTGCAGGCGGATGCGAACGGCGAGATTCGTGTCAGCAACGACCATCCAGACAAACTGTTTATTGAATCGGCTTTGAAGAACAATCCGGAACTGAGCGATGTGTTCCGCAAGCTTGCCACGAAGTCGAGCGAATTGCATGCGTCCGAAATGGCACAGAAATTCCAACAGGCTTATGGCATCGATCCACAACAGGCGTTGGCTCAATTCGGAAAAATGCTCGGCAAACAGACAGAGCAGACGTTTAGTTTGACGATTACCAACGACGGCGCGAAAAATTCGTTTACGGCCCCTCCGGCAAACGCCGCGAATCCGGTCTTGTAGGACCCTTCCTTTTTTTAGGTAGTGGTATGGAGGGGCGTGCTAAAGCCCCTGGGCAGCTTCTAGTCGGCGACCGATGGCAGCGTACAGCAGTCCTGTCACGATGGTTGCCGCAATCGTATTATACGCCGCCATCGCCACCGATCCGGTTTCCGAGCCACTGATCAGCAGGCCCGCGAGCATGGCGACGAAGCAGGACATGCTGACGGCGACATAGCTGGCGAATACCACCAAGGCCAACGGCAATGCGCCCCAACGCACGACCAACGACAGATACGCCGTGATGTGCATAAACAACACGAATTCCGCCAGACCACAGAGGAACCACATTCCTTCGGATAGACCGTTGAGACTCCGCAGAATCTCGTCATGAGTGCCGGCGATACCGATGCTCAACCAGAGAATAGCCGGGATACAGCCGAGTAGACAGCCGCGTAGCTTATCACGGGCCGATACTCCGATGGGTTGCGGTAACAGGGCGATATTTCCCAAGGTTTTCCATTTGACTTCTTCGTGAAATATTCGTGATGATTGCACGAGAAGTTCGGCTGCCAATACGACCAGGGAAACGCCTACGAGATTCTGCATATTGAGATCCCACCAATTCCCCCAGGTATTCGCTACCAACTGCGAGAGGTAAATCCCCATCGTTAGTAGCGGGATCAATAGAAGGCGGACGATAATCAGCGTCATGCCGCCGGTGAGGAAGTGAAAGTCCTTCCAAGCCAGAGCGTTTTTCCAGGGGCGGCCTGGGACGAGAAACCGCAACCAACGGTCTGGACGTGACACCCAACCCCGCGACGGCGCGGAGTGGGAGACACCGGCATTAAACCAACCGAACAGCAGCCACGCGGCGATAAACAACCCAACCCCGGCAGCCAAGTTGCTCTGAACTTGAAAGCCAATCGCGGGACTTTTAAATGCGGTCTGCAGGATGTCATCAATGCGGGTGGTGATCGATGAATCGTGCAAAATTTGCGACAGCGTGGCGGCGGATTGAGCGATCGTTCCGTTGCTGGTCAAATAGCCGCGGGCGATCAGTGCGGTCATGAATTTGCCGATCAATGCCGAGCCGTTGAGCAACAAGCCGATCGTAATGACCGTGTAGGCCATGGCCTGCCCGGTGCGGCGGCAGATGACGGAATAGAACAATCCGATGTTGGCCACGAGAAACAAAAAGGCCGCCAACGCGACATAGGCGGCCAAAATTTGCCGTGCCTTCACGCCACCCAATGTGACGGCAATCATCGTAAATGGAATCTGTACGACCAACACCGATAGCGCAGCGGTAAGCCGGTTGACCCCCTTTCCAATCATGATCGCCAGCGGACCGATGCCGGCGATGATGAATAGCTCTAGAGTCATCTCCTCCTTTTCCTCGGTGATGGACGAGGCAAAAAAACCGATGCCGGAGATTGCGATTAAGGAGATATTCAGCCAGGCAATCGTGCGAAAAAAAGAAAGCCCCGGAGCGGCGAACGACCAACTGCGACCTTGTACCATCAACAGCAGGACAAACAGCACGCTAACGACGATCAACCGCAAGAGATGAAACCGCCGCCGCCGGACATCCAGGCGGAGTGAACGATTCATTAATGCGAAGGTGGGTCGAAGCATGATCGATAACGATGGAATTGGGGAACGGCGAATTAAGCGGCGGCTTGTTTTTTGAGTTGCGTGCCGATCCCCACATGCAGCATGGCGGTGATCAGCAGTTGTCCGACGGTCAATGCCACTGGGAGTAGGTATTCGATAAATTCGCCATTGGCGAATGCGTTACGCGATGGAGAGTTAATTAGTAAAATCACGGTCATGATTACGACTTGGGTGATGAAGTCTCCGAACAGCACGATGGCAATTGCCAGCGGCAGCGCCCCCCATTTGATCTGCAACGAACCCCAGGCGATGAGATGCCAGAACATGATCAATTGGGCAATCCAGACCCAATACCAAGGTTCCGTGATGATATCGGCGAGGAATGTACCGAAATTACCAGGTGCACAGACCGCTCCAGCAAAGAGCAAAGTCGCCGCTGGAAGCAAACCCCACAGGCAGCCGGCAATTTTCTCATAGGCCATGCGGGGGATAGAGATGGGCAACATGACCAAATTCGAAAGTGTGTACCATTTCGTCTCATCGTGAAACACGCGCGACGCCATCAGACTGGTTTCCAGGCAGATGCCCAATAAGGAGACGGACATCAATAACCCCGCGATCTCCTCGCGTTCAAAGCTGGGGTTGGGAGCCAAAATGGCAGCAAAAACGGTGATCATCCCGCAAATCGCTATATAGGCGATGAATTTCGCGATCGCCAACCGTCGTCCCCCGGCGATGAAGTGATAGTCCTTCCAGGCCAGCGGGTGTTTCCAGGGACGGGGCATACCGGACCGTTTTCCTCCCGGTTTGCGCGATAAACGTGGGAGTAGCCCGCGCGGAGGAGCGGCCGAGATTTCCTCTCGATTGAACCAGTCGAAAGAGACCCAGGAGGCCAAAAACAACAAGGCCGCTGCCACGCTATCAACGATGACCTGTGTGCTGAAGGGGGACTCCTTGAATCCCGACATGGAAATCGTGCCCAGCCGATTCAAGACGGAGATTTCAGTCAGCCATAGAAAGATATTATCGACAATAGCGGGGAGCGATGAATTGTCAGTAAGAACATCGAGCGCGAGCACAACGTTCCACAGCGCATCCAATAGGGAGGGGCCAATGAACATCAATGCGAGACAAATGGTCGTTAGCAAAGCGGCGCGGCTCGACCGTCTGCAGAAGACCGAACAGAACAGGCCGAGATTGGCGATCAGCAGCGTATACGCCAACAGCGCGACGTAGGTGGCGAACACTTGGTTGCGTGTCACTCCCCCGAGCGTTTCGGCAAGTAATGTGAACGGAAACTGCACCGAGAGAATCAGCACGACCGTGAATAGCCGCGAAGTCCCTTTTCCCAGAAGTAGCGCCAGCGGACTGATGCCGGCCATGCGTAATAAACCGAGCGTCATCTCCTCTTTTTCTTCGGTGATGGCCGACGAAAACAGACTGATTCCGGCCAGAGAGATCAACACGAAATTCAGGTAGGTCAGCGGCCTAAAGAAAAACAGGCCCGGTGCCCCAATTGAATTTCCCACTGTTGCAGCGAAGTAAACGAACAAGATCACCGGAATGATAAACGCAGCACGGAGCAAGTGCGTGCGTGCGTTTCTCATGTCGTATCGCAAGGCACGAGTTAATAATGCGAGTGTTCCCTGCAAGTCGGCTTACCTTTTGTTGAGACTGTTGTCGATTGAAATGTTCACGGTATCACCGCGAGTCAACGCGTGGCCATGACCTGCATGCGGAAGATTACAGCCAAATGTAAAAAGGCTGTTAAGACCATACTTCCCATACACCCCAGGATGGCGAATTCGTCTCCGTTACTGAATCCGGTCGTTAATGCTTCTATTGTGGAAATCATTAGGATATTGCCCACAAATACCAAAGCTATAGCAAGAGCCACGGCTCCATATTTGATGAACATCGAGAACAGCGTGCACAAGTGGTAGCCGACCACGAACTGCATGACCGTATAATAAAACCAAGGTTCTTCGAGAGCGTCCTGTACAAAGTCGGCAAAGTCGTCGGGGTATAAGATGACTCCAGCGACGAAATAACCCAATGCCGGCACCGTCGCTAGCAGGCACCCGGCCCATTTGGAATAGACGATTTCAGGAATTGAAATCGGTAGCATGACGAGACTCGATAAAGTGCGATTGCGGATTTCGTCACGAAAAATCCGCGAGCAATAAAAACACAATTCCGCAAACAGCATCACCAGCGACACCCATATCGCCGTATTTCCTAGAATTTCTGCTGACGGAAATATTGAGGGCGTGGTGTCAGTAACTTCAATAAAAATCGCAATGCTGGCGATCATCGCACCGTAGAGAACAACCTTGACGGCCATCCTTTGCCAGCCGCCGGCAGCATAGAAAAAATCTTTCCACAATAGCGCGTTTCGCCACGTTCGCGGAACGGCGATCCACCGTGTTTTCCCCACGCGGCGCCCGAACAGCGGGCGTTCGGCTGCCGCTGCGCGTTCCTCGCGGTTAAAAACATCGAACAACAGCCACGCCAGCACAAACAAAACCAGCGCCGCAATTGTGTGGAAGACGACCTGAAAACTGATCAACGGCTCGTTGAAACTGCTGTGGAGGATCACGGTGATTCTCAGAAAGATGTTGGCCGCACTGATTTTTTGCAGCAACACGTCAGCATTCACGGCAAACGCACCCTCGGGGGCAACGGTGCCGACATTGATCGCCGCTGCAAGAATTGACGACAGCACCCATGGTCCGAAGAACATAATCAACAGGAGGACCGTCATGGAAAAACAAGCAAGGCGCGATGTTTTGCAGATCACGGACATCAACAGCCCGGCGTTTCCGATCATTAACAAATAAGCACAGATCGCCAGATAGGCGGCCCAGACCTGATGGATCAACACGCCCCCCAGCGTGATGGCCAACAGCATGAAGGGGAATTGGGCGGCCAGAATCAACAAGGCAATTACAATCCGAGTGACCCCTTTACCCAATAACAGCGAGGCCGGTCCCACACCCGCCATCTGCAGTAAGCCGAGCGTCATTTCTTCTTTTTCTTCAGTGATCGCCGTCGCAAACAAGCTGACTCCACCGAGAGTGATCAACAGCAAGGTGATCATCAGCATTGGAATCAGGAAATCCAACCCCGGTGCGGAGGTGCTCCAGGCCTGCATCGCGGACAGAATCAGACACCACACGATCATGCCCACGAACAAAAAACGGACGAGATGCGCACGGAGTGACCGCGAATCAACGCGCAATGCGCGGTCCATCAAGGCCATGGTCCCGCGAATCATGTCCGCACTCCCTGTTCGGTGAGATCCATGAAGGCTTGATTCAGATGTTTGCGGTCTTCGCTGAACGACGCGAGCGGCAACCCTAAATCCAACACGCCGCGCAACAGCGTGTTGGTGTCGGTCAGTTCCCGGTCAAAACTGACCGACCAAGCCGGTTTGCCTTCCACGGCTGTGGCGGACAGCACTCCGGGTAAAGACTGAAGTTGTTCACCCGCGTCCATGCGTTCTCGCAAAGTGACCACATAGGTGGGATGTGCAGCGGCGTCGATCAGCAGCCCATCCATATCTCCGGAGTATTTCACCAAACCGCGATCGATGATCGTCACGCTGTCGCATAGTTCGGCCAACTCGCTCAAAATATGCGAGCTGATGAAAATCGTTTTGCCCATCCGCCGCAGTTCCTGCAAGATTTCCATCAATTCGATCCGTGCGCGAGGATCGAGTCCCGAGGCGGGTTCGTCGAGTAACAACAGTTCGGGATCATTGACTAAGACGCGGGCCAAACTCACCCGTTGTTGCATGCCGCGGGACAGTCCATTGATCAGGCTGTCTTTGCGACCATCCATGTCGGTCAGCGCCAGGACATCGGCGATAATCCGGTCCCGTTCCTTTTGGTCCAATCCGTAAGCAGCGCCAAAGAAATCGAGGTATTCAAAAACCGTCATTTGCCGGTACATGCTAAAGTGATCCGGCATAAAACCGATACGACGGCGGACCTCTTTGACGTCGTTAACGACGTCCATGCCGAAGACTTTCACGCGTCCTGCTTGTGGTTTCAATAACGTGCAAATGATTTTCAAAGTCGTTGTTTTTCCCGCGCCGTTGGGGCCGACAAATCCATGCAAGGACTGGGGCTGGACTTGGAAATTGACATTCACCAGCGCGCGATGATTCTTGAAGGCATAACTCAACCGTTGCACATCCAGGACCGGTGTGGTTTCGAAGTTGTCAGCCATGTCGTTCACTTTCCAATCGGGAAGTCCTCTGGCCGCGCCAGAAGTTTCAAAGGGAAATTAATGGGAGTTATTTAAACACATCAAAGCTATAAAGCACGCGACCGTCTTGCTGGCCGAGAACTTCGCTGGACATTTGAAATTCCGGCGGAAGCGTGGTTATCAGAAAGAGTCGCGCACGATCGGTCGGCAGTTGGAATTTGCGTGCCTGTTTTGTGTGCGTAAAATTTAAGCTGCGAATGATCAAGGGCAGGAACGTATTCCCGTACTTTTCCTCAAGGTCGATTTCATCTTTGCTGTCTAGCGGACTGAACGGAGCAGCGTTGAATCCGTAGCCGATTTGATAATTCGAGTTGACGAATGCATTGACTTTCTGCCCGCGACGGTCTGCGGTCAGCTGGCCTTTTTCATCCCGCAGTCGATAGATCATATTGCCGTACACGACATAGCCTTGCTTGAAGGACTTTTGCAATTCGGGGCCAATCGTGACCTTGAAGGACTCCAGCAAATTTCCCCCAACGAACGAGTCGACTTGAAAGTCGAGCGGCTTGCCTGGGGCTTTGGCGCGATGGGCAAACGTCCGGGACGAATAAGGAGGAATGTCGACGGCGAAAAATCGCTCGGCCGGATCTTCATTCACAAACCCCGCCACGCCCTCTTGGGATTGGCAGGTGGAATACAACCGGCCCTGGCCCGGATGCACGATCAGGTAATCGTCTCCGCTGGTCACGAACGCATTGGACCATGCGGCGATGTCGTAAAAGCCGCCGGGTAATGGGTGAGCGATGGCTACGGTGTTGACCGCCGTGGCTTCGTTGTATCCGCGCGCACCCACGATGGAGAAGCCCACGCTGAAGAGCGTGATCGTGCCCAACAACGCAGCGATCATGATCCGGTAATCGATTCGCCGTCGACCCAGTAAATATCCACCCGGAAAGATCAACAGGAGATACACAAACGACATCAAATAAATCACCGTCCAATTGTGATCGGGTTGTGTCATCGCCTTGAGCGATTGCAGCATGCTTGCATCAAATTGTGAACCGAATTCATCCGTGAGGTTGTTATTCTGTACGCCATATCGGACTTCGATCTTCTGATCCTCATCGCGGGGTTGTTCGCCGCGATGAGTGATGCTTTGCTTGACGAATTCCGCCGTCATTTCCGCACGGGTACGATCGTGACGATAGACGTGTCCTTGGCCAAGATTCTGAACTGGCAGCGGCGCGTTGAGGTCGGCCAACGGAGCGGGAAACTGGGGATACGTGTCGTCGTCCATTTTTAACAGATGCAGTTCACCACCACGGTGCAGCCAATCCAAAAATGCCGTGCGGCGCGGTCGTTGCCAGCGGGGGCTATGATCGAGCACGATCCCTTTCAGCCCATCCGTGGCGGTGACGATGGGCGGAAACAGGTTTTCGGCCATCCCCTTCAGACCCGAACCTTTGCCGCGGTGCAACAATTCGCCCGGCGCATTGAGGATCACATAAGCGGCCGGACCGAGGCGCGGTTTGTTGACATCGTAACGTTCTTCTTTTGAGCGTCCCCAGCGGCGCGAATTTCTGCCTTCGCCCCACTTCAGTCTCCAGTCGGAGAAACCATAGTTGACAAAGGGATGGAATTGGACCCATTTTTTGGCAAATGGCGAGAGAAACACCGGTTGCCGCAGTACGACGCCGACCGAACCGCTGCCGCCGAATTGCGGTTTCTCCAGGGACATGCCGCCGTCGAAGGCTTCGGCTGAGGGATTCGAAACCAAGACCGACAACACATTGAAACGATTCTGCACGACCTGTCCATCGAACCCCCATTGCACCTCCTCGATTTCCAAGGCATGCGCCGAGTCGACACACAAGCCTGCCACCAAACAGACTGCTGCGGTCCGCGTGAATAGTGTGAATCGGCTCACGGTAAATACCTCGTGGTTCAGGAGATCCCGTTGAATCGGAAGGGCGTTACCTTGGTCAAGCCGCTCATGCAGAGGATAATAGAGAATTGCGACTCTGCAGGAGCTTGTCCCTCCTGATACGCGGATTCGTTGGTCGAAACTTTATTGATAGGAGGAAGCGGTCAGTATGTTTTCGGAATTCGGAGATGCTTTCGGTAGTGCAGGGAATCGTTTGTCCCACAGTTCGTCCCGCCGCCCCAAGTAGCGATCCGCGTGTCGTAACGATAATCCTCGAAACACCAGCACCCAGCCACCGTACCAGGCATAATTGACCAAGACGACTATCCACTCAAGCATCGCCTGTGAATTCATCGAATTCGAATACTTGGGGAAATCGTTCAATTCATTAACCACAATCATCGCAAATGGGGCAAGAAATAAAATAGGAGTATATTCGGAACCAGTGAGCTCCGCGAACAGGATAAACACTCCGAATGGGATCAGGCACCAAGCGGTGATGGTGGCCAATGAGAGCAAGATTGCCCGCGTCTGTGACTTGGTTTTCAAACCGATCCACATCGACAACCAGATGACAAGCGGAAGATAGATCACGAGCGACAATACCGACGCAAACAGATACCGTGACCCGGAATATCCAAACCAAGAGTTGCGGCCAACCGATCCGTTCCACCAGACCTGGAAGAGATAGGCCGTCACAAAACAGGCTGAGATCACCCAAATCAACCGTCGCAGCCCTTGGACTTTTTCCAAGATGATTTCTCGTCCCGAGAGCGGCGTGACCAATAGAACATCGAGCGTTTGCCGTGAGCGCTCACCACTCACTAAGCTGGCGGATTGGACGGAAATGATCATCGTGACAAATATCCAGATTGCAAACAGCAACATGGATAAATACTCCATTCGAGCATCTGCGCCTTGGATAATAATGGTGGTGGTGCCGACGACGAACACCGGAATCTCTAAGCCCAGGAAAACCCGCAGCAAATAGCGAAATCGTCCTAGGTTTTTTTTCTCAGCCTCTCGCCAAGCAACCGGGTTGAACAAGGGTAAGGATGAACCCTCACTGACGACGACAATCCCCTTCGTAATGCGGTTCTCGTTGGCCGCTACAAAGACGCGGTCCAGCCATTTGAAAAAATTGCGGAGCAAGTGCCGCGGTTGGGCGAATGCTCGGCGGATTAAAAAGAACCGGGCAAGTCCGAGAAATACTGCGGTTGATATCACAAAAGGAATCAACCGCAGGGATAACTCTCGCCACAGGTTTCCGCCGACTCCGGACTGAAAGGTCTCGTAGTAGACGTACGGCGCCACGAGCATCAGTGCGATGTCAGCATCCAGGCGGACGATGAATACATCGATCAGAATTGGAATTCCTGGGAACAGGGCCGCTCCAATGAAATAAACGGCGATAAATGCGCCGACCGTGGTGCGGAAATAAGCCGAGCACATCATACACAGCGCTGCGACTTGAATGCTGGCGACTGCCAACATCAAAATCGCGCCCCAAATCTGTCGTTGCTCGATGCCGCCAAACGTATAAGCGAACGCCATCAACGGCAGCGCCAACAACAAGAACGTGAACATCGGGATCAGGCGACTGGCGAGCTTTTCTAGGATGATTGTCCATGGCCCCAACCGCGTGAGTAACAGCAACGGCAGCGCGTCGCGTTCCTTTTCACTGGTGATGGCCGGACAGGCCATGGCCGGCAAAAACAAGTAAACGCCGGCAAATTGCAGCAGGACCAGCATTTGAAACATGTCGTCGCCGCGGCCCAACACGGCCAGTGGACTGCCACTGCTGCCAAAACCGTCAAACAGCTGCGCCCAAAACAGGGTCAGTGCCGTGGCGAACAAGATCACGGCATAGAGCACACGAAGTTGATAGGTCCGTTTCCGCGCCGCCAACTCGGTGAGTTCCTTCACCAACAGCGGACAACCGAGAGCGAGCTTTTTGGTTTTCATAGCGGGCTGAATGGGGTTGAGGATCGGTGATTGCAAACACACAGATTCAATTCGTTGTCGCCACCTGCAGGTCGGCCGGGGATGGAACTGATGTTAGTATACCTGCAGGTTGTTCTTCACGACGTCCCAAGTAACGGTCAGCTAATCGCAGACAGCGACTGCGGATGAGGTACAGAATCAACCCATAGAAAGCAAAGTTGAGCAGTACCACCACCCAACGAAACAGATGCCCGCGGACGGTCCCGGGGAACAGTCCGCCATCCGGCCCGAATTCATTGAGTTCATTGCACAGAATTATCGTTACAGGACTGAACAAGCCGGTAAGAACATCCTTTCTGTCGGTGAACAAATCCGAGAGGGTTAAGACGATGCCCCATGGGACCACGCACCACAAAATTAACACGGCCAACGAACCCAGGATTGCCCGTGTTTGGGTTTTTGCGATCAAACCAATCCACATTGCCAACCAGCCAATCAACGGTAAGTAGATGGCAATTGATAGTAGCGATGCAACGAGATATCGCCAGGTGGAATAGTATGCCAGCAAATTACCAACACCGCCGTATGAAGCCATGTCCAAGCCCCGCCGCATCCAAGCCTCGCAGGCGAAGATCGTGATAAAACAAACTGATAAGCCAATGACCAGCCGCCGCATGCCTTGCATTTTTTGCAAGACGATTTCCCGACCGGAAAGGGGCGTCGTGAGCAAGACGTCCAGCGTCTGCCGCGAACGCTCACTGGCAATCAAGTTGGCGGCTTGGACCGTTAGTATCAACGCCGTCAGTATCCACAACATGATGAGTAGAAATAATAACGGCGTGTCGACACGATTGGGATGGATGCCCGCGTCTAACATCAGCAGGGCAACCACCACGATCGGGATTTCAAAGAGCAGACAAATTCGCAGCACATAGCGGAACTGGCTGAGATTCTTTTTCATCGTCTCTCGCCAGGCAACCGGATTGTCGGTGGGGAGACGCGTCTGTTCATTGACCAGCACCACCCCTTTGGTTATTGGATTGTCATTGATCGTTTCAAAGATCCCGTCCAGCCCTTTAAAGATTTTACGCACCAGATGCCGCGGTTGTGCGAAGGCACGTCGAACGAGGTAGAGTCGGGCGATTCCCAGAAACACCAACGTCGAAAGGACCAACGGCACGCTGCGCAGCGCCAACTCGCCCCAAGGATTGAGTCCGCCGCCCCAGTCAAAAATTTCGAAGTAGATGGCCGGACCGACAAGATACATCAACTTATGTTCAGGAAGGCGTGCCATACCGGCCGCCAGACCCGGAATTGCGAACAGGAAAAAGAAATAGAACAAATTGGTCGCTAAATAGGCCCCAACTGTCGTGCGGCAGTAGGCTGAAAACATCAGACAAATGGCTGCCACCTGCACGGTGGTGAGCCCCAGCAGCCAGATCGCACCCCAGATTTGTTCCGACTGCACCCCGCCATAGGTATAGGCAAAGGCCATCAGCGGCAGCGCCAATAACATGAAGGTGAACATTGGCACCAGTCGGCCAGCCAGTTTTTCGAACAGGATCGTCCATGGCCCCAACCGTGTCAGCAAAAGTAACGCAAACGAATCCCGCTCTTTTTCTGAGGTGATCGCCGAGCAAGCCATGGCCGGCAGAAATAGATAGATCCCGCCGAATTGGAGGGCGACGATCATCAAGAACATGTTCTCGCCCTGGCCGAGCAGAGCCAGCGGAGAGGTGTAGCGCGAGAAAACGATGTCAGAGAACATTAGAATGGCGCCGACAAACAGCAGCACCGCATACGCCACGCGAACGATGTACGTCCGCCGCCGTGCGGCCAATTCGGTCAATTCTTTGACCAATAACGGAAATCCCATTACGAATGCGGGGCGTTTCATGGAGCTAATATGATCGCTGTTGAGTTATGGTATTGGTCAGCGGCAGGCACTGGCGCCCTTTCAATTGGTTTTGCCATGCGTCAGTTTCATAAAGGCGGTTTCCATATCCATGGCTTCGGGTTGGAACATGTGAATCCGTCCGCCCAGTTTGCAAATCTCATCGTGCAGGTCCTCGACGGAGGTTAGATCTTCGTGCAGTCGAATCGAAATGCGATCGACCTGTTGTTCGACCGATTCGACACCGGGGATTTCTTGGATTTGTTCCAGGACTCCGTTGGGTTTGCCCGCCAATTGCACATGCACCACGCGCATCAAGCTGAGTTGTTGATAGATTTCTTCCAGCGAGCCTTGGGCCACCATCTGGCCTTGTTCGATGATCCCGATTTGCGAGCAGAGTTGGCCGAGTTCGTGCAAAATGTGGCTAGAAATCAGAATCGTTTTGCCCATGTTTTTCAGTTCCTTGAGCAATTCACGAACTTCGATGCGCGCTCTGGGATCCAGACCGCTAGCCGGTTCGTCTAACAGCAGCAGATCGGGATCATGGAGCAGAACCCGCGCCAGCGCCAGCCGTTGTTTCATTCCCCGTGACAGTGAATCGACCGGTGAGTTGATCTTGTGCGTCAGGTCGGTCAGCTCTAGCACGTCGTGAATGATGCCCTTGCGTTTCGAAATCGGCAGCCGATAGGCGGCAGCGAAAAAGTGCAGGTACTCCATCGCCGTTAGGTCGTCATACACGCCGAAGAAGTCGGGCATGTAACCGATGGAGTCGCGAATCGCCCGGGGGTAGCGGGAGACGTCGACGCCATTGACCCACACCATTCCGCGATCATGCTTGAGCAGCGTCGCCAAGACTTTGATCGTTGTCGACTTGCCGGCGCCGTTGGGGCCGATGAAGCCGAACACTTCGCCACGGGGAATATCGATGGAGATTCCCCGCACGGCATGCAGCGACCCATAACTCACCCACAGGTTTTCAATCTTGACGACGGACATAGTGGTAACTCGCCTTGCGAAATTGAGTGCTTGAGAAATTTACGGTCGGTTTGGTGTCTTTGGCGACGCATCCGCGCGCCGATAGAGTTTGCGGTAGATGACGACATCATCACCGCGAGGCTGAGCAATGATCAGCAGCCATTCGTCGGGGTCGTTGATGTCCAGCATGGCCAGATCGTCGAAACTCCACCCCCCTGCGGGCGAAACCTGTGACACGTAGTTGAAGGCGCTGATGCCAAGCGGAGCGCTGATCAATCGAATGAATTCGTCGCCGCTTGCTCTTCCGACATTCATGCGTTGCATGTTTTGTCGACCATAGTTGTTCCTCGGAAATGAGTCGTCTGCATACATGCTGCCTGAGAGTGGGTTGCTGAACAACGCACTGTTACTGACCAACGTATGCAAACGCTTGCCATTCAGGCAAAAGATCGAGCATTGATGGCCGAAGGTCGCCTGTAAATTTACCGCGAGTTGTGCGCGGCTTTGCGGCGATTCTAAATCGGCGACCGTCACGGTTGCGAAATCAAACTTCGGCAACGGGGCCACCTTTTCGCTGGGGGCTATCCAGAATCGACGGCTGAGTCGCGGCGTCCATTGCGGGATCTCCTGCACAACCATCACCTGTTGCGGTATGCGTCCGATCAGCATCGGCAATTCTTCTTCTTGCATGGCCTGGTGTTGATAGAAAGCAGTGGCGGACGTGTCCAGCGGCGTGAACAAGGCGTCGGTGAGTTCTGTTTCGGAATGTTGAGCTGCCCCGTTGTAGTGCAGCTCCAAACGGTTGGCTCTCAGGACGTTACTATCGTCGCCAATGTCGAGGATTTCGTAAGCGTGTGTTTCGTTGGTGACCCCCATATAGGCATTCGCCGCTGCAACGGTGATGTAGGCAAACAGAAAGGATGTGAGGGGAAAAAGTACCCACGTCATTTTGCGCATCTTAAACGCGCCGAGTAGAAAATAGTCGAGGGGGCCGATCGCCAAGAGAAAGACGAACAACAAACCGCACATCAGCCACAGCGGTACAAAACGAAAGGTTTTGGGCATCAATTGCCCGACGAGACTCTCGCTCCAGTCGGACGCACGTGATGTCGCCAGTGATTCGGCCAGCGAGAGCGACTGCTGAAAATCCTCTGCATACACGCGGGGCTGTCCTGGGATGTTGGGGATTTGCGGAAACTTTCCCTTTTGAAATGTTCCGGTTTCTCGAATGGATTGCAGTTGTTCCGCTTTGATTTTCCACAAGAAGGCTGCCATATCGCGGTATTGGGTGGAACCTGGATTGCGATTTGATTTGTCCGGCAACAATCCGACAGCCACACGTCCTAGACCGACGCGTAACAATGCAAACTCCGCCTGACCGCCGGCACCGGAGGCCGAAAGCCGTCCGTCGGCATCGGTGACAAAAATGATCTCAGAATCCGCTGATTTGGCGAGCTGATTGAGAAACTCCAATTGCGGGGCATCGAGTGAGGTTCTCGGGACAACACACAAACTGCCCCCGGCGGCAACCCATTTGGCGATAGCTGCGCGTTGCGCGGTATCGGTTTCCATAAAACCTTCATCAGCCAGCAGCAACATATCGAACGCGCAGTAACTCAGCGGATCGTTCGGCAAATCGCGCGGCGCCACGTGCGCGGGGGCCGTCCCCAAACTGTTGTCGACCGGGTTTGGATTAAAACGTTCAAAAGCCAATTCCTTGGCCAGGTTACGCTCAATAGCGGTTCCGCCTGCCATGTGCGGATCGGCGATGCAGATATTAAACGATTGCATACTCGGATTTCGAAACATGAGTTGCGCCGGTTCCGGCAGAAACTCTGTTCCGTCGCTGGCGACAAACTGCACCGACATTTCGACCTGCACGAGTTCTCGGTTTCCGAAATACGGGACGTCGATTGCTGGTAACATCCCACGGAAACGGGTCGTCGTGCCGGGCGTGATGACGACATCGGTTAACACGATCACTTGCTCGCCGTTGAGTCCTTTGATGGTCAACCGCAATTCGCCTTCCAGCAATTGGCTACCACTGGAAATAATCTCCCAGATTCCGGAAACCGGAGCCGCCACGCGCGCCCGCGGTGAGAGCGGGACAAAGCGGGTGCTCACTTGAGGGGGCGCAGCCTTAGCAACAGTCGGCGACAATGACATCAAAACCGCAACGGTGATGAACAGCAAGGCAATCAAGTTGTGCCGTAACTTTCGCCTGCGATGGAAAACTAAGTGCTCGTTCATGCCATCAATCCTCCACCGCGGCGTAGGAAATACCACCACTCTGCTAATAAAAATACCAGGGCGGCCAACGTCAATTGTGGCCACAATGGGCGGTCCATTTTGACTTTCTCATCGGTCGCCGATATGGACAACTCGCTGAATTGAATCGCCTCGGTCGCCACCAACGAGGTTTCCTCAGCTGAGAGCAAACTCGCGCCGATACGCGCTTGCAGTTTGCCCCCTTCACTGAGTGTATACTCCCCGGCTAACGGCGCTGAAATCCCTGAAACCATACCCTCGTCGTTGCTGGCAGTTTCGCGAGAAAGCCCGCCAGGGCCTTGGACCTGATAAGTGCGGCTGGTCAAGAGTTGTCGCGACGGGAGCACGCCGGTGATTGTCCCCCGCACGTCGGATAGCGACGACTGCCGTGTGGCGATTTGTACGGCATTGGCAACCAGAATGGGGAATCCCACACGATACGGCAACGTAGAGTTGTTAGTATGAAACAGTAGATAAAACTTGGGACGTTCCCCGGAACGATCGGCCAGGATCAACGGACCTGTTCGGCCATGTGCCAAGATTTCATAACCCGCCTCTTCATAATGTCGGTCTTGAACCTCTTCGCGCGATTGCGGTTCGTCGCTGGAATAAACTTCGGTCAATTGCACATATTGCAAGAGCGGCGAAGTCTTATCCCAATCGACAACCTCCGCTCCCCCCGATTCGATGGTGATCAAGCCCTGCAGGTTGGGGGGGATCACGCCGACGAAGAGCGAGACCTGCGCCGGGGGAGATTCTTCTGCAGAGCGGTCGCTGATGAGTAAGTCGTATTCGCTCAAGTCGCTGTTGCCGCTTTCTGCGTCCGGTTCGACGATGACGTTTTCCATGCCGCGTAGCGCGTGTCGATACGCCTTCATGTCCAAGGGGCAATAGACCGTCAAATCGCGGCCCGCTGGGAGGTCCAGATAGGCGATGTTGTCCGAATCGAGTGCATCAAAACCTTCCGGTTTCAGCCGGACACGGATCATGGCGGCGCGTTCGGCGTCGACGCTGAACACCAACCGTTCCGATTGTCCCTGTTCCAGAATCACCTCTTCCGCACCCACGGGATTGCCGTCTTGTGCCCACTCCACGCGGCCAGCGGTCTGTTGATCTTTCGCCCCTTCCAGGCGGACAAATATCTCCCATTTGGTTGCCCCGGCGCGGCGGGCATTTAAGGCAGTGATACCCATGTTCTTTCCACCGGGATCGATTTTTTGATAGGTCAGCTCAAACGGCAGCTCGAAATTGGCTTCCGTGGGAAAGTTTCCGTCGCTCAATAACAGCACATTATCGATATCTACTCGACGCGCCATCGCCTGCGTCATTCGCAACGCTTCTTCGATTTTACTCGGGATGTCGGTGACGGTGATGTCGTTCAAACCGTCGCGGAGCACCCGTTTGTTATTTGAGAAATCGGTAACGCGACGAGCCGTTTTGTGAAATGCGATTAAGGATAGCTTTTGGTCCGGCAACAGGTCTTCGATCATCTGCTCCACCTGCGCTTTGGCGACTTCCAGTCGGGTCGGACCGCCCGGTTTGTCTCGTGCGCCCATACTCGCGGAGCAATCAATCAGTACGGGAACGTACTTTGCCCGATCGGCACCGGTCGGCCAAAAGGGCTGCATCGCTGCCAGTATCAAGCTGATTAACAACAGCAATTGCAACAACAACAGCATGTTGCGTTTGAATTTTTGAAAAGGGGAATTGACCCGCTGGTCGTTGACGACTTGTTGCCACAACACCAACGACGTCACATCCACCTGTGGGCGGCGGAGTTTGAGGAAGTAGAAGATGATCAGCGGAATCAGCAGCAGAAACAGCCACGCGCTGCTAAGCGCATAAAATCCGGGCAGGTTCATCGAATCCACCCCCGCCTGCGCAGCAGGTCAAACAGCACCCAGGGAAGAGGGTCGTGCGAGCTGATCGAAAGAAAGCGGCCGTTGCGGCTACGACACAACGACTCAATCCGCTCTTCGAGTGCCAGCCGATGCTCTTGATAGATACCCAACAATTCCCCCGCTGAGGAGACATCGAGCGTCATCCCGTTTTCGCAATCGACAAATCGCAAGTCGCCAGTGACCTCCGGTGAGATTTCCGCTGGCGCCAGAATCTGAATGCCAAAGACTTCCAACCCGGCGCTGAACAGGAAATTCAACGGCCGTTCCATGCCGCCAAAAGTGAAAAAGTCGGAGAGTAAAATGGCGATCCCCCGCCCCGTATGCTGCCGCAGCACGCTCTCGACCGCTTCATCGATCGCGAAGTCCCCGCCGGTTTCGATATTTTCAAGAAACTCGAACAGCCGTCGCATGCTGATGCGACCGGTAATGCCCGAGACGAATTGCAGCGCGGTCCCCTTGCGGTGGCAAGCGTACACACTGACCCGTTCGAGGTTCATCAACCCCATCACCGCCAGTGCCGCTGCCAGTTGTTTGGCCCGCTCAAGCTTTCCGTCGTAAACCATCGACGACGAAGCATCGATGATCACCACCACGTGCAATTCTTCCTCGTGGCGAAATTGTTTCATATAGGGACGATTGAGGCGCGAAAAGATATTCCAATCGATGTATCGCACATCGTCACCGGGTGAGTAATCGCGGTAGTCGACGAATTCGGTGCTCGCCCCTCCTTTGCCGGAGAGATGCTCGCCGCGACTGCGATTGGTCATCCGACGCGTCGGATTCAGCCGCATACGTTCCACGCGGGCCAGGACATCGTTGGCCAGCAATTTGGTCAGTTGCGTTTTTTGTTGTTTCTCAGTCGATTCCATCGCGTTTTCGTTTTGTTCACGGGTCACGACGCCCAGGCGGCGACGGGGAATGGATCAAACAGGGCCATCTCCGGGAAGATCCATTCTGTTAGATTTCTTCAGCAACTTGCTGTAGGGAATCGGCAATCAGTTCTGAGATCAAAATGTTCTCCGCTTGTCCGTCGTAATTGAGCAGCACGCGGTGTTGCAGCACTTCGATGGCGAAGTAGCGAATGTCCTCAAACGCCACATGCACTCGGCCTAGGCTGAGGGCGCGGACACGTGCTGCGCGAATCAGACCTTGCGCAGCCCGCGGACTGGCTCCCCAACGGATGAAGCGTTTGATGTCTTCCGAGGCGAACTCCGTATCGGGGTGTGTCGACAAAATCAGCCGCACCGCATAGTCCCGCATCGGATCAGCGACGACGACTTTGTCCAACACGCCACGCAATTCCATGATCTGCGCCGAATCGAGCAGCTTTTGCAATTCGACCGGTCGCTTGAGAATCGTACGACTGACAACTTCGTTGATCTCGCTGCGATTGGGAAACGGCACTTCGACCTTGAACATGAACCGGTCCAATTGTGCCTCGGGCAGCGGATAGGTCCCTTCCTGCTCGATGGGGTTTTGCGTCGCCATCACGAAGAACGGTTGCTCCAAGTGATGCACCGTGCCGCCGGTGGTCACGGAGGCCTCCTGCATGGTTTCTAATAAGGCCGATTGTGTTTTGGGCGAGGCGCGGTTGATTTCGTCGGCCAGTAACAGTTGTGTGAAGATCGGGCCGGGCCGAAATTCAAACCGATACTGCCCCGTTTCGTCGCTGCTCATCATGCTGGTGCCGATGATGTCGGCCGGCATCAGGTCGGGGGTGAATTGGATGCGGCGAAATTCCAAATCAAGCACGCGGGACATCGCCTTGACCAATTCGGTCTTTCCCAAACCGGGAACCCCTTCCAACAGCACGTTGCCACCGGAAAATAAAGCGGTCAAAGTCGCTTCGACGACGCGCTGCTGGCCGACGATCATTTTTCCGACTTCCGCTTGCGCGGCGGCATAGTCGTCCTTGAAGCGGTCCGCTTCGTGTTGCAGCATGTCGGACGTTTCGGTAGTAACATCTTGGCTCATAGTTGTTTTCCCGTTGCTGGGATAAAGAATTCGGGGCGGTATTGTGTCAGATCAAAAAATCGATTTAGCAGTCCAATGAAATAACAGAAGGCACTCACTCATCGGGTGCCACTGCTGGCTTGCCCAGCAGTGCTTATACCGGACTGCTCATTATGTCTCTTCCTCGTCGTCCGACCGTTGACGTTTCATTCGTAATAATCGTTCGGTCGTGCTCATGTTTTCTGGCGATGTTTCTTGCTGCGGCGGTTTCGCGGCGGAGCCTGGTTTCTTGGCCGCTTGCCGCGCTGCGGTCGTGGGACGCGTTTGAGTTTGCGAACGTGGCTTGCTGGACGTGGTCGCCCGCTGAGAATCGAGAGCGCTGCCGACGGTCCGTTTGCGTTCCAACAATGCGCCCATCAACTGGCCCGAGGCTCCGGCCTTTTTGTTCAATCCCAGTAAGCCTTTGATCACTTGCTTATCGATTTGGATACGGCGAATGGCAACATCCAAGGGAATCAAGC
This sequence comes from Symmachiella macrocystis, assembly GCF_007860075.1. Taxonomy (NCBI): domain Bacteria; kingdom Pseudomonadati; phylum Planctomycetota; class Planctomycetia; order Planctomycetales; family Planctomycetaceae; genus Symmachiella; species Symmachiella macrocystis. Next base: position 4,520,559 of record NZ_SJPP01000001.1, read on the forward strand.
AGGCGAGGGCGATGAGAAACCAGAAGAAAATCGGCAACGAACTCATCCGTGGTTTACGGCGGGTTTCGTAGATCGTTTTGACCGGATCTTTTTGGTCGGCAAGGCTTTCACCCGCGGTCTTGCGACTGAGGCTGTTCAGGACAGTCGGGTTCGAGCGAAACCGTAAGTATTCCGGTGAATAGGGAACCAGAAATCCGCCGTGCGTTTCGTCCTTGCGACCTTCGCCGACACCGACCGCCCGGACTTGATAACGGCCCTTGGCTCGCAGTGGCATGGTGGCCTGATAACGCCGTGGGCCGACCTGCTTGAGGGACAATGATTCCTCGATTCCATTCGGACCGGAAACCACCGCTTGCACTTCCAGAAATGTTTCATTTTCGTGGAAGTCCTCAACCTGCAGGACCCCCTGACTTCCGGAAGCGAAGCTGCGCATCCGCAAGTTGCCCGTTTTTTCCACGCGAGAAACCCGGGTCAGCAATTGTTCGACAAACGTGCGGTACTTGTCCCAATCCATCCAATCCGCTGCCCAGTTGGGAGACAAGTCGGAGGTAAAAGCAGCTGTGGTGCCCAGACCGTACCGCCAGATCGAAAGGATCGGTTCCAGTTCATCGTCTTCGTTGGGAGCTTTGAGAATTGTCCGCACGCTGTGATCGTTTTTGGCAGTGGTGAGCACATAACCGCGCAGTTGCGGCATGGTGTCGATCCCTTTGAGCACGCCGTCGAGATCGTTTTCTAACTCGGGCGTGATCGTCTTGTTTTGGATCATGCTCCGCTTGAGCGTTTTGGATTCCTTAATAAAAATCGACGGCAATTCATTCGGGCTGGCGGGGAAGTAATACCGGCCGCCCGTCACCGCGGCAACTCGACGCATTTTGGAGATGTCCTGTCCCCCGTGTGGAAAAATCGCCACCATAGAGACGCTCACTCCGGCTGCGCGGTAGTCGTCGATCAAGGCTTTTGATGGCGGACCGGGATCGCCATCGGAGATGATGATCATATGCTTCGCCGAGGCGTCGCTGGCCTTGAGACCTTTGAGCCCCAATTGCATTGTGTTGGCAAAGCTAGGCATGTCACCGATCTGAGCGCCGTTGATCTTGCGGAGCATCATGTCGATTTCCGCAACGGGGGTCAGTTCAAAGACCCATTCCTCGCCGTTTTGTGTATAGGCCAGTACCCCCGCTTCGTCTTGCGCGCCGAGAACTTTGATCGCCTGTTTGGTAATCCGCTTGCCCCACGTGTTGCCGTCGGCGAATTCACAGGTATGCAAAATGATGGCCAGCGCCCCCATCGGCAGCACTTTCTTTTTGGTGATGTCCATCGTCACAGGCAGCGCTTCTTCGATCGCCGTGCGGTGATATCCACCGGGACCGTAGCTATTCGGCCCGCCGACCATCACAAAGCCGATGCCAAAATTGCGAGCCGCATCCTTGACCGCCTCCATCTGAACCGTGTCGAACATGTCCGCGGCAACGTTGTTGAAGATCACACAGTCATAGGGCATCAACGACATCGCATCGCGGGGAACATCGTAGGCGGTGACGATATCGAGCGAGCGTTTTGATTCGCGAATGGCGCGAGCCAACGTTTCGGAATCGCGGGGATCGCCTTCCGGGTCATTCACCAGCAGGATTCGCCCTTCGCCTGCTAAATACAGATAATTCAGCGCCTCATTGTTCTGGCTCAGATTATCCGTATTGGTCGCGGTATCAATGCGGGCCGTGTATTCATAGTACCCTGCCTCACGGAGATAAATCGGCACCACGTAGCGGTTTTTACCGGCTTCGAAATCAACACGCTCCTCAAAGATAGCGTTGCCGTTTTCCAGCAAGGTCAGCTTGCCGGATCCTTTTTTGAGCGACGAAAGAATCACGGCTGCCTGATAGTTCTCGCCGATTTTGACATTCTCGGGCAGTTCCAACCGCTCCAGCCAGACTTCGTTTTCGTGGTTGTATTCGATCGGCATCACATCGATGGCGATTTCCCGCGCGGTCAATTGATCAACGACGTCCGACAGATTCCCCTCGGTTTCCGTCCCATCGCTCATCAACACAATCCGTCCTTGATGGTCTTCGGGAATCATGGCCGCGGCGAGCGAAATCGCCTCTTCGAGATTGGTCGCATCCCGATCGATCAGCGAATTGACGGTGATGCCTTCGTTGAGCGCCAACGTTGTATGCGTCGGCAATTCAACAGCCGCGTGCCGACCAAAGACGATGATCCCCACCATGTCATTCTTCGGCTTTTGGCTGGCGGTTTCGGCGATGAACTGAAAGGCTTCGTCGACTGTGCGATCACCGATCGAATCCGAGATGTCGACCAAATAGACAACCGCCAACCCGTCCTGACGCCGCACCGAGCGCGGTTCGGCCAACACCATCACCAGCAAACCGACCAGACAGAGCCGCGTCATGAATGCAAACATCTGCCGTCGGCGACTCAGCCCGCTCAAACCGCAGAGGTGCATCCACCAGACCCAAACAGTAATCCCCATCAGACAGAATGCGATCGGATTGGCAAACAGCAACACATTCCGCCATTCCAACACAAAGCAGACAACCGCATAGACGGCGAGAAACAGTATCAACGGCAGCGCAGCGGTCCAGGTCACCCGCTGAGGGGGTTTGGGAAAAACGCTCTGGAGTATCTGTTTCCACTTCACAGTTTCAACTCCACGATGCGATGGTTTTCCGTGTCCGCCACCCGTAACCGCTGATGCGTGTCGATTGCCACGCCCCACGGTTTGAGGAATCCGTCATTATTGCGGCTCGTCTTGCCGAAGCGCCCTAACAGCTTGCCGGCCAGATTTGTTTTCGTAACCCGCCCGGCACCGTATTCGATGATATACAAGTCTTTGGTGGCCTGATCTAAAGTGATGTCATACGGGTACTCCAGCACCAATCCCCCCGTTTTTTCCCCCAGGACCTCGACAAACTTGCCCGTGTCGGTAAATACCTGCACCCGGTTATTGATCGCGTCGGCGATATATAAGCGGTCATCGTCCCAGACGATGCCACTGGGGCGTTGGAATTGGCCTTCACCGGTGCCGAACGTGCCGAAGGTCAGCAGATGTTTCCCGTCGGCAGTAAATTTCTGCACGCGGTGGTCGCCGCCATATTCACAGACGTAGATATGTTCACTCTTGTCCTGGCACAGGGCGACGGGAAACAAGAACTGCCCATCCTCCTGACCTTCGCCCCCGAGATAGGAGAGCACATTGCCGATTTTATCGAAGAAAACCACACGGTGGTAATGCGTATCGGCAACGGCAATCCGCCCGTCGGTCAACAGGCAAACCCCTTCTGGCTTGCCGATGGCATGATCGGGCATTTCCCATTGTCGCAACAATTTGCCATGTTCATCAAACACCAACAGACGTCCTCCGTTGTCGAGGCAGAGCACTTCGTCGTTGTCGCCGATCGCCAAACCACGCGGACGCGGGATTCGCGCTCCCATCGGCGGCGATATCCAATGATTCACTTCGCTGACATTCAACTGCGGCCCATCGTCTTGATCGCATCCCAGCGAAACTCCACATGCCAACAGCAACAGGCAAACATGAATCGCCACCCGAATACCGTGGCGAAGCCCATTATCCGCCGGACGATGAAAAAAAGTCCGCCGCTGTTGAGAGTCTTCGTTGAGCAACTCAACTTCTTCGAGGCTGCCCGAAAAATGTGCCGACTGCACGACCAGCGGACTTTGTTCGGCTGGGCGGATTTTGATTTGTTCCGGTCGAAAACAAGGGGATTCCCGCTGAGTCTCGATGCACCACTGCTGAGCCTCGTGCTGCGGCAACCAATTCGCCGCGCCGAGAAATTCAGCCATTTCCAGGGTTTGAGGGTCGTAATACAAGTTGTCGACCGGTCCTTGGTGCAATAATCGCCCGGACTTAAGGCACAACGCGTGCTGTGCTTCTCGCAGGACGGTTTCCGGTGAATGCGTGGCAATCACCAACGATGTGTTCGTATCACTGAGGTGGTTTCGAATGGCCCGCCAATACTTCTCCTCGCGTGCCGGATCGACGTGGACGAGAGGTTCGTCCATCACCAGGACGGCGGCCCGGCTGGCCAAAGCCCGCGCGACCGACAGCCGCGCACGCTCCCCCTGGGACATCAGATCCGGATACGCGGCGGATTTGTCTAATAAATCGAACGCCGACAACAGGTTTTTGACCCGTTCCTCCGCATCCTCAGCTCCGGCAGCCATGATTTGCAGGTGTTCAGCGGCATTTTCATGCGGCCACAACCCATCTTCCTGCGGCACCCAAAACAGCGGCAGCCGGTCACCGGGATCGTCATAGATCCGCGTCACCTGCCCTCGCTCAGGCCGTTCAAACCCGACCAGCAGGTTCAACAGCGACGTTTTCCCGGCTCCCGAATAGCCAATCACTGCCGTCACGCCCGGCGGAATCTCGCACGACACGCCGGCCAAACGCGGGCGGTCATTGCCCGCTAACGTGATCTCGTCCAATCGCCAAAGTGGAGCACTCATCGGCCGGTGTACCCTATTCGTCGGAATCCTCGCTCAAGCAGCGGAAATAAAAATCGACGCAGCAAGCACAGACACCCCACCAGCAACAACGGCGCCAATACCGTCACCGCCAACATGGCTGAAAGTCCGCCCGCTTGGCCATAGTGCATAAAATTGTATATCCGCATCGGCGCCGGGTCCAATCCAGAGGGACGTAACAACGATGACAAGGTCGGATCCAAGTAGGCCCACCAACACAAAAGAACAATCGCCCAATAATGCCCTTGGTAGCGGAGTCGCCATATCAATTGCCGTGCGCGGTGCCGCTGTTGAGGCGAACCATCACGCAACAGCAACGCGGTAAGATGCACCGGTTCACCGCGCCGCACTGCTGCTAACAGAATCTGGAGCAACATGGCCCGCGGCATTAGCCACAGTACCAATGCGCTCCACCACGGCAACGGCGTGTCATACCATCCGCCAAGCGCCGGAGTCTGAAACAGCGCCAACATCGCCAAGCCGAGCGTCAATCCGCCGAATAATCCCGGCAAGCCCACAAGGACCGCCAACGGCAATCGCCACTGCTGCCCGCGCTGTTTCGTCGTTGCCGGTAACAAGGCCGCAGCTAGTGCATAGGTTGGCAGCGCCGCGGCAAGCATCATCCCCAACCCGATTGCAATCTCATAAAACAGACGTGGATTCCGCCACAAGACCACCAAGCCGCTTCCCAGACCGCGACACAGAATTGCCATCGGAATCAGCCACAACAACACACAGCCAACAATCGCGAGGCCCCATGTGATGCCAGCAATTGCCGTTGATGTCCCACCACCGCTATCGCGCTGCCCGGCCGTTTTTCTGCTCATCAGCACCAACGGAATCATTGCTGCAATCAACGCGGCTTGAATTCCGGTCGGCAACAGATCATAGCGCAGTGCATCTGGCAGAGGCAGGCCTTGTGCTTGCTGGTCAAATAACCACACCGTCCAGGATGTCGCATTCACCAGCGAAACCAGTTCGAATTCCTGAAACGCCAACAAAAACATCAACACCAGCGCCGGTAGCGCGGCACGGGAGGGTCCCCGCAAATAATAACCGGCGAGTGTCCGCACGCGGGTCGATAACGGGGTGAGCGGCGGGAGAGACAGCCGTCGGCAATAGAGCGCCTGCGGCGAGATTGGGGGGCGAGGAGTGAACAGGGCAATCACCGTCCCGGCCGGAAGCACTTTGAAGAAGACTAAAACAGCGTAGAACAATTCATTCCACACAGGGTGATGAATCAGCGACAACGAGAAATTGTAGTAGCCATAACCAACGAGCATATCGGGGGCAAAAAACGGAGCGAGCACGGCTGTCCATAAAACCAGCCGTTGCCCCCCGCGTGCTGCACGCAACTGACGGCGAATCGCGAAACAGACTGGAACCGCACAGATCGCGATCAGCAGACTCCGCAAGCAGGTCCAGCCGCAGGCCTCAGCCAGACTCACGGCGCGTACTCCGCTTTGAGCCAAGCCAAACATTGAGCCCGCGCTTCGGCCAGCCCGGCCAAGGGATATCCCGGCGCCGCCCACTCCTTGAGTAGTTTGACCTCAGCGGATAGTTTCGATTCGTCAACCGGTCCCAAAGGAATCTGTCGCGACTTCGAGGCAGCCATTGCTAGTTCCGTTTCTTCGGAGAGCAGAAAATCCACCAATTGCTGAGCGCGAGCCTTTTGCTGGGTTCCCTTAATGATGGCGACAGAATTGGGGATGCAAATCGTCGCTTGCTCATCAACGCGCACGGGCAACATCTCGACCGGTTTGCCCTCGTCAGCCGCCACGTAGAAATCGTCGGTGTCGGTCAGTCCCCATTGGCAGACTCCCTCGGCGACTAGGTTTTTGACTGTCGCATTGCCGGTCGCCTCGCGAATGCCGCGTTCGCGCAGGTCGGCATGCCAGGCTTGCAATTTGTCAGGTCCCCACACATCCCACAAGACGCTGTAGTGCGACAACGTCGTGCCGAACAGCGGCTTGGCAATTGCCGCTTGGGAGAGATCATCGGCCGCCAATGCCTGTTGCAGCGCCTCTTGTGTCGCCGGCATGGCCTCGGTGTTGATAATATAAACTCGCAGCCTTGCGGCAAAACCGGTCCACTCCCCGTCGGGATCTTTGAAAGCTGTGGGAATCCGTTCATACCCCGGACCTTGATACGGCTCGAGCACGCCCTCTTGCTTCAATTGAAGCGTACCCAGGACTTGGTTATTCCAAAACACATCGCAACGGGGCTGGTCTTTTTCGCGAATCAGTTGCTGCACCAACCCCAACGACTTTGTCGCTTCAGTGTCATAGCGGGGGATCACCTCGATGCCGGTTTGTTCGGTGAATTTTTTGAGGACCCCATCCGCATACAGCGAATCGTGCGCGCAATATACCACCAGCGGCGGTGGTCCTGAATCCACCGCACAACCCGACAGGCTCAGGCCCACAACGACGGTTGCAGCCAGCAAACAAAAAGATCGCATCCTGGTCCTTACTGTTCGTCCTCGTTGCCATCTAACGTGTCGAAGTAGCTTTTGATGCCCTCTAAATACCCGGGAGGAACTTGTTCCTTGACGATCGCTTCGCTGACTCCCTGTTTGACTTTGCGAATGGATTCGCGGTATTCCTGTTTGGCGTCGCCACGGTCGCTCAGCCCTTTGTCCTTGAGGGTCAGCAACACTTTACCGGGACGGATTTCCGCTTTGGATTTTTCGTTGACGAATTTCGACTTTAACTCATCATTCTCATCGACCTCGCCTCCCTTGCCAAATCCTTCGCCGCCGGTCCCTTCTCCTTCTCCCTGGCCCATTTGGGCCATCAATTGTTCGTAATACTCTTGATAGTCCTCCAGTGATTCGAGATCTTCCATCCCCTCGCCGTCGAGTTCTCCTTGGACGTTCAGTTTTTTCGCCGCCTGAATCGCCGCCAGCGCTTTTTCCAATTCCTGCAGGTCTTTGGCGGACTGCGCGACTTCCTTCAATTCCATTTTGACCAGTGCCATCGACTCGGTGAGTGCCTCCAAAGCCTCGGTTGACAAGCCATCGCGTTTCGATGCATCCAATTCTTTCAGCGCCCGCTTGACGGCGGCAGCGAGTGGCTTGGAGTCGAGTTTGTTCGATGCCAACTCTTCTAGGTCACGAAGCCGTTGCTTAATTTTTTCCCGCAACTCCGCTTTTTTCACCGGGTCGGTCGTCTTGGCCAGTTTTTGCAATTCCGATTTGATCGCGTCGATCTCTTTTTGCAAGCTTTCGGTGGAGCCTTCTTGTAGTTCTCGGCTCCATTTCATCATTTTGGCCTTGCTCATGCCGCCGAATTGTTGATTCGAATTCGACGACTTGCTGAACAATTCCTTGAGCTTTTCGTTGTTGAGTTTCCGCCATTTCTCGCCGAGAAATTTTTGCTGCTGGCCCAGCATTTTCGAGTTGCTTTGCCGCTCACCGCGTTTGGTTTTTTTGAAATCGTTTTTTAATTTCTCAACCGCCTTGGCGACCTCGTCGGACTCCTCGCTCATCCCATCGCTTTTCTTCTTCAGTTGCGCAGTCCGCAGTTTCGTGGCTTTACGCCCTTTTTCCAGATCTTGCTCGCGTTTTTCCTCGGCCTGCGCCATTTGCACGTCGCCAAACGGATCGAACTGCGGGAAGGCACGTGTCGCGACGAACAACACAACCAGCGCCAACACCACATGGGCCAGACGTCGATGCCAATGAAAGGGGACGACCACGTCGGGTTTGATTTTCGTTGCCCGCTGTTCGGCGTCGCGCGTGACGAGCGGCCCATAGTCGCCCGGAGACTGTGCTAATAACGACGCCGTTAAATAGAGATCTTTAGTGTCGGTTGTTTGATCGACCAGCCGTGCTAATTCCGGATCCGTCGGACGTCGCAGCGATAAGCAGCCCCACAAGATGGCTCCGGCGGGAATCACCAATAGCGTGAGCGGCTCGAAACGATCGGGAATTTTGCCTGACAGACGACTGAACAACAAGACAGCCGCGTAAAGACCGGCCAGCACAAGAAACGACCGATAGAAACTGCGTCCAAACAACGCAGCCCGCCGTCGGTATCCCACCCGCTTGAGCATTTTTGCTGTTTCAGTCATGTCTTGATTCCTTTTAACCACTTCACAAACGCGAGATTGATTCGCTGCTTCGCATTATGCATGATACTCGCCGATTTGTCATGGCGACGTTTTATCGATCGCTTTCGCTTCCTCGACGTCAATCAAACCATCGCTGTTGCTATCGATCGACTGAAATGCCGTCGGCGGTCCCAGAAATTCGCGGATTGAAATATCACCGTCGCGATTGCGGTCCATTTTTTGAAACCAAACCGGCGCATCCCTGTTCGCGTCGGGCCGACGCGCCTCCATGTTTTCGGGCTGTGCGGCCATGCTTCCACTGGGAAATAATAATGATTGTCCGAGGGAAAATGTGAGCTTGTACTTGCTGGGAATCTCTGTCAAAACCAATCGCCCATCCTGGTTAATGTCCCATTCTTCGAGGTGCGACATCGCTTCGCGAAATTCGCGGGGACTCAACCGGCGGTCAGTATTTACGTCCAAAATGTCAAACAGGCTCTTTCCGTCCATAGCGACCGACAGGCTGATCTGGTTACGGGCCAATGACATCCGCTGATCGACATAGCGGGTGACTTCTTTGACCATGACCATCCCATCCCCATCACGGTCCACGGCGGCAAAATTCGCTCCGGTCAGTTCCAGTCCAGTGAACTCGCTTTCATCCAAATACCCGTTTTTGTCCCTGTCGGATTGCAAGAATCGCAGGCGGAACAATTTGGATTCATCACGCACGGTCACGCCGCTGCGTTCGGAATCGATCAGGATTTCCGTGCCCGGAATAAACAACGTCAGCCGTCCATTGCGGCCCGGTTGGAATTCCACGCCGGCCGACTTCGATAAAGGCGAGACCGTGGTCCGTTTCCGGCGAGAGTCGAGTTCGGCCAACAACTCAATTTGCGGCGTTGGGTCCTGCACGAGCGCGGTGATTTCCGCCAATTTCAAACCCCCGTCCCCGTCAGTATCCAACTTCGCAAACGTGGCGGCATCGACGCCCAATTCCTCGCGGCTCAATTGTCGCCGGTCACCGTGACTGGCGGATGGCTTTCCGTAGACCTTCAGCACTTTCAAAGCCACGTCACTTTGCCAGCGACTATTGTCCAATGCGATCAACGTCGTTCCTACGCTGGCCGTGTCGGCGTTGACGGGAGGGAGCAATGCGGCGAATTCCAGTTTGCTGAGCGTTTCGTCGTCGTCGATATCGTACTTGGCAAGGTTGATCCGTGTATTGAGAATCTCCTCCGCCGTCACCACACCGTCGCTGCCCGCATCCAATTGGTTGAACAGTTCAGCATCCAGTTTCCGGCTGCCGGGAGGACGTTTGATCTCTAGTGGTTCTCCCACGTTTTGTCGGACAAAATGCCGCAACTCGTCCGGAGAGATTTGGCTATTACCGTCGCGGTCAAGCTCCGCAATCGTAATCGGCGTCGAACGTGACGCGTCGCGAAAACGATTGCGGGGCGGTATCTGTTTCGCTTCCTCTTCGCTGAGTGAACCGTTTTCGTCGGCGTCTAACGTGGCGAACAATCGCTCGGCCAAAACGTCGGGTTGTTCTCGAAATCCACGTCCATCGACTTGAATGTGCATTCGGATGAACAACGGACGTTCGGGCGCCATAAACAAGAAATCACGCACGTCCGACAACTCCGCTCCGCGCGGTTCGCCGCCGCGTGCATCATTGCTGCGCACAACGTTAGCGCAGCATAGCAACGCAACCGTCAATAGGACTGTTGCGGCGCGCTTCATGCCAACACCTCCTGAATCGGCTTCGCTTCGGGATCGACTATACGCACCGGGCGGCCGACGTTGGACATATTTTGTTTCTGCGGATCGACTCCCAATGCCTCGCAAATTGTTGCTAAAAGGTCGGGAGTCGTGACCGGTTTTTCGGCGACCTGCATCCCATCCTCGCCCGTCTTGCCGTAAACCTGTCCCCCTTTGATCCCACCGCCGGCCAACACCGTCGACCACGCTGCCGGGAAATGATCGCGACCGGCATTGGGATTGATCACCGGTGTGCGACCGAACTCGCCCATCCAGACAATCAATGTCGAATCCAATAGGCCCCGCTGTTTCAAATCGGTCATCAGTGTGGCCCAGGCGGCATCCAGCACCTCGCTGAGGTCCTTAACGGTTTCGAAATTGTTTTGATGCGAATCCCAACCGAGAGCGGCGTTCCCCGCGGCACTACTGAGCGACACCTCGACGAACGGCACACCCCGCTGCACCAATCGCCGCGCCAACAGACAGCCTTGGCCGAAGTGGTTGCGGCCGTATTGGTCGCGTGTTTCGTCTGATTCTTCGGACAGATCAAAGGCGGCGGCGCCACCGGCTTGCATCATCCGTACTGCTTGATCGTAGGCAGCTTTATGGCTGTTGACGGCCACACCGGGGCGTTGAGCGCGAAAGCCGCTTTCGATTTCCTCCAACAGTTGCAATCGCGCACCGGCTTGCGCCGTGTTCACCGCATCGGAGAGTTTCAAGTTCTCGACTTGTAAGGAATTCTCGTCATCATCATTCTGGCCCGGCTGCGCGGAGCCCACGACCAGCGGAGCGAATTGCGGGCCCAGATATCCCGGCCCAAAAGCGGCGGGACTGAGAAACCGATACGGAGCCACGCTGATAAAGTTCGGCAAATCGGATTCCGTTTGCGCGAGTTCCTTAGAAAACAACGATCCCATCGTCGGGTGACGAAGCGGCCCTTGCGGCAAATAACCGGTCCGCATCAAATAGGTCGCTCGCCCATGATCTCCCTCTTTGGTGCTCATGGAACGCACGATCGCGCACTCGTCCATTTGTTTCGCTAATTGCGGTAGGTGTTCGCTGATGCGGATACCCGGCACGGACGTTTCGATCTCGCTAAATTCGCCGCCGTTTTTGTGCTCCGGCTTGAGGTCGAAGGTATCCATCTGGCTCGGCCCGCCCGGCATCCACAACAGGATGCAGGAACGTTTCCGTTCGACGGCCGCAGCCGTGTCAGCTGCCAGTAACGGCATCCACCGCGACATCGAAGCCCCCATCAGTCCGCCGGCCGTCATGCTCATCCAATCGCGTCGTGTGGCTTTCAACATGGCCTGAAACTCCCAATCGCGATTAATGGTTCAAAATGAATTCGCTACTGTTGAGCAATGCCCAAAACACGTCTCCCAATGCCGTCTTGGGATCATCCGCCGAGCCGCCTGAATCGACGTACGCGACCATTTTCTCAAGTTCCGGTCCCGAGGGATAACGGGACAACGCTGCCAAAAACAACGTGCGAATTCGCTCTGGTGTGTCCAAAAACGGCGACTCGGCGACCGCCGTCAACGTCGTGCTTTGCTCAACGTCCGTGGCAGTCTCGACGAATTCGCCGTTCATCAAAGCCAGCGCTTGCAGGATGGTCGTCTCCGCATCGACCGGTCCACCCGCTTCGTTGCCGAACAGTTGCCGAAATTTCGCCCGTTCCGAACTGTCGTTGATATTCAACGGGTTGCGATCAGCGTTGGATTCAAAAAATCCGGTCGCTTCGGCCAAACTGTCAAACAATTGCTCGGTGGTCAAACCTTGAATCGCCATTTTCGCATACAACCGCGGATCGGACTGGCTATCATCGGTTTGCCGACTGGTCAGTTGATACGCCCGACTGGCCACCATGCTCCGCAGCAAAAATTTGATGTCGAAGTCGTGTGCGGCAAATTCTTCAGCTAATTCGTCCAACAACTCGGGATGACTAGGCGGATTGTTCTCATCGAAATCATCGACCGGGTCGACCAGCCCCGTACCGAATAAGTGGTACCACATTCGATTCACTGCCGCACGTGCGAAATAAGGATTCTCGCGGCTCGTCAGCCAGTCGCCGAAGGCGTCGCGATAATTGGAAGCACCCGGTATGGGAACGGCCTTCTCCCCACTGAGGTACGTGGCTTCGACGATCTGTTTCGTCTCGGGAATCATTGTTTTTCCACTGCCCGGCCCGTCGAAGAAGGCGGCAAATTGCCAAAAGTCCTTTTGCTGCCACTTTGCAAATGGATGATCGTGACATTGGGCACATTCCAATCGCACGCCCAAAAACAGCCGCGACACTCCGGCGGCGATGACTTCCGGCTTGTCTTGTTTGGATTGAAAGTACGCGGCGGGACTCGACTCAACCGGCATTCCGGGGGTGAAATTCAGACGCGGCTGAGTATCGGTGGCAGTCAGCAATTCACGGACCATCACATCGTACCGCACGTCGTTGGTGAGTTGTTTGCGCAACCAAGCCTCGAAGGCGGGAATGCCACCGGCGAATTGGGGATCCGCTTCGGCATCAGGAATCATCAACGACCGCCAGACGCTGGTGAAGTTGACGATGAACGCAGGGCTTTCCAATAATTCGTCAACCAGTTCGCGACGTTTATTGGAGGACGGATTGTCCAGAAAGGCACGCACTTCCGACACACGGGGGATTTTGCCCGTCAAATGCAAATAGACGCGGCGCAAAAACTCCGCATCATCCGTCTCGGGTGCGGGAACGACATGGCCCGCTTCCCAGCCAGCCGAGATTCTCTGATCGATGGTGGCCGCCAAATCAGCCACATCATCGGCGCGGAGTTGCCCTGCTCCGGCTGTCACGCCGGTCAGCACAAGCACCAAGACCATCAAGCGCTTCATTGTTCGCCCCCTCGATAGCGAACTGTTTTAATTTGCAGACCTCCACGGGGCGTCATACACAGGTGCACGCTCTTCTGCGAATGCCAACGTGCATGCCGCCGCGTTTAAGATGCCCGCAGCAGCCAATTTTGTGCAAAAATCTCAGCAGGAATACCCAAAACAGTTGAGACAACACGGTATTCGCCGGAAACCATGCATTATTATCCTCCCGCAGCGTCGACATTACAAGCGGAGTCAACAAAACTGCAGGGAAACAGGCGTGAGGCGACAGGCACGAGGAAACTACACCACCCACCGCTCCGATACTACGAACCGCGGCCCTCCTCAACTTTCTGGCCACCGGCCACTGACCACCGGCCACTCTTTCCCCCCTCACTCCTCATCGGAGTGCGCCGGATAAGACGCCTGGAACCATTCCTCGTCAGCTTCGGAAATCCCGGGGGCGAGCACCGGTTCGGCTGTTTTGGTCTTTTCGCTCGAGGGAGCCGATTCGACGGTATCGGGGTCGAAGTCGCTACCTTGCGTCCGCACAAAGGCGATCCGTTGTTCAGCGGCGGGTAACGGCGTGTTGAGCGGGGCAATCCAATCAAACGCGCCTAAGGTAAAGGCTTCTTCGGAGAGTTGGCTTTCGTCGGGAATACAAATTGATAGCTCGCGACCATTCAATGAGGCCATCAACTCAGCTTCGACGAAGGGACGGGTATGTTCCGGACTGATTTTCGCGACCGTGTCGGCGACGACTACACAATATTGCCGTAACAATTCAGGATGGTGCATGATTTGAGCATGTTCGAAATCGGAAAGTTGCAAGCGGGCGATGTCAAATGAGGCGTCGTCGAGTCTCCGCACATCCTCGGGACTGAGGCCAGCCGATTCAATGCGGACCTTCACGAGATCTTGCATAACCTCATCATCGTTTGCTAGCACGATATCCTGCAACATGCCGCCGGCCAAACCACGACTTTCCAATTCCGCTTGCGAAAACATGATGTCCAGCGGCACGGGGAATTCGCTGCGGGGATTGATCGTCCACATCAATTGCCGGTCCGGCAGGATGAGCGACATCGACAAATCCCCTTGCTTGTCGTAGGTCTCGCCCCACCATGCAAAGAGTCGTCCTTCGTCGGTCCAGCGGGGGTTGCCGGGATAGGCGAAGTGCCGCAGCGGTAAAATAAATTGCAGCAACAACCACGCGACGACGCAATATTTTGTCGCTTCGCCCATCACCATTTCACTGCGTGTTTTCGGTTGCAGGGCCTGAGAACCACCACGGCGTGCGGGAACATTTTTTTTGAAAACGGGACTATCATCGAACCAGGCAAACGCCGCATCAATGGTCCCCCCGATTCGCCGCGTGGCCTTCCATCCCGACTGTAAAAACGGCAACTGCACAATCGCTGGGGCAAGGCGCGCGACAATCCGCCGCGGCCAGTCCGGCGAGCAAAAGACAAAGCTCAGCGCCCACAACAAGACCGGAGCAACTCCAATGCGCAGCCACAACCAGTCGGCAACATGCAACACGGTCATCAACACCAATCCCACGCTGCGGCTGCGTCGCCACAGCAGTAGGAAACCAAGGCTCAGTTGCAGCAGCATCACGCCCCAGGCCATGCCAATGGCCGCCTGCGCACCGACGGGTGCGTCGGCGAGTGCAAAACGTTCGACCAGCGGCGACCCGGACAGCCAATCGCCGTTGAGTTTTGAGAGACCGGAGAAGAAATAGACGAACAACAACTGCATCTGCACCAACCACGGTTGCCATCCCAGGACCGTGGCGCGAGTTTCGCGACCGAGTTGGCGGTCGGCCGACATCCAGCGATTGACCGGCAGCCAAGCGACGAGAATCGACATCAACGCCAGCAAGTAATAACCGTCGGCGTAATACAACGGATCGAGCAGAAACCAATACAGTGTTGCCGCACACAACAGCACGCTACAAAGTCGCGTCCGCCACCCAATGAAGACTGCGGCGGCGGTCAGAGCAATGATTGCCATGTGCGCATAGGGAAGATTCCCCGGCAACGGTTTGACGAACGTCGCCAGAGGGTATTGAAAATGTAACCCCAGCGACATAAACAGTTCGGGAACGCGCCCGGTGATGAGCACGCCGACGGCAAGCACAAACAACGCCGCAGCGGTCACCATCCGCACAACGGCCAGCGATGCACCATCGACTTCACGGCTGAGTTGATCAGAGAAATTTGCCCACATGGGTCGTGACTTTGGTTGCAAGTTCGAGGGTTGAACGTCGACGCATGGGAAGATTCCTCATGCGAAGGGCTTGATGCCATCCTGCGAAATCACCGCGGCTGCAATCCATTTTTTAAGCCGGCAAGCGTACATTCGCCGTACGTTCAGCATAGCAGACAACTGGGAGGCGTGTCGTCGCAGATTCACGGAATCGGATTGATGAGCGTTCAACCCGCGAAATCGTCGCAACCGGACCGTAGTTGAATCTGCCGCACAGGCTCCACGGTGCGATGGTAACCGGGGAAAGGGCGATTGCGCATCGCTCAGGTTCCATGCACCGCGGGGGACTTAGCCCGTTCTCGGCCAACCCATTCAACAATGGGCTAAAAAAGGGCCCAATAAATTCTTCAAAGCGGTCCGCGCAGTCGCCGGTGCGGACTCAGAAGCGAAGCCTAACGCCGTGTGGCGCGGAGGGGTAATGGATTGCTGCGGCGTGTAGTGCGGCGAACTGCGTTGCTGTCTCTGTCCGGGGCTTGGCCGGAAACGGTGGTGGCGCCGGATTGGTCCTGCCGTTTCAATTCCGCAGCGTACACCTTGGCTGTGAGTTTGAGCAGTTGAGTGCGACGAAGGTCAGGGATGCCGCCCATTTTCCCGGACAGTTTTTCCACCCAGCCCGGGCGAGTGGTCATGGCCATCGACATCATTTTTAGAAACGTGCTGATCTCACTAAATGTGCGATCGGCGATCCGGCCACTGATGGGGGACAAGATTTTGGCGATGTTGTCGACCGTTTGCGATGGAAAAGAAACGTACAAATCGGCCGAATGCGTAACGTAAATCTTATCGTTGGCTTCCTTGGAGTAGCCGGTCCGCAACAGGATTACCGACTGCGCTCGGATCGGCTTGGGGATCAGTGGACTCTTAAATTCGCCTTCACAAAACACCAAGTTCAGGTTGGGACTTTGGAACACGACGTCCATCGTGCCGATCGTCCCATCTTCGGCGTCTCCTTCGAATTCGAAGCGCCCCGTCTGCCACAAGCGCATTTTGGAGATTTTCATCGCTCGCCAAATGCTGGCCGTCACATCGGGGTGATAGACCATGAACTCGTAGGCATCCGGATCGCTTTCGAAGACGATCGTGGGCATGCGACGAAACATGGAAGACGAATTCACCACTTCCGCCACACGATTGCGGTCGGCAGGTGTCAATTTGTTCAGCGGCAAGGCCTGAATGGCAGCCCGTTTGGCCTCGTCGGATGAGGTGCCCACCGCCCAGGCGCGAGCATTATTGCGATTTTCCCGGGCCTGTTGAAATTGAATTTGCAAGATGTCGTTATCTTGAAACTCCTCGGAGAGAACTTCCGAGGGATCCATTAACGGCGGCTCCGCTTGCAGTCCGCCGGTCAGCATCCCTATCAGTAGAAGTGCCAACGGACAGGTCCACCGGCCCCGACGGAGCTTTCTCGCGATCAATGTCATGTTGTCTGCGCCTCCCCCGTTCCCCACGTTTTACGGTTCGCCGAACGCCCCATAGGCAGCGCTCCATCACGAAGCTCGGCTGAAACCCGTTACTTTCCATTCCATCGGCACAAACAGACAATCGAGACGAATCCAAATTGGAGTGAATTTGATCGGAGGGGGAGGATCAACAACGCGGAATTGCAGCAAAAAGCACAATCTGCGAAACTCTGAATGAATCGTCCCTGTCTTACAAATTCTGAGGATTCACATGTTTCAGCGTGATATCCGCCGCACGAATGCGTCAATTTCTAGTATGAAGACCAGCCGCGCTACTCTTTTGGCCCTGATCTGCCTCGCGACACCGCTATCGGCCGCCGCCGCAGAACCGCGGACAAATCCGGCGACCACAGAGCAAACTTGGAGGCCGAATTTGAAACTCAAAACGATGGGAGGCGTCCAGTTCTGGTCGGATGTCCACTTCTTCCACGGCTGGCACGTCCAGCAACACAGTTCGACCGGCCACTGTCGATTGCTCGATGCCGACGACGTGCGTCATGCATGGGGATCGCGTGAAGAATGCTTTGCCGCACTGGAAATAATTAAAAACAAACAGAAAATCCCGCCCAAGCCGGGCCGGACTGCCATTTTGGTTCACGGCATCGTGCGTTCAGCCCGCTCGATGAATGCCATCCGCAAACGATTGGAGGCGGACGGCTTTCAAGTGATTGGTTTTAACTATGCCAGCACGAGGATCGACATCAGCAGCGCCGCCGACTACCTGCAACAGGTGGTCGAATCGTTGGACGGGGTCGAGGAAATCAATTTTGTTGTTCACAGTATGGGGGGATTGGTCGTTCGCTCCTATTTGTCAAAGCATCGAGATAAACGCATCAAACGCCTTGTCATGTTAGGTGTGCCGAATCTGGGAGCGAAACTTGCCAAGGACCTCAAGCACAATTGGCTGTACAAAACGGTTTGGGGACCGGCGGGACAGCAATTGGCCAAGGATCCCAACGGGTTCATTGCCGGACTTCCCACGCCCGATTTTGAGTTTGCCGTGATCGCGGGAAGTCGCGGTACACTGGATGGTTACAATCCGCTGCTTCCCGGCGATGATGACGGCACCGTCGCTGTAGAAAATACGAGACTCCCGGGTGCTACGGATTTCATTGCCGTGCAGAGTTTGCATTCGTTCTTGATGTACGACTCGGCGGTTCTTGACTACACACTCCGATTTTTGACCGAAGGCCGACTGCGCGCTGAAGGGGAGCGGCACCCCATTCCCCAAAAACAAGCTGCAGCAGATGCGGCCAAATCATAGTGATGATATCCCGACCATTGCACTGCACGGCGATCTGACTGTCGGCATGGGGGGAATGATACATAGAGGAATCGACTTGAGCATCCTGGACGAAATCGTGGCCCACAAACGCGGCGAAATTGCAGCTGCGCAGCAAAGTACGCCGTGGGACACATTGCAATCTCAACTGGCCGACGCACCGCCGGTCCGTGATTTCCATGCGGCACTGAATACCGCTGCCAACATGCACGTTATCGCCGAAGTCAAAAAGGCGTCCCCCTCGGCCGGTTTGATCCGCGAGGATTTCGATGCGGCCGCCATTGCCCGGATTTATGAACAGCATGGTGCCGCCTGCATCAGCGTGCTGACAGACGAGCATTTTTTCCAAGGACACCTGGACTATTTGCGTGCGGTCAGGCAGGCGGTTGGTATTCCGGTGCTCCGTAAGGACTTCATTTTAGATCGCTATCAAGTGCTGGAAGCCCGTGTTGCTGGAGCAGATTGCATTTTGTTGATTGCCGAATGCCTCGATCCTGCCACGCTGGCTGACCTGTATCACTATGCGGATTCATTGGGAATGAATTGCCTGGTCGAACTTTATGAACCAGAAAACCTGGAGTGTGTCCTTTCCGTCAAACCCAAAATTGTGGGAGTCAACAATCGCGACCTCCGCACTTTTCAAACGGATCTCGGACATTCGTTGGCACTGCACCAACAGGTTGATGCCGAGACTATTTTTGTGAGCGAAAGCGGAATTCGCTGTCGTGACGACGTGGTCCGTTTAGAACAAGCGGGGGTGGACGCGATTCTTGTGGGGGAAACCCTAATGCGTTCTACAGACATTGGCGAGGCTCTCGAGAACTTGTTGGGGTAGAACGCAGAGGTATAGTACGGAGTCCCTGCATTTGCCAGCCAGTCGCTGGAGTCGACTGCCTAGTGGTGGCCATGGCCGAATTCGATGGTGCAACGGTTTATTTGCGGGAACTAACCGCAACGTCATGACGTCCAATGGCAGCGACGGATTAGAGTGTCCGTATGGAGAAAAAGAAAATTTGTTGTGGAATGATTGTTTGAATTACATCAAGACTACGACGAATCCTGTAGACAAAGTTCTGCGGACGTGTTGTAATTACTATTACTGAAAGTGCGAAGGCGGGCTCGCTCACACATTCAAAACTTCGGCGCTCGGGAATCAAAACCAATGCTGTTTCGCCTAACTTTTTGCGTCGCAATGTCGCTGGCCCTTATCTCGGCCAGCGGATGCGGCGGCTCGACATCCAGTCCGTTGACTGCTGGCAGATCAATGGATAACGATCCGTTCGCTAACCACGATGTGACGGTGCATTCCAGCGAAGTGGTCACGGTGCAGGCAGGGGCAAAATCCGACACTCGCCGAACAAAGAGGAATCCCAACCGCCGCAATACCGAACCGATGCCGGCGAACCCAACCCGGGGATACGGTATGGTGGGCGAGCGGAATACAGCGCGGTCCTCGAAGACATCCAATCCCGAATCGTTGCCTCGGGTGAAGCCCAAACCGGAACATCCCATCGTGGCGCTCATCGGCGAGAGCGCGCCCAATATCAATGTCCCCATCGCGGGAGGCGGGCAAGTCAATCTGGTGAGCCACCAATCATCCGAGGTTCTCGTCATTGTGCTCTGGGCGAGTTACAACCACCTTTGCCAAGACGAATTGCCCGCATTGAAAGCAGCAGTCGAGCGCTATTCCGAGGAGCAAGTGCAACTCCTCGCTATCAATGACGGCGAAGGTATTGTGACGATTAAAAAATACCTGGAGAGAAACAATCTCGAACTTAAAGTCGGCATCGACATGAAGCAAGAAGTTGCCGATGCGTTTTTGGTGCGTCAATTGCCATTTGTGGCCATCATCGACAATGAGGGGATCGTGCAAGGCATCCATGTGGGATACATTGATTCCTTGGGTGACGATATCAGCAAAGACTTGGAATCACTCGTTTCCGGCAAAAGCATTATCGAGAAATCCAAAGAGCGGCTCAGCCGTCAAAAACTCTCCTTGCGAAGTCCCGCTCCCTCGATGTTGAATCAACGCTCACTCGTGAAGCATCAATAGCCCGGCGGCACGGAGTCGTTCTAACGCATTCCCGCGATTCTAGTATGCGCGGGCCCCTCCGCTGTGCAGCTGTCCATCACAACCGATGTGCGTCTGCATGCGCTGAGAACTCTTCCCCCCTCAGCGGCATGTAATTCCTGCCGCGAACCAGCCCAGCGGTTCTGATTGCGCCGGTTTTGCGGGCACTGCTCTTTGCGACAGAGGCAAAATTTGCTCCTGCTACGTCGTGACCTATAGTTTTCCGAAGGACACCGCGCTGCGCTGCAGGAGATGCCTGTGCCCAGCGAACAGCGGTGACATAGGCCAACTCAATCCCCCCGCACACCTGCCAAACCCCGTACGACCGGAACGTAAACTATGTCCGAGCAAACAACTCAAGGCACAACGCCCTCCGCTGAAACGCCTCCCACGACCACAGCAGCAAAAATTGTTTTGGCGCTGCAAGCAGTAGGCATCGGCGTGGTGATAGCCATCGTCGTCTCCTTGGCCCGTTTGGCGCAACATCCGGAATTCCAGGCCTTCTATCTGGGCCTCGATCAAATGCGGACGCCGTTGATTGCCGGCGCGCTAGCGCTAGTCGTCGTCATTGCCTCGGTGATTTGGATTCGTCCCAAATCCCGAACGGTGTTGACCGCTGCTGCAGTGATGTTCGTCTTGTTTTTAGGCTTCAAGTCTGTGCTGCGTATCGAAAGTTTTTCCGGCGGCATGGTCCCCCGTTTTGCTTGGCGGTGGACGCCAACTGCTGAGGAACAATTCGTCAAATTTCAAACTCAACACGCAGCTGAAACGGCTGAAACCGCCGAAGTTGACTCCGGCATAGATGTCGTGGCTCGTGCGAACGATTACACAACTTTTCTGGGTACAGCCCGGGACGGCGTGATCAACAACATCGCGTTGGAAACCGATTGGTCGGCCTATCCGCCGCGCGAATTGTGGCGGCATCCGGTCGGATTAGGCTGGGGTGGTTTTTCTGTATCCGGCGACGCAGCCATCACGCAAGAACAACGCGGCGAGGAGGAAACGGTCGTTTGCTACGATTTGAAAACGGGTCGCGAAGAATGGGTTTCGCGCAACCCGCAGCGTTTTGTCGACACACACGGCGACGGTCCGCGGGCGAATCCCACAATTGTCGACGGCCGCGTTTATACGATGGGTGCGTTGGGACAATTGTCCTGTATTAACGGAACTGATGGCGCTTCGATCTGGACGCAAAATACACTCGCCGACCCGGCATCGCAAAACATTCTGTGGGGAATGTCCGGATCTCCCTTGGTCGTTGAAAATCGGGTCATTGTCACACCCGGTGGGGGAGCAGGGCGTGCGATCGTCGCCTATGACGCCGCCCAAGGAGACGAACTTTTTCACGGTGGCGACGATCCGGCCGGCTACGCCTCACCGGCCCTCGTACAACTCGCCGGACAAACGCAATTCCTTAGCTTTAACGGCGCGGGACTACGTGGATTTGATGAACAAGGAGAACCGCTTTGGCTGCACCCTTGGTTGACACAAGGGGAATCACAGCGCGTCAACGTTGCCCAACCGGTCGTCGTCGAAGGACTCGGTGAAGAGACTGCGCAAGTCGGCCACGTGTTGGTCTCGTCCGGTTACGGCACGGGAGCTGCGCTGTTGCGGATCACTCACGAGAACGACCAGTGGCAAGTGACCGAAGTCTGGCGGAACCGCAATTTGAAATCGAAGATGTCCAATTTCGTGGTGCAGGACGGGTTCGTGTACGGCATGGACAACGGAATCATGACTTGTCTGGATCTCAAGACCGGTGACCGCAAATGGAAGAAAGGCCGTTACGGCCACGGACAGATTCTGCTGGTGGGCAACGTTTTGCTTGTTCAATCCGAATCGGGCAAAGTGGTCTTGGTCGAAGCCACGCCGGAGGAGCATCACAAATTGGCCACGCTGGCGGCGCTGGGCGACAAGACTTGGAATCACCCCACGCTGTCGGGCAATATCCTGATCGTCCGCAACGACCGCGAAGCGGCCGCCTTTGAGTTGCCGCTACGACAGACCAACGAGGTGGCGGCGACAACCTCATCCCAGCCGTAAGCGACGGATACAAGGAATCGCATCCCAGGTTTGTGGGGCCGCAACCGGCCTGCTAAATTGAATTTCCAATTTTGACAAACCGGCCGGTCCGCTACCGTTAGCGGTTGTCGGCATCTGGTTGCCGTCTAAGCAAAGGATTGTGCGCTATGCCCGTCGAGACTGAACATCGCGCCGCCCCAATGGGGCCGCTGATGTCTGCGGCCTATGTATTGCTTGCGGCATTGGCCATGGCATATGGCTGGGGTTATCGCGGGACGGTGGGGCACGAATACGGGGCCATGGTACCGGGCGCTCTATTGGGGATGATGCTCTGCCTCGGTTCGGGGCGATTGGACTGGCAGCGCCGCGCGGCTGTCGTGGGGCTTTTCGCGGCTGTTGGTTGGGCCTGGGGCGGCTCCATGAGCTACATGGAGCAGACGTTCTACGTCCTCTCCGATTCCTATCCCGATGTACTGTATGGCTTTGCCGTGCTGTTTTTTATCGGCGGTTTATGGGCTGGTTGTGGCGGTGCGTTGTTGGGGTTGGGATTGACCGAATCGCGATCGGAACTGGCCAGCTTGACGCGGGTGTTTATCGTGGTTTGTTTGCTCTATTTCGCAGCGTTTCTTGACTTACTTCTGGTTCCCGCACACCGTGATGCGTACATCACATTCACCGTCAAACACATGCACAACGGGGACTGGTTGTCCGCCACGCTGACCTTGGTGGCGAGTGCGTTGTATTGGATCGCGCGGCCTCAGGATCGCAATGCCTCAGCTTTGTTCCTTTGGGGAGCAGTGGCGTGGTGGGTCGGGTACGGCGTGCTGACACAACTTGGCGGCCTGCGATTGGGGCCCTTGCACCGCAGCGAAAGCTGGGGCGGTGTGGTGGGGATTCTCGTGGTCTTTCTCATCTATCTCATCCGCAAAAAAAACCGCGCTGCTTTAATGTTGTCTTTGTATGGATGCGTCGGCGGCGGACTGGCGTTTGTGTTGGCTGTGTATATTCACAACGCTTTGATGTTGCGTTGGGGCCCGGTTGCCGACATGCAGTTGGTGATTCCAGCTTGGCGGACCGCTGAGGTGACGTTTGGTTTTTTCATGGGACTAATTATGGCCGGAGGCGTACTGCGGTTGCTGCGCGATGGCATCCAACCGCCGGTCGAAGATTGTCCGCGCGCGCCGTTGGATGCATGTGCAGTCTTAGTGATGATGATTGTCTTGCCCTGGATCAATTTTCGCCGGCACTTTGCCCGGCTGCTCCGCAGCGCGCCCCCAACAGAGGCCAACCAATGGCTGGGACTATCCACAGGTGGGTGGATAGTTTTGCTGGGCATTCTGCTGACCGTACCCGCTGTGTATCTGTTGTGGCGGTACCGTCGCGGGGATCGGAGTTGGGCACCACCAACGGCCTTTGGAAAAGGGGCGGCTGTCGTACTGTTTTTGTTGTGGGGGACCGCAGCAGCGCAGTTGTTCGACGGTTATCCCACGCGACAAGCGATTCTGGGACATTTGTTGTTGTGGCTGCCTGCGGCGCTGGCGACATGTCTATTGGTGAGTTTCGTACCTACCGCTCCATGTGCTACAGAACCGATGGGGGCAATGACCTCATCAAACGATTCACGATGGCGCGTCGGTTGGCCATTTATCGTCTGTTGTGCCCTCATGCCGGGCGTGATTCTCGCTGTGGCCGGCACCAGCGTCTTTCTTCAAGAAAAGTCCGCCGGCGAGCGAGGTCGTTTACGATTTGGGCCGAAGGCGTATTGGCGGCAAACCGAACGGTTGCAGGGAACATGGAACGTCGTTGGCATCGCCGCGGCGCTCGACAGCTCGGATCTCCAGACCGACAATTTACCGCTGAGCCGCCTGATCTTCGATGCGAACCGTCACGTTAACGCTGTGACTTCTACTGGCGAGACCATCGACGAGCATCGTTGGTTTCTCAAGGACCAATTCATCTGGTTGCAATGGGTTAGCAAGGCAAACGGTCACGAACAAGCGGCTGAAATCCCGTTGCAGTTTCAAAAACAACGCCTGTACATTGCTTGGCCCCCTCGGCTCCAGAATCAGGGTTTTCTGATCCTGGAACGCGCCCAACCATCCGGCGCATAAAAGAATCCCGTCCACCGCCCGAAGGCGGGGACGGGATCTGCCCCGTGTCGGAATGGTGTCCATTAAAAAAAGTCCATCAATTCCAACACTCTTTCTCCCTGCCCCTAAACAGAGATCGCTCATGTTCGATTTTTGTGTGGTTGTTTATTGTGGTTGGAGAAACCGTTGTCCCTTCGCTACCAAACGGATCACATCTCTTTGACAAAACCGGACACCCGTTTCAGAGTTTTTTGAGAAAAACTTGAAAATGCCTCTCAGGGACCGCTCGTCGCGTGCAAATCCCCATTTTTCCAGGTGTTTTGGGGGGCCTAAGCCGCGGGGGTTCGATCCGTGTGAGGATCGAAATGCGTCTCAGTCACCAAGTGGTGCTGTCAGCGAAGCGACCGCGGCATTAGAAAACCGGGCGAGATATTCGCCGCGCGGCTCCTGCGGCTGCGTCGTGAGCATGATGGCAGCCGTTTGCCAAGTGGGGTCAATCCATAACAGCGAGCCGGTCGCCCCCCAATGGCCATAATTGTGCGGCCCTAGGAAATCACCAAAATTGCGGCTGTCCCCCGGCCAATGCAGTCGCCAGCCCAGTCCCCACGGCCGCGAGCGACGTTCCAATTCGGGGACATCGCGCATGGCGAGAAATTGATTGCGTGTGGCAGCGGCAAGGGTGGCGGGGCTGAGGAGCGGCTGGTCCTCCCCACGACCACGATTCAGCAGAAATTGTGCCAAGCATGCCAGGTCGGCCGGCGTCGTCAACAATCCGCCCCACGGGGCGCCAAGTTGCCGCCAATAGCGCGTGTTCCAATGCCAATTGCTGCCAACCTGCGCTTCGGGGATCCGTAATTCCGCGATGCGGTCGACGGTGGGATTCTCTCCCGTGTACCAGTTGTCTGGCGCGCCCAGTGCGGTATCGTGCATTCCCAACGGCGCGAAGAGTTCGTTCTGTAAAAATTCTGCACAGGACTGACCGGTCACGCGGCGGATGATTTCTCCCAGCATGCAAAACCCCATGCTTTGGTACTGCACGCCGCGGCCGGGACGAAAGGCGAGTGGTTGCCGACAGGTCTCTTCCACAAACGCCGACAACGGTGCCTGCGCGCTGCGAAGTTCGGTGTTGTTGGGCAGCATGTCCGGCAAGCCCGATGTGTGCGTGAGCAGATGCCGGATCGTCACGCCGTGCTTGCCGTTGTTCCCAAATTCCGGCACGATGTTTTTCACGCGGTCATCGAGCACAAACTCTCCCCGCTCCACGAGCAACAGCGCTGCCATGCCCACGATCGGTTTGGTGATCGATGCGATTAAAAAGATCGCGTCGTCACGAATCGATGGGGCATCAGCGGCGCACGTTTGTCGGCCGAACAGATGGGGACCAGTCGTCTTGCCGTTGCGGAGAAGCATCACCCCGGCAGCGGGAACATGATCGGTCTCAGTCCACGACCGCACTAGCCCCAACGCGTGTTGCCAACGCGCGGAGTCCAATCCGATATTCTGCGGCGTATCGATCGAGAACATAAATCAACGAGTTTCCCTAAGATACAGCCGTGTAGGGCAGGCTCCCGCCTACCGCAATTCACGACACGGTTTGGGGCAATGTGTTTATTCCTCGCCGTACGCCGCATCCAGATCGCGGGAATTGGCTTCCAGCATTTTCATAAACGCGCCAAAATCGCCGCCGTAATTGACCAGTTGGGCGCCTTGTTGATGCAGCTGTTTGACATGGTCGGCCGAAAACCCGGGTTGGCCCCAGGCCTTGCCGTGTCGTTTGGCGGCGGCGGCGACATGCTCGGTCGATTCCTCCAGCGTGCGGCTTCCCTCAGGGGCGTTTCTCAATCGCAACGACAAATCTCCCGGCCCGACGAACAGGCCGTCGACGCCCGGCACAGCAGCGATTTCATCGGCGTTGTCCACTGCTTCGGGCGTTTCGATTTGGACCACCAGGAACGTTTCGCGATTGGCCGCGTCGGTGTAGTCCTCCCCCCCTTGCAGGTAAAAATCGCTGTCCAGGCCTGCGCCGTCGATGCCGCGGTCGCCGAGCGGCGGAAACTTGACCGCGCGGACCAACTCTTGTGCCCGTTCCGCTGTCGAGACGTGCGGAATCATCAACCCGGCGGCCCCGTCCTCAAAATAACGGTACAGCCGAATCTTCTCCAACGTCGGAGCGCGGAGCATGCAATCGATGTCGCACAGATGAAAATAGGCCAACAGCGACTGCACTTCGCGCTGGCTCATCTCCCGATGTTCCAGGTCCAGCCAGATGCAGTCATACTTGAAATGGGCCGCATGCCGGATGTAAGCGGGGATAAAATGCCCCAACGCACACATCCGCACCGGTTTGCCGGCCCGCAATTTGGCCAATGTTTTGCTCGGTCGCATAATCTTCAGTATCCTGGTCAAGGGTGGGTTATCTTCGCAGTGCTCAGTGTCGGATTCCCAGGACGTCGCGTCAACCGATGGGGTGTGCAGATTTTTCGGTGAAGGGGTGAGGCTTGATGGTGGCTTTGTCGGCAACAGAAGTACGAACCACGAAAAAAACGAAAGTCACGAAAACGAAACGAGAAGAAGTTGGGTGTTAGTAGCACGGCATCAAAACAATGGTCGGTAAATCCGGCCCTGTAAAACCCTTCCCCATTTGTACCCCCGCCGCTCAACCCGCTACAATAGCGGCAACGTGAAATTCACCTCCGCTCCTTCTAATAACCAGCAGACACAGGTGCCCGATATGTCCTCATCGCAATCGCCGCTACAGTCCTCGACCGACTCGTCCCGTCGCGACTTTTTGAAGTCCGCCACGATTGCCGGAGCCGCTGCGGCTGCCGTGACGACCGGGAGTGGGCCGTTGATTCTCAATGCCAGTGATAAGGCGGGCAGTAAGCGGGCGCGGGTGGGGCAGGGGGAATTTGTTTACGAGTGCGATCACCATTTCGGCGAGGTGCCCGACCATGTTCGTTGGGGGGACACGCACGGCGTGTGCGTGGACGAAGCGGGGCTGATTTATGTCAAGCATCGCCAAAAAACCGATGAGCCGATGGATGCGATCGTGGTGTTCGACGCCGACGGCAAATTCGTCCGCTCATTTGGCAAGGAATACCATGGCGGCGGGCATGGGATCGATGTCCGCAAGGAGGGGGGCGAGGAGTTTTTGTATCTCTCGAATACCGGTCGCGGCACGACCGCCAAGACGACGCTGACCGGCGAGCAGGTGTGGGTCAAGGAAGTGCCCCAGGAATCGGGCAAATATGACAACGGCGAAAAATATAGCCCGACAAACATCTGCTTCGGGCCCGACGGCGGGTTTTATATCGGCGACGGTTACGGTTCCTCGTATTTGCATCAATACGACAAGAACGACAATTACGTTCGCACCTGGGGAGGCAAGGGGCGCGAAGCGGGTGAAATGTCGACGCCGCACGGCCAATGGCTCGATAACCGCGCCGGCCGCGAGCCAAGCCTGGTCGTCGCCGACCGTGCCAACGGCCGCATGCAATACTTCACGCTCGATGGCGAGCACATCGAATTCATGTACGACGTGCTGTTCCCGGCCGATGTCGACATTCGCGGCGAGATCTTAATGGTCCCCGACCTGCACGCACGGATTTCGCTATTCGACAAGAACAACACGCTGATCACCCACCTGGGAGACGATGCTGCTTGGCGCAAAAAAGTCCTGGACGGCTTCAATGTCCGCAAGCAACCGGAAACGTGGCAGGACGGAAAGTTCATCCACCCGCATGATGCAGCGTTTGATCACGACGGGAACATCTACGTGGCGGAGTGGGTGCCGACGGGGCGGGTCTCGTTTTTGCGGCATGTGGGGTAGGGCGGCATCAACCCTCGTTCCGAAACTCCGTTTCGGAACGCAATTTCTCGAAGCTCCGCTTCGAGTGACTTGGCATAGATTATCAAACGCAATCCCTAGCGAAGCAGAGCTTCGCGAAAGGGCGTTCCCAAGCGGAGCTTGGGAACGAGGGGAAGAACATTTTGGCATCCTGCCGGGTTTTAGGGAATCTTCACGTGGACGTAGACGCCTTCGTGATGCACGATCGTTAGTGTACGACTCTCGAAGCATACGATGATGGTGTCACCATCAAAAAAGCAGCTGATGTCGAAATCGTGTATAAAGCGTTTCAAATCTGAGGAATGGCATTTGAATTCGCTCAGGTTGTGTCGAGTGCACGCTTCTGGAACCAAGAAACATTCCCCACGGTGCTGGGCATCTTCGAGATGCACCAACTCGAATATTTCATCATCGCTGAGGCTGCTACTTACGAGGTCCCACTCGCCATCGACGATCTGGTGAACTTCAAATTCAATTCCTTGCGCTGTTAGACAAGCAAAAAGAGCGTCTGGGTTCAGCCAGAATAGTGATGGAATCGCCTTTATTGAAGCCGGAATCAGCTCGTGCAATGTTGCAATCATCGCCCCGCTCCGGAATGACATATAAAGGCACCGGCTAGCTTCTCGCCACCGGCCGCTCGCCACTCACCCCTCAAATCACCTCCGCAATCGGCTCCACCGGCTCCACGCCGACCAGCTTCTGATCCAGCCCACCGTAGAAGTAACTCAACCGGTTGGGGTCTAGGCCGAGTTGGTTCAGGATGGTGGCGTGTAGGCGTTTGACGTGGAGTGGGTTTTCGACGGCGCGGGAGCCGAGTTCGTCCGTTGTGCCGACGCTTTGGCCTCCCTTGATTCCGCCGCCGGCCATCCACATCGTGAAGCCGAAGGCGTTGTGGTCGCGGCCGGAGCCTTTGGCGTACTCGGCTGTCGGTTGCCGGCCGAATTCGCCGCCCCAGACGACCAGCGTTTCATCCAACAAGGCCCGCTGCTTGAGGTCTTTCAGCAATGCGGCGATCGGCTGATCGGTGTTGCCGGCGTGGTAGTTGTGGTTCTTTTCCAGGTCGCCATGGGCGTCCCAGTTGTTGTCGTTGTGGTTACCGCCGGAGTAAAGCTGAATGAACCGCACACCGCGCTCGACCAGTCGCCGGGCGTAGAGGCAGCGCTTGCCGAAATCTTCGGTCCGCTTGTTATCCAGGCCGTACATTTTTTGCGTCTCAGCGGTCTCCTGCGAAATATCGACCGCTTCGGGGGCGTGCTTTTGCATTTTGAAGGCGAGTTCGTAACTGGCGATGCGCGCGGCCAGATCGCTGTTGTCGCTGCGGAGGGCGAGGTGATCGGTGTTGGCGGCGTTGAGTGAATCCAACAAGGTCCGCTGCGCCGCGCGGGACATCCCTTCGGGGGGCGCGAGATCGATGATCGGAGCGCCCTTGGACCGCATTTGCGTCGCTTGATAAGTCGCCGGCATATAACCGCTGGACCAGTTTTTGGCGCCACTGATCGGACCGCCGGTGGGGTCGAGCATGACGACGAAGCCGGGCAGGTTTTCGTTCTCAGTGCCGAGACCGTAATTCACCCAGGAGCCGAGAGCGGGGCTGCCGCTGAGAATCTTGCCGGAGTTCATCATCAACATCGCCGAACCGTGAATCGGCGAATCGGCGGTCATCGATTTGAGGAAGGCAATGTCATCGACGCAGCCGGAGAGGTGCGGAAAGAGTTCCGAGACCCATTGGCCTGACTCGCCGTATTGTTTGAATTTCCAGCGCGGCTCGACAATCCGACCACCGGTTTTGTGTCCGCCACGGCCGAAGGTTTTCACGTCGACCGTTTTGCCGTCCATGCCGATCATGTCCGGCTTGTGGTCGAACGTATCGATATGACTCGGCCCGCCGTACATGAACAGAAAGATGATGCTCTTAGCTTTGGGAGCAAAGTGCGGCGGTATGACGGCCAACGGATTCGTCGAGTCCGCTGCTTGTGCGGATTTGGAAAAGAACCCATCGCCCGACAAAAGTCCCGTCAGCGCCACGGAGCCGAATCCGCCGCCGGCTTGCCAGAGAAATTCGCGGCGGGTGCGGCCGCAGAAATTATTTTGTGTGCTCATCGCTGAATTCTCCAAGTCCGTAGGGCAGGCTCCTGCCTGCCATGAATGACAGATGACTTGTATTTGATATCCCAAACCGATGGCTTTGCCGTCGACTCAGGACGTTCGTTTGTTCGATTGACTTTCGGCTGATGTCAAACGGGGGGCCGTTTGTTTCCGTTATTGTTGTTGAATGTCGATTGCGACGACGGTGCCGTCGGTTTGGGGGCTTTGTTGGAATGCGACAGGCGGGAGCCTGCACGACATGAGATCAGTCCAGGTAGGTGAACTCGTTGAGGTTGTAGATGTATAAACAGAAGTATTCCAAGGCTTGGTCGGCCGTTAGCTTGTGTTGTTTTTGCAGCTTCTCAATCAAGGCGGCGCCGCGGGCGATCTCTTGTGGGTCGGCGGGATGGGCGAGGGCCAATTCCAGGGCGCGGCGGATCTGTGCTTGTGTGTCGTCACCGCACTCCTTGCGGAGCCGTTTCGCGAACTCGATGGCTTGCTTGTGGATGAAGTCGCCGTTGATCATCCCCAGCGCCTGCGTGGGTTGCGTGGTGGCAAAACGGGCTTCGCAACTGGAATCGGTTTCAGGGAAATCGAAACTGGCCAACATCGGCGTGATCAACGAGCGTTTCACATGGATGTAAATGCTTCGCCGCGCCTGTTCCTCCGGCGTCGATTTGCCCCAGCCCAATCCAGGCTGTGATTGCCCGGCGAGGACCTCCGCGGAGATTTCTGGATAGACACCGTGGCCATACATTTGCAAATTCAAACGGCCGTTGACAGCATGGATCGAATCACGTAATTCCTCGGCGCTCATCCGCCGCATATCAAACCGCCAGAATAGATCGTTACGCGGGTCGCGAGACAAGCCTTGTGGATTGCCTTGCGACGACATTTGATAGGCGGCCGACATCATGATGGTCTTGTGTAACTGCTTCAGTCGCCATTCCCCGGCAACCAACTCTGTGGCCAACCAGTCCAGCAGCAACGGATGCGTGGGGGCATCGCCCAGCAGGCCAAAGTTGTTGGTGCTGCGCACGATGCCGCGGCCGAAATGATGTTGCCAGATGCGATTGGCGATCACGCGGGAGGTCATGATGTTGTCCGGCGAAGTGATCCACTGAGCCAATACAGTGCGACGGCCGGAGGTCTTGGCCCCTTCGGGAGCGACGGGGATCTCCGGAACGGGTGCATTGAGAATCGTCGGAAAACCCGGCGCAACTTCTTCCCCTTTGGCATGTACGTTGCCTCGCATCAACACGTGGGATTGCGGGGGCCGCGGATTGCAACGGGTGACCGACAGGGCCGATTCACGGGGAGGCAACTTGATCGCATTGAGTTTCTCGAGTTCGCTTTTGAGCGACGAATATTCGGCCCAGGCGGATTCGTCGAGATAATCCTTGAGTTTTTCGTTGAGTAATTTCTGGCGGCCGCGGCCTTCGGATTGGCGCTGATCGGGGGCGGACATTTTGACGATGCCGGCTTGCTCGATCGGTTGCATCTTTTCGCGGACCGCTTTTTTCTGCCGGTCCAACTCCGCATGTTGCGTCGCCAATTCGGGAGAGGAGATGTCGGTTTGATTGTACGAGAGTTGATCGCTGCGGATGCCGTAGGAGGGGACGCCTTCGAAGAACGACAACAGGCTGTAATAATCGGTTTGTGGAATCGGGTCGATTTTATGATCGTGACACCGCGCGCAATTAATCGTCAGGCCTAGCATGACTTGGCTGGTCGTGGTGAGGATGTCATCCAACTCGTCGTAGTACGCTTGTTCGCGGTCGACCGGCTCATCATCCCACAAGCCCAAACGGTAATAGCCGGTGGCGATGATCGTCTCAGCGGATGCGTCGGGCAATTCGTCGCCGGCAAGTTGCTCAGTCAAAAACCGGTCATATGGTTTATCGTCATTCAGGCTGCGGATGACGTAGTCGCGGTACCGCCAAGCGTTGGGCTTATCGCCGTCGCGTTCGTAGCTGTTGGTTTCCGCATAGCGCACCAGATCGAGCCAATGTCGCGCCCAGCGTTCGCCGTAACGAGGTGAGGCCAACAGCCGGTCGACCACTTTTTCATAGGCATCGGGCGCGGTATCCGCGAGAAACGCTGTGACTTCATCGGGGGTGGGTGGCAGTCCGGTCAGGTCGTAGTAGGCTCGACGCAACAACGCGAGTTTGTCAGCTTGCGGCGCGGGGCTGAGGCCGTTCTTTTCCAGTCTCGCCAAGATAAAGGCATCGATTGGATTGCGGACCCACGCGCTGTTTTTCACAGCCGGTGGCTGGGGATGTTGGATGGGTTGAAACGCCCAATGTTTGTCCCACGCGGCCCCTTCGGAAATCCAACGGCGAATCAATGCGATCTCTTCTGCTGGCAGCGGCTTCTCTTCGGGGGGCATCCGTTCGATTTCATCGTCGGTGGCGATCCGTCGCAGCAATTCGCTTTCTTCCGGTTTACCGGGCACGATGCCCAATTCACCGGAGTCCAATTCGGCAAACACCGATTCGGGATCATTCAACCGCAGTCCCGATTCCGCCACGTCGGGGCCGTGGCAGGCGAAACAGCGTTTGGCCAGGATGGGACGGATTTGGCGGCCGAAGTCGACGGGGGTGGGGGCAACTTCCTTTTCGTCCGCCGCCAAGAGCGGCATGGCCATGAGCAACGACACAACGCATGCGCCGATGAGCAGTGCGGACGACTTTAACTTCTCCGAAAAACCCCGAACCATCGATACTGATCTCCCACTGTTGCGTGCGCGCTCAGGTGATTGCGCGTAACATCGTAGCGCCGGCTTCCATTGTCGCGATCCCCCCAATCCAGCACAACACAAACAGACAGTTTTCGCGATTGTGGGCAGCGATTTTCGCCGGACTTTTAGAACAACCCGCACGCTGCCGTTGACTTGCAGGCGTGATTGACAGCGGTCAAAACCGTTTGCGTGGGTGCGCAGCTGCGGGTACCGTCGTTGTTGTCGCTGTACTTTGACGATTGCTGAAAAACGAGGTGCGCTCATGCAAGACAAGACCCCACGCCATAGCTGGCTTCGGCGGCATCCGTATTTAATTACCGCTACGATTGTGTTGCTGTTTGTCCTCGTCGCCTGGGGTTGGATATGGATCACGGGGCCGCGTCGATTTATTGCAGCGGTGGAACAGGCCGGTGGCACGGTTCAATTTCAAGAATTCAACACCACGGTCCCGCTGTGGGCTCGCGCGTTTGTGAACAGAGAGAACTCAGTCTTTACGACCATCGATTTGAGCGGCAGTCAAGTCGATGACAACTGGTTGCGGCGAAACCAGGGTTTCCGCAAGTTGCTGAATGTGACCTTTGACCTGAAAAAGACGAACGTGACCGATGTCGGTCTGGCGGCGCTGGCGGGAGCGGAGAATGTCGATGACGTCATGCTCGTCGAGACCGCAGTCACTGATGCGGGGCTCGTCCATCTGCGTACCATGCCTCGACTGAACAGACTCGCATTAAGCAAAACTGGGGTTACTGATGCCGGTCTGGCGCATCTGTCCGGAGCCCCGCGTTTGCAATGGCTGTGGTTGGATGACACGCGTGTGACCGATGCGGGATTGGTCCACCTGGGGACGATTCCCTATATGGGCATACTCGATTTACAGCGGACCGCTGTGACCGACGCGGGGATGAAACATCTAGCGAATTTGCCACAAATGATGGCCTTGATGCTCAACGAAACGGAGGTTGGCGATGCGGCGATTGCTGACATCTTGAAGCACAAGGATTTGCATACATTAGGACTGGGCCGGAACATGACGGACGACGGTTTGCAAAAACTCACCGCTCTGCCGAACCTCGTACATCTAAAACTCCAGCATTCTCGGGTGACCGATGCCGGGCTACAACATCTGTCCGCGTTTCCCAAATTAGCGCATGTGGAATTGGGGGGCGACCTAATCACCGAGCAGGGGCTGACGAATTTGGCGGAAATTAACAGCCTCAATGGCCTCTACTTGCATGGACCGCAATTCACCGATGCCGCACTGGAGACACTCGACTCATTGCCTAGCCTAAAACTTCTCGTATTAAACAACACCAGCGTAACCGATGCCGGCATGAAGGTGCTCGCCTCCGAAACCACACTGACGTGGGTTAACTTGAAAAAATCGCTCGTCACTGATGATGGCGTAGAACATTTGGCAACTCTACCCAAGTTGCAGGTTTTATATCTTGAGGATTCTCCCATCACCGATGCCGCCGTGCCGTATTTTTCGCGAATGCGGTCGTTGGCAGCTTTGCATCTGCGAGAGACGCAGATCTCCGCGGCGGGGATTGAAACACTGCGTCGTGAATTGCCGGGTTGTGAGATTCATTATTAAATTGGACCTAGGGTGCGTTCACTGTGTTCGCGACCCTAGGCTATGCTGTGTAACGCCTTTGGCGTAATCAATCATTTCGTCAACAATGCTCTTGTCCTCCATCCTTTCAGCACCCCAAGTCCCATCGCCATGAAATACGGTTTGTTGTGGTTAACGATGGGTCTGCTGCTGGGCGTGCGGGCGATTGTCTCGTCCGGATGGTGGCTTGTTTGCCTGTGGCCGGCTATGAATCTCACGGTGCTCGGGATAGCCTACCTTGGGAATTGGCCGTGGATTTTCGGCAAACGTCCTAACGGCCGTCTTTCCTTTGTGCCGGTTGTTGTGTTTCTTCCCTATCTGCTTTACGCGTGGACGATTTGGCGTCTCACCTACTTTGTGAGACGCGAGCATCCGTATGACATTGTAACTGATCAATTGGACATCGGTCGCAGATTGTTGGCCCAGGAAATGATAGACGGCATCGACAATGTGATTGATCTGACGTGTGAATTTGCAGAGCCAACTGCCATTTGCTCAGCGGTCAATTATGTTTCGTGCCCGATCTTGGATGGTTCCATTCCGACGTGGCCCCAATTGCGGCGGTTGATCGACGAGATCAACGAGTGCGCCGGTACGACCTATATTCATTGTGCGCAGGGACATGGTCGGACCGGTTTGGTGGCGGCCGCGTTATTGATGCACCGCGATCCCGACCTATCACCGCACGATGCGTTGCGTCAACTTCAAGCAGTACGCCCCGCCTTGGCTTGCAATGGCGGGCAAATGGCGATGTTATCAGTTCTGAAAGCACAAATTGATGCCGACAAACCGCAGTTGTAACCAGCACTGTCCCGCCGTACGATGGATCGGTTGACCGCAGATCTTGGAACACTCAGTCGGGTCAACTCGATAAAAATCTTAGCTAAAGGTAGACGCATGGCACCACCGCAGCGGCCGGATCGGACCCCTGATAAAGTGGCCGCTGAACTTGCACAGACTGTCGATTCCGCCGACGGTAAAAAAAAGTTCAGCGTCCGGCCGATCGAATTGGTCATGGGCCGCGGACAGACGCTCGGTACGGAAACAACCTCGCTGTTGCACACGCGGTTGCGCGCGGTCGCGTTGTTGCTGTTGGTGGTCTACGGCTTGATCTTTCTCTGGGCGATGATCAATCGCAACGGCAACGGGGGAAGTGACTTTCTCAACGACATGGCGGTGATTGAACATGTCGATTTGGTGCGACTGGTGCTGGTGAGCGGCATTGTGGCGTATCTGTTCGTCAAGTTGCAACTGTCACAAACGGTGTTACGCAGCATTGAATATACGTTGTTCGGCGCATTGACGTTGATGTGGATTTATGTGCGATACGAAATCGCCCTTAATGGAGCGCTCTCCGGAAATACGGCCGAAATGGTGCTCGCCGCACGCACGCAAATGTTCGGAATCTTTCTGTTGATCATTGTTCACGGGCTGTTGATTCCGCACCGGTGGATCGGAACGGCGCGCGTGGTGTTCACAATGGCGATGGCACCGTTGATGACGCTGGGATTGTTCGCCATCAGGCATGCCGACTTGGTGGCTGAATTGGACGGATTGACCAGCCTGGAAAATATCAGCACCGAATTGCTGATTGTGTTCGTAGCGGCACTGCTCGCCACCTACGGTGCTGCCGTTCTCAGTGCCATGCGTCTGGAAGTTCATCAGGCCAAAAAATTCGGACAATATCATTTAGTAAAGCTGATCGGCAGTGGCGGTATGGGGCAGGTCCACTTGGTGGAACATGACCTTCTCAAGAGGCCCTGCGCCATGAAATTGATCCGCCCCGAAGCCGCCGGGAATCCCACCGCACTGGCCCGGTTTGAACGAGAAGTGCAGTCGACAGCTGCGCTCACGCATCCTAACACGATTGCCATCTACGACTACGGTCATTGTGACGACGGCACATTTTATTATATCATGGAATATCTGCCCGGCATGAGTCTCGACGAGATGGTCGAACAGTATGGACCGTTGCCGGCCGGGCGTGTGATTTATTTGCTGCGGCAGGCGTGCAGCGCAGTGTCCGATGCGCATGCAGCGGGCTTGATTCACCGCGACCTCAAACCGGCCAACTTGTTCGTCTCGGAACGGGGCGGCATGTGCGACTTCATTAAGGTGCTGGATTTTGGCCTCGTGAAGCTCACCAATGAACCAGAGGCACCACAAATCACATCCGATCAGGTGATCAGCGGGACGCCGTTGTATATGTCGCCCGAACAAGCGATTGGCGATCCTGCGCTGGACGGGCGAACCGATATGTACGCCCTTGGTGCCGTCGCCTATTACATGCTAACGGGTCGGCCGCCGTTTGAAGGGGCGACACCGGTCGCAGTCATGATGGCGCACGCCACCAAGGAGGTCGAGCCGCCTTCAACGCACAGCGACAAAATTCCCGCGGACCTTCAAGCCGTCGTGCTCAAATGCCTTGCCAAGAAACCGGCGGACCGCTACGACGATATGTCGGCGTTGGAACAAGCCTTGAAAGACTGTGACGCGACCGGAGATTGGAATGCGAAACAAGCGGCGCAGTGGTGGAGCGAAGTCTCCCCGCAGACTGTGTCTTCCACAGCAAATTCTCCCTTTAGTGAGACGGTCTATATGGAACACGTCGAATCGGATACAGCAACCTGAAATTGTTATTCTCCGGTCAGAAGGTTGATCCTTCGACCATTGACGCAGATTGGCACTTCTCATGAATATCGGTTGGCACGGCGTCCGTTTCGGACTCACGCTGAATCGCATCAGTTCCCAAGTCATCGCAATTGTATTTTTGCTGCATACGGCGATCAGCCTGGCGTTGGCGCCCTGGATTGTCGGTCGTGAAGTGAATGGACTGGTCGGGTTCGGATTGGGCATCCTGATCGCTGCCATCTATCTGGGTATTATCCGTTTTGCGTTCATCATCGATGCCAACGAAAAAATGCAGTTGGTGGTTTTCGTGATTCTATCCATCGTCGTCTGCCAGTTGGTCTATGCCCATCCCGCTACGTTAGAGCGTATACTCACCGCTCTGGGACGCATTACACCGCCGTTGCTGTTGGCCTGCTGCGGGCTATTTTTTGTGGGAAGCATCTTGAGCATCACGCCGGTGGGAAACATCCTCCGCTGGCTGTTTTCCGCTGCGGCATTGGCGGCATTGTTCGGTGCGATCGTGTTGATGTTGGAAATCACAAAAATCGGCGGTGAGATTCCTGTGCCGGCAATTTTGCGGGATTCGCCGTTGTACAAGTTCCCACAGATGTTTGCTGTCGGTTTGGGATGCCTGGGTATCTTGTTCCACGCCCTCTCGCTCCAACAAATTGCACGGCGGTTTCATGATTCAGCCACTGGGAAATACACGCTGCGGTTTCTGGTGTATCATCTATTCGCCAGCGCGATCGTGCTGGGTATTGATTATTTCTTGCGGGATCATGCCACTGAAGCGGTGATCACCGTGGGGCCACATATTTTCGACTCCGTGGCAATTCTAGCCAGCGCCGCTATCGGGTTGGCAGTGGTGATTGACGGGATGTGGCTGAGCCGAGCGATTGGTGGTGCCCACGACCTGATCAATCGCCAACGCGACTAAGATTTTCGGCCGACGTTCGAATAATCAAGAAACCTCGTAAGAAAGGACGTCCCTGATGAATCGTGCTCGCTTGTTGTTGACGTCTACTATGTGTGGCATCACGGTTGTTCTCAGCTGTGGATCGCCAGCTTCAACGTTGGCGGCGGAATCTGGTGGGTTTAGTGTGCTCACTCCGCGGCAACGAAACCGCGTGGAGGCGTCAGTCGATAAAGGCTTGAAGTTTTTGGCGTCGCAACAGCAGCGTGACGGGTCGTTCCGTGCGCCGGCAGCCGGTCAACCAGGGGTCACCAGTCTGTGTGTGTTGGCCTTCCTATCGCGGGGACATTTGCCGGGGCAGGGCCCTTATGGCGAGACCATAGAACGCGCCATCACGTTTTGTCGTTCAGCACAACGCCCCGACGGGCTATTCAGCCAAAACAAGCCGGAGTCCAGGCACCGCTATCTCCTCGCTTCCCACGCGGCGACTTATAATCATGCCATCACTGGATTGATGCTCACGGAAGTCTATGGCATGCTGCCGAACGACCAGCCCCAACAGGCCCCCGCATTCCAAGGCC
Organism: Symmachiella macrocystis; assembly: GCF_007860075.1. Classification (NCBI taxonomy): domain Bacteria; kingdom Pseudomonadati; phylum Planctomycetota; class Planctomycetia; order Planctomycetales; family Planctomycetaceae; genus Symmachiella; species Symmachiella macrocystis. The sequence continues at coordinate 4,559,331 of NZ_SJPP01000001.1, forward strand.
GGTTTCCCGCTGCCGCAGGTCCGACCGATTTACGCGTGACCATCGAACGGGCCATCCAATTCAGCATGTTGTGTCACCCGCAGCCCAAACGATTTCCCAATGAACGAGGCTCCTGGCGGTATTTGCGGCGGTACGGCTTGAATGACGCCGACCTGTCGATCACATCGTGGCAGGTCATGTTTTTGCGTTCGGCGCGCAACGCCGGATTTGATATTCCAGCGCGGGATATTGAGCAAGCGGTCAAATATATCAAAAGTTGTTACGACGCAAAGAACACAACGTTTGTCTATGAAATCGTCGAGGAAGAACCAGAATTCAACCGACCACGAGCGATGGCCGGTGCGGGGATCTTGGCACTCTCGCTGGCGGGACAACATCATACGGAGATGGCTCAGAAAACGGGCGCCTGGCTATTGCAGCGGCCGTTTACGCAATATGACCGTCCCATCCGTGGTGAAAACTGGCATGTCTATTCGGCGTTTTATTGCAGCCAAGCTATGTTCCAATTGGGGGGAGAGTATTGGGAAAATTATTACCCCACATTCGTCGACACGGTGACCGCTCACCAATCGCGCGACGGCGCTTGGCGGCCCGCCGGTGGACTGGATCGGCGTTACGGTGAGGCTTACACCACAGCAATGACCGTGCTGGCACTCACGCCGCCGTATCAACTACTGCCGATTTTTCAGCGCTGACACAGCTTAGTCATTTATGAGCGTGACTTGCGGCGGATCGGCATAATCCTGCCAAAGTTGTTGCGTCCGTTTCACGTTCAGTGCTCCTTGACCGATGTGAAAACGAAATCGCGATTCGTACGGCTTGCCGGGGCGAATTTGAAACTCGCCCAAAACCAACGGGGCGAAGACGAAATAAGGTTTCGAAGGATGCAGTCGCACCGGTTGCGGCGCGCGGAAATTGCTAGGGCTAGCGAACATCGTCACGTCATACGACCGCCCGTCGAGTTGTCCGGACATCGTGACCCAGTCCGGCCGGCTATGATTGCCGTTGGCCCGCGTTTCGCCTGCGCTGGTGAGAAATTCTGCGCCATCGGCCTTCAGCCATTCACGACGCCCGCGGATCGCCATTCCGCCGTAGTGATATTGATTGATCGTCAGCGGGCTGTCTCCGGCACAGCGTTGCGTGGAATGGACGTCGAAGAGAAAACCGTCGCTCACATTGTAGATCCGAACGTCCCACGTCTCATCCAATACCGGTTTCTGGCCATCCGGAGCCGTCAAATCGGTATGTAGGAGCAACACACGAAATCCACCGGCCACCTGACCTTCAAAGGTCTCCCCGATTGCAGCGTGTTCGATTTTTGCCGCTTGGGATTTTTGGTCCCAAAAGTTGATGTCGCGACCCTCGAATGTGGTATTCGTCCAGGCAAACATCACGCCATGTTGATGCGGATGATCGGGGGCAAAGTCATCAGTGAGAATCTGTCCGTCCGGCGCATACAGCGGGTGTAAGTATCCGCTGCGGGCATAATACGCTTCATTTGCATTGGGAGCGGGGACGACGGCATGGTTGTAGTGCAGCACCGGTTTGTCGCCGACAGACACGACCAATTGCCGTCCGTTGTCCCGACACGTCACCGCAGGTGCTGGGGGGGACTCAGCCGTAGGCGACAGCCGATAGCGTCGCGACTGGCTGGCTTTCAACTCTTCGCCGAGGATCCACATGATTCGCGGTGGATCATCCTGTGTGATTTGGACTGGAACTTTTTTCCCGTCCTCTACCCGAGAGAGCGTGAAACCAGTCGCCTTGCGGAGTGCTGCCGGCAATTCCCAAAAAACCGGCGTCGACACGCGGTCCAGTTTCCCCGCATGGAGCTTGAGCGTAACCGGTTCAGCGACGGCCAACAGCGGAACGCATACCAAGACGCCCGCAAGCAAACAGACTCGCACGGTGTTCATGCAGTGGTCCTTCGGTTTTCAGAAGCCTATCGTTGCTCGCCATAAAACGCCGATTCGCACGCATTTACACGCAATCACTGCTTTCCGGCGCTGGAATGATGCAGCAGTTTGGCTTTTTCATACTTCGCGTCATTCAACAAATCCACGACGTCTCCCAAATACGGAAACCCCGCTTCATCCAGCGACTCTTTGGTATAGAGCTTACGAAAAAACGCATCGCGGTCGGGAATATCCCGGGCACCGTGCGCTGAGACTTTGTCCAACAGTTTGTAATTATTGGTCGCTAATTCAATGACGGCATCGCGGCGTTTGATGAACTCATCGTTGATGATTTTCTGAATGGCCGCATCATCCAGAGCGCCCACTTGTGTAATGGGGTGTTCGATCCGTTTCACCGAGAAGAACGCCCGTTCCAGCAACATCCGCATGCGGGGGTCGCTACTAATGGCAACGTGATCCAACTCGTGCAACAGCAACACCGAATCCCACATCGTCGGAGCATCGTAGGACTCGGGGAGTCGGATCGTGTGCTTCAGCTTCCAGTGGATTCGCTGAATTTTGGGCCGGATGATCACGTAGCGTCGAGTGCGGCGATTCACAACTTGGTACTCATAGAGAAACCGAGTCCGCACTTCGATCGAAAACAGAGCGCGTCCGGGAAACCGATCTGGTTCAATCGACGGATCGTAGAAATCGAAATTGATTTCACTCGCGTTCACCAGCGTCTTGAACTGCGGTGGCGCTTTCCGTTGCGACTCGGCGCAATGCAAAGTGCGTCCAAAGGTCGCGACAGTGATTATCGCGAATGCGCAAGAAATGATGTGTAATCGCATCACTGGGCGGCCCTGTGAACTATAAATTATAAAGCGATGTTGTTCCCATAGGCTAACACAACAAACGCTTCTATCACAGAGCCGTCATCAATTCTCAGCCGCTGACAACCGAGTCATCCGGCCGCCAAGATGCCACAGGGACAAGTTGCCTCAGAGGCAAATTGGCGACTAATGCCCTTGGTTGCGACAACAGTGGCGGGCCAAATGCACGAGCCGCACCAGGATGTCCCGGTCGCAGTACTCCAGGCGGTCTTCGAATCGCTGACTCAGGTACGGGAGCTGCGCGGCACGAATGGCGGCGATCAATTTGTTGTCCGACAAGTTGGAGATCTCTTCGTCGCGATACTCAGCAATCTCTTCCTTGGTGGAAGACTGGCTCCGGTTGGGCTGTGGACTTTGGAGTCGTTTGGCGATTTTTTCGGCAGGGAGTAACAGCATCATCGGCCTTCCTCGTGCTAGCGGCTGATTGGATTGTCAGGGACTTTGGGTTTGATTTGAGGTCATTGAGACAAGTGAATGGGGCGGCATCTCAACCTTACCAGCAAGTTGTGTGCCACGGACAAATTTATGACAACTCACACAGGTCATAGTCATGTGCATATAGGCCAAAGTTGCTGCATCCAAGTTTTTCTTTTGCGCATCGATTTTGAGACGCTCGACGGCGCGGCGAAATTCTGTGCTATGTTGCTTATAAATTGGGCCTTGAATGACGTGCCACTCAGTCGCCGTACTCATCAAAAGCAGATGATCCGCTGCCTCGACAATCTGGTCAAATTGGTTGGTCATCAGCCCTTCGAGGATTTTTGTGTTGTCCTCAAGCTTCGCCCGCATGAATACCTGAACCGGGGTCATTTTCCGGATGTTGGGCTTGGCGGCTTTTTTGCCTGCGTCCTTCTGCACAGCCGGTTCGGCAGCGTGTGAGACCTGATCCGGTTGACTACTGAGCACCCAAGCCGTCCCGAACACTGCGGACAGCGTCAATGCGACTGTGAGGAGGCGTGGGGTATTCAGTCTCCGGAAGTAGTCGGTCATCGTGTTGTACTCCTTGTTTGCGAATGGTGGTTTAAAAATTGATTATCCGCCTCACTTGGGGCGAGCTTCTGATTGTTTACTAGGGCCGGAATTTTTGGCGAAATCGACTTGGATTTGATTGATGACGACGTGCACTCCCTCGACTTGTCCCGCGCTCTCTTGGGCCAATTGCTTAAGATAATACAAAGGGAGCGTGCCTGTCATGACAAGCCTGCCATCTCGGCATCGGCAGGCGATGGATTCGCCAAATGAGACAGACGTTGTCCGTAAAGTCTCCAGCACGGACTCCTCAATTTCCGCATCCCGATGGGACAATCGATTTTGGTTCCTGTCCTCCCGTACCAAACCAGGCATCTCGCAATTTCCCCTTTTTTGAGCGATATTGAAGATCCGCTTACATTCGGATCAGTCCATAAAAAAACCTTTCCGCCAGTCCTTGGACCCTGCGAAAAGGCAATCACTACCAAACTCGGCCACCCAGTCATGGGAGGTCGAGGCAGAGCTAATGTATACAATGCCGCGCAGTTCGTCAAGATTTCAATCACTGCACAAGCGTTATTCTATTGTCCCTCACAGCAAGTGCATGGGAAATCGGCCACCCCACTTTCCTCGTAAGTACCGTCAGGTTATGATGCGCTGAGGAATGATGCGACCAACGGAGCGGGCAATCGACCTTTCGCAGCCGTAGCATTTCACGACTTTTTATTTCGTCCGTTGGCCCATGGCGTGGTTGACCGGATGGTCGGGCAATGACAGCCTAGACGTCGCGTAGATATTTGCGACGTTTGGGCTTTTTTCGTGGTTCAAACAAACGTCCTTGGTCGCAGCCGGGGACTGCGCTCAGGATCGGCGCGAGGGTGGACTTGACCTGTGCAGGTTTACCTTTGGGGATACAGTGAGATGATGCATACTCCGCAACCATCCCGCATTTTGATCGTCGACGGCGATGCCAATGCACGGGAACATGTGCGCGAGATTTTGGAGCAGGATCACTATTTCATCGACACCGCCGCAACGGCAACTGAAGCACTTGAGAAAACACGACGTGAAAAAATTTCGGTCGTGATTCTCGACCAGGGAGTCCCGGACTGTTCCGTCGAACAACTGATCCCTGGCATTCAACGATTGGCGCCAGAGGCTGCCATAATTTACGTAACCGACTCCGTTGATGGTGCCGTCGTCGCTATGCGTTTAGGGGCGGCCAATTATCTCCTCAAGCCGATTAACCCCGGCGTTCTACTCGCCGATCTTGTGAGTATCGTTGAACACCAACGCGCCAAGTCGGAGCTTCGCGATCAATATGTCCGTATGCAGGCCGTTGTCAATTCGGCCATCGAAGGCATTATTACGATCGACGAGACAGGTGTGATCGAGTCGTTTAATCCCGCCGCTGAAAACATGTTTGGCTATACGGCCGACGAAGCATCAGGCATGAATATCAGCGAAATGATGCCCGATCCTTATTCATCGGAGCACCATCTCTACCTCAGCAACTTCCGGCGTACAGGAATTCGCAAGATCATCGGTACGGGACGCGAGGTGGTCGCTCAACGCCGAGACGGCACCACATTTCCCATCCATCTGTCGGTCAGCGAAGTTCAACTAGAGGATCGGCGCCTATTCACCGGCATGGTCCGCGACATCACTGCGATCAAACAGGCCGAAGAAAGGTTGCTGCAATCCGAGCGGTTGGCAGGGATCGGCCAGGCGATGGCTGCGCTGGCCCATGAAAGCCGTAACGCGCTGCAGCGCAGCCAAGCCGGACTGGAAATGTTGGCGCGGCGCATCAAAAAGCAACCCGAAGCGACCATGCTCATCAAACGCATTCAACGCGCACAAGACGACCTGCACCAGTTGTATGAGGATGTACGGGAATACGCCGCTCCGATTCGCGTGAATCCAGAACATACGGCGATTTCTGATATCGTACGACACGCCTGGCACGATTTGGCATTGGCCCGCGAAGGTCGCAATGCCTCATTGACTGAAACCGGCGATGATCCGTATTGCCAGGGGGATAAATTCGGACTACGGCTGGTTTTTCGCAACATCCTCGAAAATGCCATCGCCGCTACCACCGAAGCACCCCGGATCAAGGTAGAATATGGGGAGACCGACTTTGTCGGCCAACCCGCGGTGCGAATCTGTATCTGCGACAACGGCCCGGGACTGACGGCCGATACACAACAGCAGATTTTTCATGAATTTTACACAACCAAAACACGCGGCACCGGTTTGGGGATGGCGATCTGCAAGCGCATCATTGTCGCACATGGCGGATTGATTGAAGCCGAAAACCGACCGCCGAACGGGGCGTGTATCACGATCATATTACCTAGGAGTCAATCATGACACGCATGTTGAAAATAGCCGTCGCCGATGATGAACCGGAAATGCGAGAATATTTCCAAGACACGCTCTCCGCACTGGGCCACGAAGTGGTGGGGACCGCCCAAAACGGCTTAGAACTGGTGGAACTCTGCAAATCCACCAGCCCCGACTTGGCGATCACTGACATCAAAATGCCGGACATGGATGGGATTGAGGCGGCCACGCGGATTCGCGAACATTTTCCCGTGCCGGTGATTTTGGTCTCAGCGTTTCATGAACCCGAATTGATTCAGCGGGCATTGCAGGATCACGTGTTGGCCTATTTGGTCAAACCGATCAAACAAGCGGACCTAGAAACGGCCATTGCGCTGGCCATGCGCCGATTTCAAGAATTCCAAGCCTTGCATCAACAAGCGGCGGACTTGCGACAAGCCTTGGAGGACCGCAAAGTGATCGAACGCGCCAAAGGCGTATTGATGAAACGCGCCGGCCTCGACGAACCGGACGCGTTTCGGCGGTTGCAGAAACTGTCGAACGATAAAAACCAAAAACTGATCGACATCGCTCAAATGATCGTCACTGCTGAGGAAGCGATGAGTTGAGGGTTTCAAAAGACAATTAGCCACGGATTCACACGGAACAGACACGGATAAAAGAGATCCGTTGCCATGCTGAACGTCGGAGGGAACTCAGAGCGCTTATATGTCGGATCAGCCGGAGACTCACAATGAGTTTCCGTGTTTCATCCGTGGCTGTTTTATTCTTAACCGATGAGACGGGGCGATTATTCGCTTTCCGCCGACACTTCGACTGAATCTGAGACTGGGGGTTTGCCATGCGGAGCGGCATGGGGGGTGAAGTAGGCCACGATTACGATGCAGATGAACATCCCCACGACCCCGACGTACAGCATTGGATTAATAGGGATTTTGTCCCCCACACTATAGAGCGATACCAAGGCCGAGACGGTCACTGCTCCGCCAAATACGACCGGCATCACGATATTGGGCATTGCCATACCACCGCTATACATCGCCAACGTCAACGTAAAGGCGCCCCAGGCTCCCAGTGTTCCGGCGATTAAGCCCCACATGCCACCGGGACCGGACAATGAAAAGGTGTCCCCGTTATACATCATTCCCAGCACGCCCCCGCCGACGCCCCAGAATAAATAGGCTAGGCCAATCGCCACGTACGGTGTAAACGGGCTGTGCAGTGCCGCTCGCGATTTCCCCAATGCGGGGCCATACATCCCCCAACAGACCGCAGTTGCCAATGCGAAAAATACGGGCCATTTCATGGTCGTGCCTCTTTTCCTGCTGCTTACGATTCAAAAAGTTTTGTTTGATCCCAGTCGTTTGACCGTTCCAATGCGAACTGCCGTCTGCCGGTCATTCCCGGCCTTGTTTGGGCACCAGGGGAATTCTCCAGTCGCTCGGTGGGACATTTTAGTCACCGCTGTCGCGCAACGCACCCCATGGGCACAAACATTTGCGGCGAGTTTGGAGAGGACTGAGAATTCACGCGCTGCGCATGGTGAGCGAAACACGACGACGAACTGGGTCGATATCCTCAACGCGGACCGTGACCACGTCCCCCACAGCGACGATATCGTGCGGGTTTTTGACGTATTGATCGGCCAGTTTGCTGATGTGGACCAGGCCGCTGTCCTTCAGGCCAATGTCGACAAACGCCCCAAAGTCCACCACGTTCAGCACCGTTCCTTGCAGCGTCATTCCCGGTTGCAGGTCTTCGAGCTTGAGGATATCGCTTTTGAAAACCGGCGCGGGCAAATCGGCCCGGGGATCCCGTCCGGGGCGGACCAGCGCGTCTAGAATATCGGTCAATGTCGGCAAGCCGATTTCGAATTCCTGGGCTAATGACGGGCGGTCTAATTCGGCAACCCGCTGCTGCAATGTCTCTCGAACGGTTTCATCGCGCGTCACCTTTTCCGAGGGCAGTTCAAAGCGTTCCAATAAGCGCCGCGTTGTCGGATAACTTTCCGGATGAATCCAAGTCGCATCCAACGGTTCATCACCACTGGTGATTTTCAAAAAGCCCGCCGCTTGCGTATAGGTCGCCTGTCCCAAACCGGCGACCTCCAGCAGTTGCTGCCGCGTGCGAAACGACCCATGTTCGTTCCGCCAACTGACGATATTGGCCGCCGTCCGTCGATTGAGTCCCGAAACATGGCTCAACAGCGCCGTGCCAGATGTGTTGAGATCCACGCCGACATAATTCACGCAGGACTCGATGACATCGTCCAACGATTCTTTGAGCGATTTGGGACTGACGTCGTGTTGATACATGCCCACACCGATATGCTGTGGTTCGATCTTTACCAATTCGCTCAACGGGTCCTGCAAGCGGCGTCCGATGGAGATGGTGCCGCGTGTCGTTGCGTCGTAGTCGGGAAATTCTTCGCGACCGGCGTCGCTGGCCGAATAAATACTAGCGCCCGCTTCATTCACAATCACATACCGCAAATCCGCATGCGATTCGGCAATCAATTCCGCGGCGATCTCTTCGGTTTCGCGGCAAGCAGTGCCGTTGCCGATGGCAATCAGATGACAACTGTGCTCTGCGACCAACTGTGCTAACTTTTCGCGGGCGGCGGACTTCTTTGACTGTGATCCGGTGATGTACACCACGTCTGTCGCCACACAGTTGCCGGTTTCATCCAAGACCGCGATTTTGCAGCCGGTACGAAATCCAGGATCAATCGCCAGGACCCGTTGGCCGCGAACCGGCGGCTGCAGCAACAGGTTTCGCAGATTTCGGGCGAAGACATCAATGGCATGTTGCTCGGCGCGCTGCGTCAAATCGCGACGAAGCTCCCGTTCCAACGATGGCAGAATCAATCGCGATAGCGCATCGGCCGACACGTCCATCATAAACAGCGCGAAACGATGTTCGTTCAATTTCAGCAGACGGACTGTTTTCGCCTGGGCCGCGTCGCCGTCCCAGACAAATTTCACACGCAGTGCCGATTCGGATTCGCCGCGGTTGATTGCCAACACGCGGTGCGGAGGAATCTTACTGACCGCTTCGGAGTAGTCAAAATAGTCGCGAAACGAATCGTCCGCTTCTTTGCCGGCCGCTGCGATTTTTAACCGGCCAGTCTTCAAGGCGACGCGGCGCGCGGATTCGCGGACGCTCCCGTCTTCGGCAATCCGTTCCGCGAGAATGTCGGATGCACCCTGCAGGACGTTGTCGACTGTGGCCAGTTCCTGTTCGGGGTTCACATGCTGAGCCGCGGCCGCACGCGGCGAATCAACCGCCGGGTCCGCATTCCACAGTTGCTCGGCAAACGGCTCCAACCCACGTTCGCGGGCAATCTGGGCACGGGTTCGTTTCTTGGGGCGGTAGGGCAAGTACAAATCTTCCAACTCGGCCAGTGTTTGAGCTGCTTCGATTTGTTGTTGCAATTGCGGCGTGAGTTTGTCTTGCGATTCGATCGACTTGAGAATCGTCGCAGCCCGTTCCCGCAATTGTCGGTGGGACTTCACGCGCTGTTGGATGTCGCGAATCTGCACTTCATCCAGGTTTCCCGTCTTTTCTTTGCGATAACGCGTGATAAACGGCACGGTATTTCCGTCATCCAACAACTCGATGGTGCCGGCCACCTGTGATGATTTCACGCCCACTTCCTGGGCGATCCTGTCCAAAACCGAAGTTTCGAGTTCTAACATGGGCTGTTCATCCACTCCGACTGGTTTATCCGGCGTCGCAATTCTCTTAAATCGTGACGCATCTTGCGAATCAACCGCCTGTGTGTTGCGGCTTTGTTGATCCGATCGGCAAATTCGTCCCCCCGACAACTCCGTGTCGGCGCAATCGTCTATTCACCACCGCGCGTGGTGAGTTACTTACGATTCCTCTGCACCACTCCCGCCCCCCGCCGCTTCCGGCCCGGTGGTCCCTTCACCCGTCGGTCGTTGCTGCGAGAGTTCTTCCAATCGTTTGATCGATGTCTCCGCTTCGGCGAGCAACCGGTCGAGTACGGCAATCCGTGTGCCGATACGACCTTCCACCTCGCGGGCATAGTCATTCACCCGCAATTCCATTTTATTGATCGCCGCTGCATAGCTCGACTCGGCGGCGTGGATATCCGCATGGGCCTCTTTCTGAGGGTCGCGGTCCCGACTGGCCTTGGACTGTGTAAAACTTCGCCGCAGCAGAAACGCCATGACGAGCAGCATCAGTCCGCCCAAAATCATTTCTCCGCTACTAAGCATCACCAAACCTCCTGTTGGCAGCAATGTCGGCCGATTGTTTTCCGTGAACCACACATGATCGGTTCGTCTTCCGCCTGCGAACTAGCCGCAGGCCGGATGCTCGTTAGTGGTCGTGCCCATGATCATGTCCGTGGTCGTGATCATGACTGTGGTCGTGACTATGCGAATGGTCATGCGCGTGATCTTGTTTGCCCGTCGCCGGCGAAGCGGGCGTCTGTGGTTGATACGCGCTTTCAGCTGCGCGATACACATCCCGCAGTGCCACCCCATTCTGTTCCGCGATTTTGGCACACGAATCAAATTCCGGCGTAAAGATCGCCGGTTCGCCATGCCGCCAGCCTATCTTTCCCCGGACCGTTCCCCAAATCGTGGTGACTTCATGCAGCTCGCGGGCACGCTTGGAACGTTCCAGTACATGATGCCGGATGCCAAACGTCCCGGTTTCAGCGAAGAGGATCGATTCCAGTGCGTCGCGGTCCGCCGGGCGGCAAATCACGCTCAACACGACTGCGGGGCGGTCTTTTTTCATTTGCACCGGCGTAGAATAGACATCCAACGCGCCGGCATCGAATAATTTTTGCTTGGTATAACCAATCACCTCACCGGAGACGTCGTCCAGGTTCGTTTCCAAAATCGAAACGTAATCCACATCCGGCGTAGCGGTTGCCATGCCGACAAAGAGCCGCAACAGATTGGCCCGCTCGGGAAAATCCTTGGTGCCGGCTCCGTAGCCCACGCTTTCGATTTGCATCTCCGGCAACGCACCGAAATGATCAACGACATTCGCGACAATCGCCGCCCCGGTGGGGGTGGTCAATTCCGCTTCGATCGGCACATCCACCAGCGGAATCCCTTTGAGCAACTCCGCCGTCCCCGGCGCGGGGACCGTACAGATTCCGTGGGCAATGCGAATTTGTCCGCGTCCGGTCGGCAGCGGACTGCTGACCACGCGATCCGCACCGAGCAGATCGAACCCAATCGCGGCGCCGACGATGTCGACGATCGAATCAATCGCGCCCACTTCGTGAAAGTGGACTTGTTCGACCGTTGCGCCATGCACTTTGGCCTCCGCAGCCGCCACATCGTGAAAAATACGTTTCGCCAACGCTCGTTGCGGCTCGGTGAGGGCCGATGCGTTATCGATCAACGTCACAATGTCCGACAGATGACGATGCGCGTGTTGTTCGGGATGCACGACGCGGACATGCTTGGCGCGAAAGTCGCCCTTCATCACCTCGTTGATTTCCAGTCGCACATCGGGCAAGTCCAACGAGGCGATTCCCGCGCGAATCGCCGCTTCATCCACACCAGCATCCAACAACGCACCGAGCGTCATATCGCCGCTAATCCCAGTCGAGCAATCCAAATACGCAACACGCACGTTGATATCTTTCTCTAATGCACCGCATCCGTTACTTAGGAACTGCGGACCTAAATACTACCAGGAACTCCCCGGCGCCGTAGCAACAACGCATCCTAACGCAACCACATACCATTGTGCTAGCAACGGCCCGGTCGGTTCGTTCTGAGATGCATAATTTGACCGATGGTTTGAGGCGTGAAGGGACAGGCTTGAGGGGATTTTGGGCTCCCTCTATTTAGGTAAGACCGCCGTTGCTAAGCTGCGCGCTGAATTGACGACGTATGTCGTGGGCGGCAACAATGGTCGGCACGTTGCGCATGATTGCCAGCAAAACCCTCTAAGCTTAAAGCCCGCGTATCCCGTGCAAATTTCTGTCATTATCCCCACGCTCAACGAAGCTGCCAATATTGAGGCGGCGTTGCAATCGACGCAGGATGTCGGGGAGGTGCAGACGATCGTTGTCGATGGGGGCAGCAGTGACGACACGTTAGCGAAGTCGGCGGCCGCGGATATTGTACTCAGTGTCGATCCGGGGCGGGGGGGGCAGCAAAATGCCGGCGCTGCTGTGGCAACGGGGGAAATCTTGTTATTTTTGCATGCCGATTGCCGCTTGGAACCGGGATGCCTCGATGCGGCCCGTGCCGCGTGTGCGGCGCCGGATTGCGTGGGGGGATGTTTCCGCCAGCACGTCGATGCCGTCGGAGGGCAGTATCGTGCGTTGGAGTGGGGGAATGCGCTGCGGGTTCGCTTCCTGCGGTTGGCTTACGGCGACCAAGGAATTTTCGTCAAGGCCGACGTGTTTCGGCGGTTGGGAGGGTTTCCCCCATTGAAGCTGATGGAGGATTTGTTTTTGATGAAACAATTACGACTCGAAGGCCGGTTTGTGCTGCTTGAAGAAAAAGTCCATGTGTCCGCGCGGCGTTGGCAACAACGTGGCGTGGTGCGGCAGACTTTGACAAATTGGATGCTGGTCACTTTGGCGCAATGCGGCGTCGCCCCCGAACGCCTTGTGGCATTTTACGACAACCAGCGTTGATTTCCAGATCGATCGACATTAACTTCGAGATTGACAAAAGCGTAGGAACTTTTTTTTCTACTGTTCGTGTCAATTGCTATTGTGTCGATGGCCGGTGATCCCTAAAAACACGGCCAGATTGTTTGGCTCGACAATCCGCTCTTTGCGAGATGGATCTGCGCCGCACTCCCCTCCTCAGAAAGTCGCTCATGGTCGGATACATTCGGAAACTAGCCGTCGCAGTGAGTTCCGCACGCGCCAATCGAACAGCCCTGGTCAAAGTCCTTGCCGAGGAATTGGATCGCCTCGATCCGCGGGATTTTCTTCCCGATGTGCAGTATGACTTTATCATCTTACGGATGAATATCCGTGGCTACGATGACAATCATCTGCACCAGTCCGGTTTGCCAAACATGGATGACCTCTTGCACGTACTGGATCACTATGCCGGAATCGGCAGTAGCGCTCAGGTGCGGGCGTTTGACTTTATCGAATCCAGCGAACTGCGACGGATCATTAAACGCGACTATCGCGAACTTTCGCTGATCTTATTTCCGGCTGGAGCTTGGAAAAGCACCGTCGTTTTGGCCGGTAGTATTTTGGAAGCGATTCTGGTGGACCAATTGACGGCATCGGATGAAGTGATCGAATTGGCAAAAGCCAGCTCCAAAGCCCCCAAGACCAAACGGATCGAAAAAGGGCAATGGACGATGTATCAGCTGATCAATGTTGCTGCGGACGTCGATATTCTGCCCAGGGACCGTGCCAATGCCATTGATGTCACGCTGCGTGAATACCGCAATATCATCCATTCCGATGTGGAGCTAAAAAAACAATACTCCTGCACCGAAGCCGAAGCCAGCTTGGCTAAAGGAGCATTGGATGCGGTCTGCAATTACCTCGACAAGCACGCACTTCACTTGCGTCAACCGCCCACTGAGCAGACGCCGTAGCGGTTGGACGAGGCACACTGAATGGGAGCTTTTGATGCGGATGTTGCCATGCTGATGTTTAGCTGACAAACATGCCAGTGACCAATGCGACAGCGGTAATCACTGAAAGTGATGCCAGTTTCAAACGGCCGCGGTAGGCCCCGTCGGTCATGCGATCTAATCGCAGATAGCCGGCGGTTGTTCCCAGCAATAACGTTAAGAGTCCCAAGCCGGCGCAGAGCGTCCAGAGACGGTTCTGCGTGGTCGCCGTTTTCCATTGCGGTAGCAGTCGTTGGCGAATGCCGGGTGTCAAATTCACCTGAGCGAACCGCCGATAGACTTTGCCGCCACCATCAACGTCTTTCTCTAGCAGATGGACTTTGCCCATGGCGCGGCGAACGATTTCATCGGGGATCGGCCAATTGTTTTGCACCGGGTAAGTCTCACCAAAGTAAGCGCGTATCTGCTGAGCCGCTTCTTCGTAGACCTCGTTTTGGGCAATGCTAATGGCACGGTCTGTATCCGAAGCATCGACCGCCGGACTGAAATTGCTGCTCACGACCACCACGCGGGTTTGGCCATCATTCTGCTGCGGAGCCTGTACCCAATCGGGCAAGTCTCCGGTTGTCGCATGGTGATCGACGTCCTCCAAAGTCAAAATGCCCACCGTGACGGTTTGCGATGCGAAATCCGGAAACGTCCAGCCCACAAGCTTATTCGCAATCATATACATTGGAATCGCCGCTATCACCAGGATGGGAACTACCCACGCGATCGATAGTAACTTCGAACCGACTGCCCCCCATTGCAACGTCCCTCCCTGTGCCGCTAGGTACACAGACGTCCCAATCATCCCCGACAAGACCAGCATGGCTACCACAGCTAAGGTTGCTAGAAACATCCAGTCGTGATTCCTTTGTATGTGATTCGTGCCTACATGAACCGATGTTGATGCCGAGTGATTTTGTGCAGCAGTGTTCGGTTGTGGTTCGAGCAGAGGCTGAACCTGTTCCGATGGAGGACTAGCCAATGATTCGGCATGTCTCTCGACCATGCGATGGGTATGCTCAATGCTCGCGTCCGCTGTGTATCGCAATTGCTCAGCATGTTCCTGGATCGCCCGGTGCTGTGCTTGGATTGCTTCGTGTTGTTGCAAAATGGCGCGCTGCTGCGATTCGTGTGCCATCTGCACATTCACACCCTGACTTCGGTAAGAGACCAGCGACAAGAGGATAGTTCCCACCGCAATCGCTGGAAGTAACAACACCGCCGCAAGCAGCGTTTTGCCGATCCCAAACCTGCGAAACAATGCGCTAAGACCCCAGAGGCAGATCCCGCCGATGACCAACAGCACCAATAATGCACCGGGAAATAATATTGTTGTTTTAGGGCTCATCTTAGTTGTCCTCCATCATTGCCGGACGAACATTCGGTGGCGCCCAGGTCGCGGCGAGCTGCACGACGGCTGAGATCGCCACCGCCCACAAAGCTGCCCAACCGTGCGGGAATGCGAAGATGGTTGTAATCAGAAATCCCACCAATCCTGTCAGCAACAGCGAGCTAACGCGAAACCGTTTCGGCCGAAATGCATCGGCATGCCACCACCAACGACGGATGCCGAACAGGGCGGCGAAAAAGACCACATATCCCGCCAACGTCGGCTGGAACTTGACCCAGCGTGGGTTGGAGTAAGCAATCCCCGGTTGCGACTGAAGAATCGCTTCATTCTTGGTCAGTAACGGCTGATCGCCCACTTTGGTGAACATGGCATCGTCGGCGTCAACTTCATGCGTGATATTGGGCACATCAACCATCAAGGTCTGATCGAGACCATAGGCCAACACCCCGACGACAACCCCCGCACTGAGCAAGACCAACCGGCGGATCGTCGGTTCGGTGGCGGTCCCTTCCCACATCTTCGACGGCAACAACACCAACCACGAGGCGATAATGGTCATGAACCCAAATAGCCCTGCCCGTGCCGGATCCTGCAGGTCCGGCAACAGAAAGGTAATCACACCAACGATCGGCAGCGAGAAAATCACCGCCATGGTCATCGATTGCGCTGCGGAGGCCAAGCGGTCTCGCATATTCACCGGACGAATCGTGAGCGGTGTGAGCGCCGACGATTTGTGACGCAGCCACGTCTTGCCTTTTTTCACCGGAACCACTTGTGGTGCCGGCTGCCGATGTGCGGCTGGCTGGATGACTGGCGGCACGTCCGCGACAGCTGGCCGTTGCTGTTCAGCTAGGTCGTCGAACAGGCTGTCCGCTTCTTTTCGTAACTTCTCCTGGCTCTCAGGAGATAGTTTCGCCGGCTTGTAGGGAATGAAAAACAACCAATACAGAAAATAACCGATACCGCCGACGATCCCGACCACCAACGATGACCGAAACATGACGCCCGGACCCAATGCGGCCACCACGGCGACGACGGCGAGCAGGATCCAAAACATGCGGTGGTTCGATTCTCCACCATCTTTATCACTGCGATGCGGCTGTTTTTCACCGCGATATGCCTGCGTATGCCGTTCGTGGCTGGGACGTTTGGGGTCAGAATTTGGGGAACCGTTTTGGGGCGGAGCCGCTTGCTCCACCGGCGCCGCGGCTACGAAGGAATCCTCAGGAATTTCCGTTGCCTGTTTGACCGTGGCGCCGTTGTTCCCCAGGACCGCTTCTTTAACCAGCCGCGCGAATTGCGCGATGCTGTGCGTTCGTTGTTTGGGATCTTTCTCCAAAGCCCGCCCCAGAATCGGCCGTAGTTTTTCCGGCAATTTGCTGAGGTCCGGTTTTTCCGTGAGATGCTTCATGATGATCTCGCCGGTGCTCTCCCCGTCGAAGGGGACTGTGCCGGTGATCATCTCATAGACCATCACAGCTGTGCTGTAGACATCCAACTCATTGCCGTAACGTCCGTGGGCGACTTCCGGCGCCATATAGTGCACCGTTCCCACGCTTTCGGTATGTCCGCTCCGCCGGCTGGGAGTAATGTATTTGGAGAGCCCGATGTCGCCAATTTTAATCACGCCCGCGTCGATAAACAGGTTCGCCGGCTTGAGGTCGCGATGCACAACGCCGCGGTCGTGCAAATAGGCCGCACCGGCCGAAATCCCATCCAGCCAATGCAGGACTTCCTGCATCGGCATGCCTTGCGGATGGTTGTCCAGCACCTGTTCCAACGTCTGCCCCGACATGAATTCCAGGATGACCCAATGGTCGCCGTCAGCGTCGGTTTTGATGTCAAAGATCGTCATCAGATTTGTATGCTTGAGATTCATGCATTGGCGAATCCCCCGCAATTCAACATCCATGTTCCGCTGGAGCAGCTTCAAAGCGACCTCCTTCCCGGAGTCGCTCAGGGCGTAGTAGACCTCGCCGAAGCCGCCACGATCAATAGCGCGTTTGATCGTGTAACCGTCCAGCGGCTTCGATTCCGGCTGAAAGGTGAATTTCATGGTTCTGCCGCCCTGTGGTTGGTGGGGTAATGTTTTGGCTAGGGTACCGGGCACGTCGTCGTCCCTATTTTATAGAAATCGGGGTGTTGTTCGGAATTCACATCGGGTTGGTTGCATGATTCACGGCTGCGGAACTTTCTGTTCCTGACTCATTGCGTTTTTGAATTCCCGTATTTCCTGTGTTTGTTTTTCGATGGCCCGTGTTTGGTCTTCGCTGGTTTGATTTTGCTTTTCGATGACCGCCCGAAGGTTATTGATGTCCGTTCGCATGTTGCTAAGGTCATCGTTCATTTGTTGAATTCTGCCGCCGCCGCTAAAGATGAGCACAATCAGCCCAATCACAATCAATGTTCCGCAACCCAGACTCACCGGCCCGGAACGGCGGTCATCCGCCATGTTGTTCTCCTCAGTTCTCCACTATCAATGTATCCAGCTAATCAACTTTGATCTTGCTCACAATCCGGTTGTCGTCCACTAACTCTTCACTGCACCGCTTCCAACCGAAGCCGTCCATCGATGCTGGTGACGATCGATCCGTCTGTAAGCGGCATGCTCGATTTGGCGTGTTGGTTATCTACATAAATGTCTGATCGCGATTTACAACACAGTTGACCGCTACTGCGATGCAACAGGATGGTTTGATTCCAACCCGAGCAACGTATATGGCTATCCGCTCCCGGGCCTAATATGCACGTGTCCTCCATGAGCACAACCGCATCGACAGCGCGCGAGGGGCGGTGATCGCTGACAAAATCGAGCCGCGCCGTTCCACTGATAATCGTCGGCAATCGGAATCGTAGTTTGACGCTCTCTCCCAATTGAATTTCATTCCCATCCGCTAAATTTGTTTGTTCGTGCACCGTCCGCCCGGCAACCGATACTGCTGCGGCAGCCTGCAGGTAATACCCTTCGCCGCTGCGAACGATTTCGGCATGTCGCCGCGACAAATTCGCCAACAAGGCCACATCGGCCGCGGGAGGTCCAGACACCGGTCCTCCCAACGAAACCCGCTCGCCCAGGCACAACATAAACGCGCCGACGCGGTCAATCCACAGTATATAGCGCTCACCATCCATATCGGCACCACCCAAAGCCAACGCCGCTGTTGCGGGCGTCGCGGAGTTTCCTAAACCGAAGTTTCCTTGCATGACCACCGGTCCTACTCCGCTTGATTTTAACGCATTTCCCCGGTCAGGGGATCATTTTCATCAAAGGAAATTCGCCACATTCCCAAGAACCGTTCAGCAAGTTCCCGTCCAGAACTGCCACTGGGAGGGCGAAGCTCCTGCTGAGCCGTGTATTCTTGCGAGGCTCACTGCTCAGCAGGGGCTTGACGCTCCAAGCAGACTAAAATTTCCGCCACATCAAAAAAAGGGCAACCGGGCAGCCGGCCACCCGAGGATGTTTCTCATTTCCGCAAACCCGGCGAGCGCCGCGCGTGGCAAAATCGTTCAGCAAACTCCGAACGGCCCCAACCCCCCAGCAAATTGCCGGGGGGCGAGAGCCAGTTTAGATTTAGGCATCCGTCTTAGCCGTCGCGTCGCCTGATTCATTCAGGTGGAAGTATTGATCGATCTGTTCGTTCAAGTCTTCCGGAACCATCGGACCGGTGTGCACCGGAATCATCGGTGTCAACCGTTCTTCGGCATCCAACATCTTGCCTTTGACATCCAGTTGCTTGTTCAAGTCGGCAATCAATTGCTTGGCTCGCGACAAGCGGGAGTCGTCGATGTTGCAGTCGCTAGCAGCTTCGGCAGCCTGCAGGGCTTGCAAGCGGGCATCCAAGTTCTCGATCTTGACTTGCAGATCGCGTTTGGAAGCCATCATGTTTTCCAATTTGCTGCGAGCCGAGATCACGACTTGCTCACGTGCCTTCAAAATCTTGCGATGACTTTCCAACGTCTGTTCGGCCAATTGGAACCGCTCAAAACGTCGCGCCAAGTCCTGCTTCATTTCCGCTTCCGAGTAGGTGCGGCCAACGTAGCGTACTTCTTCGCCGTTTTGCACATAACTCTTCAGTGCCAACATTTCTTGCTTTTGCTTGGCCAATTGGTCTTCATCTCGCATGATCTGAGCCGTGCGATGTTCGACATCGACTTCCGCTTCGGCGATTTGCCGCATCGTGTCACGAATGTCCGGAAGCAGATTGTTCACCAGATCCCGTGCCCGTTCGATTTCCAATTCCGGCGGAACTTCCGATCGGATCGAATCTTTGACCATCGTGGCCGAGGTCTTTACGTAACTGGCAGCGTCCCGGCCGAAGACGAATGTTCCGACCAGCGCCAAAGCGGCTGTACTCAAAATTGCTTTCTTAATCATTTCTGTTCTCCCTCTGATATGCGGAACATTTGTCCTAGTGGCCCGGCTCCGTTGAGCCGCTATGATATTGACCAGCAGACAACAGGTAATTCGCCGGTTGGTTTGGATTCTTAGCCCGATTGGCCATAATTTTGGGATGACCGGAAAATAATTGAAGTTCCCAACAGGTTTCGACGCCGCCACGACCACTTTTAACTGCAGGTAAATTCGCTCAACTGATTGACTCCAAACAGCTTACGGTGTCTGCCCTGCTGGGACCCCTACCAATATTCCCGACGAATACTGACCACTTATCTCACGGAGAAAGAAATCATGATTCCTAAAATCGCCTGCCTCTCGGTGTTGTCCGGCGTCATTTTCGCCAGTTTCGCGCTGCAAGCCGCCGACGAGGCGCCGACCGGGGAAGAACTGAATCCACACGAGGCTCAATTTCAGAAGATGCTCAAGGGAGCGGAGTTGATCGGGAATTTCTCCGTGATCAAAGATGGCCAGGAGTCCGAACCGAAGAAGGACACCTATAAAATCGTGGACTTAAAGAAAATGCCCAACGGATTTTGGCTGTTCACGTTTCAGTATGGCGATAAGCCGGCGATCCCCATGCCGCTACCGGTGAAATGGGCCGATGATACGCCCATGATTTCGCTCACCAAAGTCGCCATTCCGGGACTGGGAACGTTTAGCTGCCGCGTTCTCTTCCACGAAGGCCAATACGCGGGGACCTGGCGTCACGGTGAAGTGATCGGCAACATGTGGGGCGTCGTCAAATCGCCCGAAGCGAAATAGCAACAGCGCCCAAAGGTGTTGGTCGCCCCAATGGCGAAGCGCGTCGTTGGGGCCAACTGCAGATTGAAATGGGGTGCCACTGGCTTTGCCAGTGCAAATCAGAATCAGGGAACGACTAATAAAGCACGGGTAGATCCAGTAACAGCCCGCTACTTCAGTCTGGCAACTGCATTATCAGATTTGCGCTGCACCGTTTTTAACGAGGCTGTTGGGCGTGGATGACGATTTCCACACGGCGGTTGCGGGCTTTTCCCGCTGGGCTATTGTTGTCCGCCAATGGACGCGAGGAACCGTATCCGGCGACCGACAACTGCGCTTCCGAGAGCCCCCGTTTTCGTAGGGCATAATAGACCGCCCGTGCGCGACCGAGAGAGAGTTCTTCGTTGTTTTTCCAACTGCTACGGCGAATCGGGTCGGAGTCGGTATGTCCTTCGACGGTCACGCGCTGTTGTGGGTATTGGGACTGAATCGTCGAGACGACATCGTCGATCAGTTTCGAGTTTTGCGAAGTGTTTTTGATCGACGCCTTTCCTGAGGCAAACAATTGGGCGCCGTCGAGACGAATCCGTACGTCGCCGCCATCTTGATTGACATCCGCACCAGGAATGTTGGCCAACGGCAGATTCCCGGCGGGGGTATAACCGACTTCGGTCGAAGGCAGCGCACCTTGGCCGGCATACGAGCCTTGGTTGCGACGTTCGATGGTCAGTTCATCCCGTAGATCCGCGACCGTGTCTCGACTCTGTTGCAACGAGGCTTGCATCTTTGACGTCTGTTGTTGCTGCTGGGCAAGATGCGCTTGCAGTCGCTGGTTATCAGCGTCCAAACTAGCGGTGCGCGCGTTCAATTCTTCATAGCGGGCCATCAAGTTGGCCTGTTGTTGTTGCAGGGCTTGATGCGTCGCCGGCGGAACGCCTGTGGGATATCCCGAGATGCGTGGCGGGGCGACAGTACAGCCCACAACATACAGCGGGATTAAAGCCATGAACAACGTGCTGAGTTGAGTTTTGGAGAGGGAGATCATCGCCGCACCAATGAAAAGTCTTGGACAAACAAAATTCCGCAGCCGGCAAACAGCCAGGCCGCGCGCGTCATAATCCACTGCCAATCGCGGCAGCAGGCACGACAACCATAGAATGGAGAGCAGGGGGTGAATCTGAGATGAGAGTCCGCTGTCGGCATCGGCGAGATTATGAGAGGGCAATCCGTTTTTCCGGGCCGCTGTGCGGGGCGGGAGTGTATCGCCGGATCAAATTTGCTGCAACCTCAGAGCGGCGAGGTGCACACCCGGACAGTCGGTTTTGAGAGGCTGGTAATCTCGCCTTGGTGGTCTGACCGCATGGAGATAGACTTTCCCCGCATTTAGCACAAGTCATCATTCGGAGGACGCCCCGATGCGCTTACGAGGGATTGTTTCCTACTATGCCGTCTTCTCTATGGCAGCCGCCAGTCTCGCCGCCGCTGAAGAACCAACAGCAAAACCGCCGGCAGAAAAACCAGCCGCGACATCGCCAGAACTGCTTGACCTGCTCCAAAAATGGGAAGCCGCTTCGCACCAGGGGGAGGTCGTCGAGATTCAGTTTGAGCGGTACGTCTACGATCACACGTTTTTCACCGAACGACGCGGCATCGGCAGGCTTGTCGTGCAGCAGCCGAATCAAGGCTTGTTAGAACTGAAACCGATGCCCATCCAGAGCGAGGAAACGAGCACGGGGAAGGATCCCAACGGACTGCCGTATGATCTGCGGCCGACCAGTCCAATGCTGTGGTACTGGGATGGGAAGCATTTGAATCAAATTGACACGAAGGAGAAAAGCTATAAACGCATTGCAATTCCGGAAACAAATCCCGCGACATCGGATGAACTCAGGACCGGTTTTGCCAGCTGGACAGATCACTTGCAGATAAATAGTAAACCGCATTATCTGTTTCATATGGTCGCTCATATCAAAGCTGAGCAACTGCTCAAAAATTATGATTGGTTTCGGGGTAAGAAGAATTCCAATGGGTTCCGCCTAGTTGCTCGCCCCAAAAAAGAGGGGTTGCGACAGGAGTTCAAGCAAATCGACCTCCTGATCGACGAAGAGTCACTACAGACTTACGCTACCCGGATCGAACACACAGGGGGACGAGCCCAAACGGTTAGCGTAATCAAAGACATGAAAACTGACCCGGCGCAGATCGGCGATTGGCGGCCGAAGTTGAGCGGCTACAAATTAGTCGGCAATCCGGGAACGGAATAGCAACGGCGAGACTCGCTCACTCGTCGCCGACGCAAATCAGTTTCGTGCGGGTGCGGATATACAGTCGTCCTTCGGCGATTGCGGGGGTCCCGACGATGCTGTCGCCCATGTCGTTTTTGGCCAGGATCTCGTAGTCCGGACCGTCGGCTAGCACCACCACAAAACCGTTTTCGCCTGCCAGATAGATTTTGCCGTCGCCATAGATGGGCGATGCGAAGTATTCGCTCGTGTTGCTGATCCGTTTGGCGCGGCGGAGCACCTTGCCCTCTTCCGTATCGAATACGGTGGTGATGCCGCCCCCTTTGATCAAAAACATGCGGCCGTCATGGACGAACGGCGAGACGATGTGGTCGGTGTATTTGGTTTTGTGCTTCCACAGCACGTGCGAATCGGTCACGTCTCCCCGTCCGCCGCCGCGAACCGCCAGGACAAATTGGTCCCCGGCTTCTTCGGCATCAAAGCGGGCACCGGCGAAGTTGTCGGGATGCAAGAAGGCATAGTCGAGTTCCTCCCCCTCAAGAAAACCATCCTTGTTCTTGTCGCCGCGTTCGAAAGTCTTTTTGAAGAACGACTCGGGAATCTTTGTCTCGCCGACAAACCCTTGCATCTCCTCGCGGGTCAGTTTGCCGTCACTGTTACCGGTCTCTGCCTGATCGGCCGTTGCCAACCATTGATTGGCGATCCCGCCGCTTTGCAGTGAGATATAAATCGTGCCGTTTTGGCAGACCGGTGTGGTTTTGATATTGCGCAACAACACCTTGGCATACCACAACCGTTCGCCGTTGTTGGGATCGTAGCCGATCAACTTCCCGGTCCCGGCAACGACCAATTCGTCACCCTGGTCGGTTTCGCAGATGACAGGGTGTGAATAATTGACCGCCATGTCACTGCGATCGTCCATCCAAACGATTTCGCCTGTCTCTTTATTCAGAGCATAAATCGCCGGGGCCAGGTCGTCGTCCTGACAGAAAATGACCAGATCCTTATACAGCACGGGCGACATCGCCGGTCCCCATTTGAAGACAAAGAACGGCACCGGCAGTTTCTTTTCCCACAATTGCGCGCCGGTGGCTGCGTCGAATGCCAGCATGCCCATCGTGGGAAAATAGACATACACATGGTCGGCATCGGCGGCGGGGGTCGTGCTGGCATGACTGTTGGTTTCATGCACTTCAGCCAGCGGACCGGTCTTCCAAGTCTGCTTCCAAATCGGTTTGCCGGTTTTCGCATCAAAGGCGAGCAGGCCCACGGTTTCTTTGTCGACCATGGCTGTCACAAACAATCGTCCGGCGGCGATCACCGGCGACCCGACCCCTTCGCCAATTTCGTCTGACCAAAGGACATGCTCCGTCTCTGAAAATTCGACGGGCAACGTCGCGGTGGTTGTCGAAATCCCACTACAATTCGGCCCGCGAAATTGCGGCCAGTCCTCCGCATGAAGTGCGCATGTGGAAAGTACGGCAACCGCGAGACAAATAGAGCGAAAAACTCGATGCATGGATGACTCCTTGTGTGATGTTCGCTATCGATCCTAAGCCGCCATCGTCGTCAACACAATGGTGAAGCATCGCCAGGCATAAAACGCGAACGGCCTCGTGAACCGGGCAGTACCGATTCACGAGGCCGTTTTTAGGTTTTTATCAACGGTTAGGGACCGGTGTTAGAACGAGACGACCTCGCCGTCATTCTTGATGCCGGAATGCTTGTAGGTGGGATAGTCCATGTTCTCTCCCAAAAATCGAACGGAACCGTCACAGAAAAGAAAATGCGTTCCCCCAGTATGGCGGCTCCAGAAATTGACGATGTGGCCCGATTGATTCGGCGTATGTTCCATTGCCGGCATCATGCCCATTGAAGGTTGCCCGACGTGTCCCAACACCAAATGCGAGGAGCCTTCGGTCATCATCGGCATCATCGCCATGCCGGCGTTCACCGTTGCGCCGGGGAGTGCGGCGTACCATGTCGATTCAGTCAGATCGTGCGTCCGTTCTCCCACAGCCAGCGTATTGGACGTCCCATCCGTGATGTCCCGGATTTTAACGCTGCTATTGCGAAACAAAATGCCGGTGCCCTTGCCGGGATTCATCGTGACGCTGCCATAGCCGAAGACGCCGACATAATTCGAAGAAGCAACCCGAGCAATCAAGGTGCCTGTTGAATCGTTGACGTCGAACTGTGGTTGAACATCGTCCGAAGCACAAATGAAAACCGACAACGGTGTCAGTCCCATGAGGACGTTGTCAGGTTCAGTGGAGTTCTCATTAAAATCCAATCCCTGAAAAACAGCGGGTTGTTCTAGATAGGGCAACAACAGCGCCGACCAGGCAAATCCCGATCCCGTTTCGGCTCCCACACCGTCGTCAGCGGTGACCCCTTCAGCAATGTATCCCGGGGGAAATGTGCTGAACACATCGTGGTAGTTGTGCAGGGCGATCCCGATTTGCTTCAGGTTGTTCCGGCACGAGGTCCGCCGCGCCGCTTCGCGCGCTTGTTGAACGGCCGGTAAGAGCAGTGCGATAAGAATGGCAATGATGGCGATCACCACCAGAAGTTCGATCAATGTAAATCCGCGCTTGTGGCGCAGTCGTTTGTGTGTAGACATGAATTCTTTCCTCTGTATGCAGTGCGGAGCAGGTCCGCGTGTCTTTGTGGGGTGCGTAGCGCTTCTGTTCAGTGCGCACGGCGGACCGACGAACGGTCGTAGTAACGGTGGGCTCGAAGTCAAACGGGGAATGTCGTGCTTCGATTGTCGTACTTCGTTTGAAGTGTGCGACAGATCGTGCAGCGAGAAGCACTGTTGGACAAGCCAACAGTGGCACCCGTTGAGTGAGAGCGTTCCCCATGGGAATGGGCGCGTTAGCAGTCGCGCGGCGGGGGCGTGGGCGGCTCGATCGCTCGCAGCGATGGCCCGTGTACTGACGGTAATGCCGTCTCAGCCCACTCGATGTTTGCCGGCACGGGCAAACCTGTCTCCACGATCCAGTCGGGGGACTGGGGTGACCTCAGGCCATCGGTTCCTTGTCGGGGACAACTGAGCCACAAGCGGATCGCCAGTTGTGATTTCGTCGTCGTTGACTTTGCCAATGGTTTGGCCGCGCGTCCACAACAC
This sequence comes from Symmachiella macrocystis, assembly GCF_007860075.1. Classification (NCBI taxonomy): domain Bacteria; kingdom Pseudomonadati; phylum Planctomycetota; class Planctomycetia; order Planctomycetales; family Planctomycetaceae; genus Symmachiella; species Symmachiella macrocystis. The sequence continues at coordinate 4,584,900 of NZ_SJPP01000001.1, forward strand.
CCGGTCCCACAACGACAGACGTTGCCCCGTTTCGCACAACAACAGGAGGAGGCGACACCAAGCAGCGAATTCCCGTCCGCCGCCGTTGCCAATTCTATCCGATCAATACCCAGCCAGTTAGCCAAAACCACCGACAGCGTCACGACGACAACCAAGCACCGCGCGAAATTGTAGCGCGGCGAGAGGCGTGGTCGTTGGTGTTTGCGAGGCCGAGAGAGCATGGTTTAGGCGGGGCTGTAAGGTTTGTGTGGATTTTATGTCCACCATTCAGTCTACCGCTGTCCGAGGGCGTCGCAAGGGTTTTCCAACAGATCGCGGCGGGTTTCCCATTCTTGGTAAATTCCAAAGCCGAACGCGACTATGAATAGACCTGCCACAAATCGTCGATATACCAATCGAAAAACTGATCCACCCAACTGCTATTTCTGTTGCCCCAAAGTAGCGGCGCATAGAATAAGTTGTAAATTGGTATTATCCATTCGGTATTTAGATGCGCCTGCTCCATTTCAACGCAAATCTTAGTGACCGGCCCAACCGACAACACATAAATCACCGGCAGTAGAAGCGCCCACCTATACCAACCACTGCGGCGTTTTTGTTTTTCGTCGTTCATGAGCAGTTCCTTCCTGTTGAGCACGGTCAAGCTGGTTCGGTCGAACGGAGGGTAGCGACTGAACTGTAATTTCGTGAAAACTGTTCAATTGCGTGCCTTCAATCCTTCCGCTCATCTAACTATTTCAACGCCCCACAAATCGTAATATCTAAGGAGTATTCGTAGCGCCGTGTCGTTATGCATCGCGCAGTATCCGATTGGCCAATAAAAATTTCTTCCGATCGATTCCATCCAAGCGGTATCGTGCCCTGCAACAAATAGCTCCATTTCGATTCGAGCAACGGGTCCGATAGACAGGACGTAAAATAGCAGCAGCCCGATCGTCCACCAGACCCAAGCAAAGCTGCGACGTTTTTCCGGTTCCGTCATGATTCGTCCTCTGGTTTCGATGCGGCCTGAGTCGCTGTCGCCGACTTCTGCCAATGATTATACTCGCATCGTCCGGTATTGCGACAACTCTTCTCACCTGCGGCGATAGATACAGCGATGAAAATTGCGATTGCACAACTCAATCCCACGGTCGGCGATCTGGCCGGAAATGCGGCTCTGGTTAAAGAGGCGGCCCAGCGCGCTGTTGCTGACGGTGCTGACTTGTTGGTCACGTCGGAATTGATCATCTCCGGCTATCCCCCCAAGGACCTGCTGCTCCGCGAAGGTTTCGCCGCCGTTTGCCGCCGTACGGTCGAACAACTGGCGCAGGAACTCGATCTCAACCTGGGCGTACTAGTCGGGCATCCTGATCCCCAGGGGGTCCCCGAAGGCCGTGTTGCTAACTGCGTGAGCCTGCTGCATGGCGGGACGATTGTAGGCACGGCGCAAAAAATCTTGCTGCCGAATTATGACGTCTTTGATGAACGACGTTATTTCTTTCCTGCCCCCGGGACAGCGCCGATCGAGTTTGCCGGGCTAAAACTGGGTGTACATATCTGCGAAGATGCTTGGTGGCATGCGACCGAACCGACGTATCGACACGAGTTGGCGCATCAACATGATCCGGTCGCCTCTCTGGCCGCTGCTGGGGTGGATCTGTTTATCAATCTCTCGGCCAGTCCGTTTGAAATTGACAAACCAAATCGCCGGCTGCAGTTGGTCCGCGAACACGTTCAACGGCACGAGCGGCCGTATCTGTTTGTCAATCAAGTTGGCGGCAATGACGATTTGGTTTTCGATGGCAACAGTTTCGTGATGAACGCCGCCGGCGAGATGGTGGCGCACCTCGACGGATTCGAAACCGATCGCTTGCTGCTCGATTCGGAGCAGCTTCCCGCAAAAATGGAGTTGATCAATCCGCCCCGCGAGAAACGGTTATTGGACGCCCTGGTCATGGGCCTGCGCGACTATGCCCGAAAATGCGGATTCCGGGAATGCGTGTTAGGGCTATCGGGAGGCATCGACAGCGCGCTGGCCTGCTACATCGCCGCTGCAGCCGTGGGGCCACAACATGTTCACGCGCTGCTGATGCCCAGCCGGCATAGCAGTGATCATAGTGTGGATGATGCAAAGAAGATGGCCGAGTTGCTGGGGATCAATTACGAGATTATCCCGATTGATGACGTGCATCGCGCGTATGAAGGGACGCCGGTTGTGGGAGACGACTTGACCTCTGATCCCGGTGGCTTGCCCGATCAAAACCTACAGGCGCGGATTCGCGGTGCGATGGTGATGATCCGCAGCAATCGTTACGGCTGGTTACCCTTGGCGACCGGAAACAAGAGCGAATTGGCAGTCGGCTATTGCACGCTGTACGGCGACATGGCCGGCGGGTTCGCCGTATTGTGCGACGTGTTCAAACGCGATGTGTATGGAGTTTCGCGGTATATCAACGACGTCGTCGAAGGCCGCGAAGTGATCCCGGAAAACATCATCACCAAGCCACCCAGCGCCGAATTGGCCCCCGATCAATTCGATCAAGATGTACTCCCCGAATACCCCGTGCTGGATGCGATTTTGGAAGGCCTGATCGAGCAGGAACGCTCGGTCGCCAGCCTCAGCAGAGAGTTTCCGCCCGAGACTGTGCAGTGGGTCGCGAGCCGTTTGGACCGCAACGAATTCAAACGCCGCCAAATGCCGCCGGGCATCAAACTGTCCCAAAGAGCCTTCGGCAGCGGCCGCCGCATGCCCATGGCCGCCAAGTTCCCCTAGCAGCTCATTGCATCAACTCCGAACCCGGGTGCCACTGCTGGCTTGTCCAGCAGTGTTTAGCAGGTCATCCGGTTTACACTGGCGGGCAAGCCCACAACTGTCCGGTTTAATTCTTTGGTTCTTGTCGTAACTCTCTATGAAATTCAACACTTTCGGCAATTTTCAGGCGCGCACGACTTCAACTCACGGGGGTGATGTCGCCATCCTTTTTGTTCTCTCTGGCAAAAAGGAGCCGCGTAATGTTCGAAGGTCAGATGGTGTTTCCACAACTGTTGGCGTTTCTCCCGCCGGGTGCCACTGCTGGCTTGTCCAGCAGTGTTTTGCAAGTCATCCGGTTTGCACTAGCGGACTAGCCGCCAGTGGCACCCTTATTCAATGATCTAGTAACACCCGTAGCACAACAGACTGCCGGATTACGTCTCCAGAATTTCCGCCAGTTCAACCACGCGATGGTCGCGAGCTGCTGCGAATGTTGCTTCAACGAGTGCCATCGTCTTCAAGTTGTCTTGGCCGGAGATGCTCGGCTCTATATCGTGAGTTAAGGCCATCAACAATTCGCCCATCGTGCCGCGGAAGGCATCGGGAAACCAGACTTTGTCCCAACGGGGGCAGATCCATTCCTCGGCCGCCGTGGTGGTGTAATCCAATGTACTGGGGGTACGTTCGGGATAACTGGGCCAGCCGATCGTGCCGCGGGCCAGCCCCTTGGTCCCTTCGACGCGCCAGGAAATCCCAATGTCAGCGGCGCTCCCTTCGCGGGCGGGGCCGGTCCAAACGTCATCCCAACTGCTCGCGCGGCAGCCTGAGGGGAATTCGAGAATATACAGATTGATGCCGTCCGTGTGCGAAAACTGGGTACGGGGATCGGTCCGCGTGCTAGCCATGACGCGCGTCGGATCACCGAACCAATAGCGAAACGTGTCGAGGTGATGTATCGACATCACGTACGTCGACAGCGAATCCAACTGTTCGCTCCAAGGCATCCAATGCGGAATCGCCCGCATGTTGATCGTGCCCAATACGGGATCGCCCAGCAGTTTTCGATCAAGCAAATCCTGACACGCCCGCACCGATTGGTCGTGCCGCATGTTTTGATTGACCGCCAAGGTGATTCCTGCGTCGGCGCACATTTGCACCATCTCACGGGCAGCGGCATAGCTCATCGCCAGCGGCTTTTGCGCCAAGATTCCCCGTACATGTCGGCCGTGCTCTACGATCTCGCGGATGATGTCCGGTTGATGCTGCGGGGGGACGCCGATGTCGATCACCCGGATATCACTATCATCGAGCATAGCCCGCAAGTTGGCGAACACTCGCGGGATAGTGCGCTGTGCCGCGACCTCCCGCGCGCGGGCTTCGCGGAGTGAACTGATTCCCAGCACGCGAAAACCCGCATCCCGATAAGCGGGCAAATGACAGTCGCTGATGATAAACCCCGACCCCACGACACCAATGCCCCATTGATCAAGTCCGTCATCGAGAGGAATTTCATATTCCAACTCAGGCTGCAATTCCATCAGGGGCCTATTCAAAATTAGGGTCGGGACTGATCACTTGGAGGTCGGCCTCCGGCATCTTCTTACGGACGGTTTCCAAATGCTGGATAAAATACTTCTCGGCTTCACAAGGTTGGCTACGGCCTTCGGCCATCATTTTGGGGATGCAGTCGCGTCCAACATACAGCAGCGCTTGTTCCGCAGTCCGACTAGACGATGCCGTCCCCTCCAATTGTTCCACCAACGGGCCAATCCCTTGTCTCACGCGCGCATTGAGTTGGGCCCATTCCAAACTAGATGCATTCTGAGCGCGCAGGTCTTTATAGTCTTTCCAAAACGACTGATAGGCGGCATAAGCACTAAGGTCTTGCGCCCGGCTCATGCCAAACAAGAAGTAACCGCCACCAACCAACGCCGCGACGCCGAGTACAGTAACGATTGTCTTCATGCGTGCTGCAGTGAACAGTGCAGCAAAGTCAAAGCGCGGAGACCAGGAGCGGCGAGGCTTGGGTGTGGACGGTTTTTGTGGCTTGGTCGATGCGGCGCGGCGAGCCTTGGCTTTGTTTCTGCGACGATTCTCACCAGCTGCACTCGCGATCGCAGCCTCTATGGCGGGCTCCACAATGGGATCGGTCGATGGTTCGGGCTCGGCCGTTTCCTGGTCGAGCCAATCCGTCATTTTAGCGTCTAATGGCGCGTTCGGAGCCTCATCGAGGTTGGGATTCTCGAAACGCGAATCCGCGGGTGTTTCTGTGTCGCCCTCGGCGGCCAATGGGTCTGGCTCGAGGAGCGGTGAATCAGCGGCGGGGACTTGCGTCACGGATGGTTCCGATTTTGGGAACAGCCCCTCAAACTCTTCGGCAATTTTCCAATAGACGTCCGAGGCATGGCGAATTTTGTCCGACCGTTTGATCCGTCCCATCGAGGCCAAACTGTGCACGCGCGACCAGGGCAGGGGACCATCTAACTGCCCGGAGAGATCACAATACCAAAGGTCATCGTCCGGTCCGACACCTTCATCCGGGATCGCTTCCAATTCCGGCGACGGTTCGGGATTGTCGTGAGCGGTGGTTTTCATGCTCAATTCAAAGTCATCATCTTCGAGGTTGGTCGACGTCGCCAAGGTCGCTGTCTCACCTGTCGCTAACTCACCAGACAGTGCCGCAGCATCTCCCAAAATTACGGACAACGGTTGCCACTCGCCCAGCCCTCCGTCTCGTGCCTCGGTCTTATCGGTAATCTCTTCCGCTTCCAGAAACTCTGCGAGTTGAATGCGCGTGACCGGTCCGTGCACACCGCTGCCATCTTTGGGATTGTAGAACCACTTCCAATCATCAAGGGACGCCCATTGTCCAATCGCACCACACCGCACAAGATGGTTCGGTTCCAATTCACCTTGATGAAATAGGTTCGTGATGTGGTCCAATTGAAACGGACCTTGAACCCCACAACCGTCCTGACGATTGAAAAACCATTTCTCGGACATATTGAATCCCAGGCCCGTTCATAAGGCGACGATTCACCATCGGGCAATTTCGAAGGCTAGTGTGCGTTTGCTGTTTGAATAAGACGCCGGATACGCTGAGGCGACTTGCAGTTTAAAACGATGACACAACTTCGGTTCTCAATGCCGGTAGGTAGCGGAGGGCAAAGCTATCCTATTATCTACCGAAGTAAGCTGATCACTGCCACTAAAATCGCTAAAATGTGTCGATAGCAACGCAATATCAACTATCTTCGGTGGACTGGGTAGAGGGGTCAAGCGCAATGCCGCGGTGATCAATAGATTGAAAATGAGAGCTGTGTCATTCAATACGCTTCGCGGCCGCTGATTGCCATGCAAGTTGCATAAAAATAGTACTTCGCAGTCCTTAGCTCTGTCGAATTGATGCTTGCAATCGGCTTGATTCAGGAAGTACAATCAACATATGCCGTTTTGTCAATGAGTCCGCCTTGTGCAGCGTTACAAACGTTGCCAAGCAGGTCGGTGATGCGGCGCCGCAGTTCATAAAAGCACACACGTGTTCAAATCAGCGACCGGTCGTCGTCTCTCTTCGCCTAGGTCGCATCCTATATCCGACAAAGGTAGCGGGTCATGCTCTCAATGACGTTCCGACCACTTGCCGTATCTTTGATGTTGTTCGCTATCGGCCTTGCTCCGGTCAGCGCGGCGGACGAACAGCCTGCTGCCAAAGAACCGGCTGCCCCGCAAGTCAGCTTTTACAAGCAGATTCGCCCGATCTTTCAGGCGAATTGTCACGGCTGCCATCAACCGGCCAAGTCGGGCGGCGGCTACGATATGACGTCGTTCGACAAACTGCTCGGCGGTGGCGAATCGGAAATCCCGGCTGTTGTGGCCAACATGCCCGACGAAAGCCACCTGTTAGAATTGATCGTTCCGGTCGATGGCGAAGCGCAAATGCCCCGCGGCCGAAAACCGCTCACGGATTTCGAAATAGAATTGATCCGTCAATGGATTGCACAAGGGGGCGTGAACGATACGCCCGAATCGGCCAAACGGCATTATGACAACGAGCACCCGCCGATCTACACAGCGCCGCCGGTTGTCACTTCGTTAGATTATTCTCCCGACGGAACACTGCTTGCCGTCGCTGGATTTCATGAAGTCTTGTTGCACAAGGCGGATGGATCGGGATTGGCTGGACGTTTGGTCGGAATGTCGGAGCGCATCGAATCGGTGCGGTTTTCCCCCGACGGAAAACGCTTGGCCGTAACCGGCGGATTGCCGGCGCGGATGGGAGAGGTCCAAGTCTGGGATGTGCAAGAACGCAAATTGACGCTCTCCGTTCCGGTCACTTACGACACGATCTACGGCGCAAGCTGGTCGCCCGATGGGAAACTGATCGCGTTTGGATGCTCCGACAATACAGTGCGGGCTATCGATTCCACTACGGGCGAACAAGTCCTTTATCAAGGCTCGCACAGCGACTGGGTGTTGGATACGGTCTTCTCGGTTAAGGGCACAAACCTCGTTTCCGTGGGCCGCGACCGGACAGCCAAACTGACCGAGATCGAAACGCAACGCTTTATCGACAACATCACCTCAATCACTCCCGGCGCGCTAAAGGGCGGCATTGCCACCGTCACGCGGCATCCCACATCCGACGTAATTTTTGTCGGCGGTGCTGACGGCGTGCCCAAGTTGTATCGCATCTTTCGTGAATCCAAACGCGTCATTGGCGACGATGCCAATTTGATCCGCCAATTCCCCCCACTCAAAGGCCGCTTGTTTGGTGTCGCCATCAGCAAAGATGGCAGCCACGTCGCCGCCGTCAGCAGTGACAACACATCTGGCGAAGTCTTGATCGCCAAATATGAGTTCGACGTTGAAATGCCAGAAGACATCAAGAAAATTTCGCTCAAGCGCTCCAGCCAACGTTCCGCAGCGGAACGAAAACGGTTGGAGGAATACCGCACACAGGGCGTCCAAGCTGTGGCCCAAACTACTGTGGACAACACCGGCTTATACGCCGTCGTCTTTCATCCCAACGGAAAAACGATCGCAGTTGCCGGTGGCGATGGCAAAATTCGCCTCTACTCCACAGAGAACGCGAAACTAGTAAAAGAATTTCTCTCGGTGCCAGTCAGCGACGAAATCGTCCAACGCGAAATCGAAGACTCCATAACGACCGCCTCCAACGACGCATCGGCTCCGGAATCAATGCCGGAAGGTCAACAGGTAGCTGCCCTCGAAGTTCAGCCGCAGGAAATCACCATCGATCACCGTTACGATTCGGTGCAGTTTCTTTTGACAGCCGTCCTGCAATCGGGCGAACGGGTCGATGTGACTCGCATGGCGCAGTTCGTTGCCACCGAGCCAATCGCGAGCATTTCACCAACCGGTCTGTTACGAGCCAATGCCAACGGCACAACCGAAATTACGTTTACCTTAGCCGATAAGGCCGCAAAGGCCGTCGTGCATATCACCGCTGTCGAAGACGACTTTCCGGTTGACATGAAACGTGACGTGGTTCCCACGCTAACGAAGCTCGGTTGTAATGCCGGCACTTGCCACGGGGCGAACAAGGGCAAAGCCGGATTCAAGTTGTCGCTCCGCGGCAATGATCCCGAATTCGATCTGCGGGCCTTTACCGATGACTTGGCGTCGCGTCGCGTCAATCGTGCTTCGCCCGACAATAGCCTAATGTTGCTCAAAGCGGCTGCGGCGGTCCCCCACGGAGGCGGACAATTGGCCAAACCCGGAACGCCTTATTATGAAATCATTCGCAAATGGATTTCCGACGGCGCAAAGTTGGACCAAGCGGTTCCCCATGTTATTAAAATCGACGTCACACCTCAAAACCCCATCGTGCAGTTGGCCGGTTCCAAACAGCAGATGCGCGTGGTGGCAACGTATTCCGACGGCACCACACGTGATGCCACCGCCGAAGCCTTTGTCGAAGTTGGCGACATCGAAGTCGGCTCGACCGACGGCACTGGCTTGATCACCGTCCTCCGCCGCGGCGAAACACCGATCCTCACCCGCTATCAAGGCGCCTATGCGGCCACGACCATGACCGTCATGGGAGACCGTTCAGGTTTCGTCTGGCAAGACCAACCGGTAAATAATTACATCGATGAAATGATCGTTAAAAAACTGCAGCGCACCAAAACCGTGCAGTCCGGTCTATGCACTGACGCGGAATTCGTTCGCCGCGTCTATCTGGACCTGACCGGATTGCCTCCCACAGTCGAGCAAGTCAGCAGTTTCCTCGCCGACAGCCGCGATGCCCGTCTGAAACGCGATGAATTGATTGACCAATTGGTGGGGAGCAATGATTACATCGATCATTGGACCAACAAGTGGGCGGACCTGTTGCAGGTCAATCGCAAATACTTAGGCGCCGAAGGGGCCAAAGCGTTCCACGATTGGATTCGCATGCAGGTGGCGGACAATACGCCCTACGACCGCCTCGTGCACCGTATTCTGACAGCCAGCGGCTCCAACATGGAGAACCCGCCCGCGTCGTATTATAAAATCCTGCGGACTCCCGAAGAGACGATGGAGAACACGACGCATCTGTTTTTAGGCATCCGGTTCAATTGCAACAAATGCCACGACCACCCCTTCGAGCGTTGGAAGCAAGACCAGTATTACGAGACGGCCGCATTTTTCGCACAAGTGGGACTGAAAAAGGATCCCGCCTCGGGCGACAAAAAGACCAAAGGCACAGCTGTCGAAGGGGCCAAACCGTTATTTGAAATCGTGTACGATAAAAACGAGGGTGAGGTCAAACACGTCACCACCGGAACCGTCATGCCCCCGACGTTTCCGTTCCCAGCAGAGCATGCAGCTAACGAGTCCGCCTCACGACGAGAGAAATTGGCGGCTTGGATCACCTCGCCCGAGAACCCGTACTTCGCCCGCAGCTATGTGAACCGCTTGTGGGCTTATCTGCTCGGCACTGGGTTTATTGAGCCGATCGATGACATCCGCGCGGGCAACCCGGCCACCAATCCCGAATTGCTGGAGCGGCTGACGAATGACTTCGTGCAAAGCGGATTCAACACGCGACAATTGGTACGGCTGATTTGTAAATCGCGTGCGTATCAGTTGTCCATCAATTCTAATCGTTGGAACGAAGACGACAACATTAACTATTCGCACGCTATGGCACGGCGACTTCCCGCTGAGGTTTTATACGACGCTCTGCATCGTGCGACCGGTTCGATGTCGCATTTCCCCAACCTCCCCCCGGGAACGCGCGCCGCCCAATTGCCCGATGCCGGCGTGAAGGAGCCCAGCGGATTTCTGGCCCAGTTCGGTCGTCCTCCCCGTGAGAGCGCCTGTGAATGCGAACGTTCCAGCGGCGTGCAATTCGGCCCTGTGATGGCCATGGTCACCGGCCCAACCGTGGGCGACGCCATTGCCGACCCCAAGAACGACATCGCTCGTTTGGTTCAGCGCACCTCGGATGATGCGCAACTCATCAACGATTTGTTCATGCATATTCTCAACCGCCCCGCAACGGAACAAGAAATCGCGTCCAGCTTGGAAGTCTTCAAGGAGATCCCGCGGGAACATGACAAGCTCTCCCATCGTTTGCACGTGCAGGAAGAAAGCCTCAAACCGCTGATGACCGCCCAAGCAGCACAACGCAAAGCCTCCATTGCAGCCGCTCAGGCGGCAATCGCAGCCTATGAAAAAGCCGTCGCACCGAAAATCGCTGAGTTAGACAAACAACAGAAACAGCGGACCGAAATGCTCGCAGCGGCGCTCAAAGACTACGAAGCAACGCTGCCGGCCAAGTTTGCGGCTTGGGAAGCACGTGAAGATCGCAACACCCCCTGGGTCGCCCTCGATCCCGCACAACTTTCCACAACCAACACCGCAACGTTGACCAAGCAAGAGGACCTGTCGGTGGTAGCGACCGGGACCAACGGCGTCGGTGCGTACAATGTGGTGGCCGAAACGCCGCTCAGGGGAATACGTAGCATTCGATTGGAAGTTTTGGCCCATGAGGGCAGCCCCAAGAAAGGCCCCGGACGTTCGGGCGATGGAAACTTCGTCCTGACCGAATTCGAGGTTTGGGCCGCTCCTAAGGGAAACCCGGATCAAAAGACAAAATTGAAGTTGGTCGACGCACGGTCCGATTACGACCAAAAGGGATATCCAGTGGTCACAGCGATCGACGGTGTCTCGGCCGCTGCCGGTAACGGCTGGGCCATCTCCGGTAAGACCGGCGAGAACCACTATGCCAGTTTCTCACTAGCCGAACCGGTTGGACTGCCGGGCGGAACGATTTTGACATTCCTACTCAAACAAGAATTCAATTCCAAGACACACTCCATCGGCAAGTTTCGGCTCTCAGTCACAAATTCCGCCGATCCAATCCTACTCAACGGGGTGGATGCTGAAATTGCCAAAATCCTGGAAGTCCCCGCTGACAAACGTACCGCCGAACAAAAAACGGCCGTGGCCAAATACCTCCGCGGCTTCGACAAGGAGTTGCGAAAACACGAACAGGCACTCGCTGAAAGTCGCCAACCCCGACCCGAAGATCCCGTACTCAAAGCCATGCAGGCCAACTTAGAAGTCGTCAGTCGCCCGGTACCGATCGAACCGGGATTGCGTCGCCTGCGCGGGGATGTCAAACTGAGCACCGAGCAACTGGTCCAAAATCGACTCACCGCGGCACAAGACATTGCGTGGGCATTGATCAATAGTCCTTCATTCATGTTCAATCGATAACGTCCAGCGCGACGCTCAGGCAAACATGAACGAACCAATCGCCGACGCTACTAACCATTCACAGAAATCATCTGTTCACAAGATTACGGAGAACCTGTCATGCTCGTGATTCCCGGACAACTTGGAAAAGACGTATGCGATAAAAACGTCGGCCCTACGCGTCGCGATTTATTGCGGGTCGGCGGTTCGGCCATGCTGGGCATGGGACTGGGCACGATGTTTAATCTCCAAAACGCCGCGGCCAAAGGACCGGAAGCCGTCGGCGGACCGGGGTGGGGCCAAGCCAAAAGCGTGATCATGATTTTCCTGCAAGGGGGCCCCAGCCACCTCGACTTGTGGGATCCCAAGGAAAACGTCCCTGCCAATATCCGCAGCCCGTTTCAACCGATTTCCACCAAGCTGCCGGGCGTGCAGTTCACGGAAATGCTGCCCAAATTGGCGCAGGTCAACGACAAAATCACTATGATCCGCTCCATGAGCTATACGCCCAAGGGGTTGTTCAACCACACCGCTGCCATTTATCAAATGATGACCGGCTACACCACCGACAAGGTCAGCGCCTCCGGTCAGTTGGAACCCCCGACACCGAAGGACTTTCCGAACTTCGGCTCCAACATCATTCGTCTCAAACCACCCACCGAACCGATGTTGCCGCTGGTGATGATGCCCCGACCGCTGCAGGAAAGCAACGTCGTCGGCAAGGCTGGCACAGCGGGCTTTTTGGGCCGCGCGTACGACCCGTATTATCTCTATCCCGAAGGAGATGATATGAATATGAACAAGATGGACAACATTCGGGTCGACGACTTAAAACTCCGTCCCGAGGTCTATGCCACTCGCTTGCAGCGTCGCGCCCGTTTGCGGGATTCGATCAACAAAGGCATGCCGCAAATTGAAAAAGCGGTCAAGCATTACAATTTGAACCAGTCCTACAGCCGGGCGCTGGATTTGGTCATCTCCGGCCGCGCCCGCGAGGCGTTCACCCTCGATCAAGAATCAACGGCGATGCGCGATCGATACGGCCGCAACACGTTCGGCCAAAGCTTATTGCTCGCCCGACGACTGGTCGAAGCCGGAACCCGCGTTGTCGAGGTTGTCTGGCCCAAGGTGGCCAACTCGGACAACCACTCTTGGGACGTGCACTCCGGCTTGACCAAACGCATGAAAACCCAATCCGCACCGATGCTCGACGCGGGCCTCTCGGCGCTGTTCTCCGACTTAGACGAACGGGGCCTGTTGGACGAAACCATGGTCGTCGCCATCGGCGAATTCGGCCGCTCGCCGCAACGGGGGGTAAGTACTTCCGGCAACAGCAACACGTCCGACGGCCGCGACCACTGGCCCTATTGCTACACCGCATGTGTCGCCGGGGCGGGCGTCCACCAAGGCCGGATCCACGGGGCTTCGGACAAAACCGGATCGGGACCATTGAACGACCCGGTGCACCCGGGACAACTCTTGGCCTCAATCTACCATTCGTTCGGGATCGCCCCCGATACGATCGTCTACAACCACCTCAACCAGCCGCGAGAATTGGTCAAAGCAGAAACCATCCCCGGCCTCTACCAAGCCTAACCGGCACACAAACACATCTGGGAGGGCGAAGCTCCCGCTGAGCCTGGCACCAAGTTTAGCGTAGCTATTCACAGCTGAGCATAACAACGCCCAGGGTAACCCAAACGGGTGCCACTGCTGGCTTGTCCAGCAGTGTTTTCAGCCTCGCACTTTGTACTGCCGAACAAGCCGCCAGTGGCCCCTCGATTTCCACCTGACTTCCCGAGCCGTACCGCACGATTGGCATAGGTGTGCACAGCTGGGCCTGACAACGCCCAGGATAACGCGCGGCTCAATCCGAACCGCGCGTCCCCGGAATGCTCATTGCTATGGCTTACTTCTTCTCATCCGTTATCGCTGCCTCGTCCGGAGAGGCATTCGGCGATGTCGTGACAACCAAGCCGTGCTGGAAATACGTTTGCACAGCTTTGACAACATCGTCGACCGTCACGTCCGCGATCCGTTTGTCATACCCACGGTCGTGGTCGTAGCCCAAGCCGTACAACTCATCAATGGCTGCTTGGAACGCCTGTGCACTGGGGGTGGTGTTTTTCATCGCGTGAGCTGCGATCAGTTTTCCTTTGACCCCCTCGAATTCCTCAGCGGGTACGCCTTCATTTTTAATTTTCTCGATCGCTGCTTCGATTCGCCCGATCACATCATTGATCGATTCCGGCCGCGTTTGCGTGAGCACATTGTAATAGCCTGGTGCGAATCCATTGATCTGAAAACCGAACACATAGTAGACCAATCGTGCGCCGCGCAACTCCTCGTGCAACCGCCCGCCCGCGCCGCTGCCGCCGGTCAAAATCCCGGAAAGCACCTCCAGTGAATCCCGCGATTTCTGGTCGTAAATGCTGCAGATCGGATAACTGAGCATGATCATGCCCGTGTCCTGCTTTTGGTTTTGCAGATGTTCCGATCGCGACTTGGCAAGCGTTTGGTTCTCAGGGAACTCAGGCCAATGGAATGATTCTGAACGCGGGAGCGAACCAAACATGGTCTCCAACTTGGCCAATGTGGCGTCGACCTCGATGTCGCCGAAAATGGCAATGACCATATTGTTGGGCACAAAGTAATCGGCTCGGAATTTACGACAATCCTCCACTGTCAACTTCGAAACCGTCTCGACCGTCCCGCTCACTGTGCGGTGGTAAGGCGAAGAGGCGGGGATCTCGGACGCCCAAAAATCTAAGATTTCGGTTTGGGGATTGGCAGCCCGGGCGGCAATCCGCCGCAGATGCAGCCCTTTAATGCGTTCGAACTCTTCTTCAGGAAACGTCGGTTCGACCAGCACTTGGTGGACGTAATCCATGCTCGCATCAAAATCGCTCGCCAGCACCGATGATTGCAGGTAACTCGAATTGCGCTGGCTACTGACGGAAAGCGAACCGCCGATGGAATCGAAGTATTCGTCGATTTGTTCCCCGGTGTATTTCTTCGTTCCGCGGGTCATCAACTGGCAAGCGAGCGACGCCAAGCCGCTTTCGGCGTTCGTATCACTCGTCGCACCACCTTTGACGAACGCTTGAACCGACACCAACGGCACCACGCTGTGCCGTTTGAGCAATACGGTCAACCCGTTGGGAAACTGCTTGCGAATAATCTCAGATTCGGCCGGCGAGCTGTCCGAGGTCGCCTGCCGTTTGGCGCCGCTGCCCAACGGTTCGATGATCACCGTGTTCATGCGTTGAGAAAGAAAATATTTCCGGGCAACGTTGCGAATTTGCTCAGCGGTCACTGTCTGTATGCCGGCAACGTATTGGTCGTCAAACAGCGGATCCCCTGTCGAGCGATAACTGCTGGCGAGCATCTCGGCTTGGTTTTGTACGGTTTGTTGTCCAAAAACGTGCTCGGCCGCCTTTTGGCGTTTCACCTTAGCCAACTCTGCTTCGCTGACTTCCGTGGTTTTGAGTTTGTCGACTTCTTCGAGAATAATCCGGCGGACCTCATCAATATTTTCAGGAGCACACTCCGCTGAAATCTGGAACCAGCCTTTGACAAAACCGGGTGTAAACGAAGAACTGGAGACCGATGTCGCCAACGGCTGATCGATTTTCAATCGCTTTGCCAACCGTGAACTGTCTCCATGCGTCAATACAAATGCCGCGACATCCAGCGGATACAGGTCCGGGTCTTGCAGCGGCACTGTCGGCCACGCGAGACTGATCTGCGCCGTGGGCCCTTCCATCTCCACACGAATCGTCCGCGGTGAGGCTTGATCGGGTTCGACCGGTAAGATCGGCGCGCGTTCGGTTGTGCGATGGAAGTCCTTGAAGTCCTTGAGCACTTCGTCCAGAACGTCGTCGGTGTTCACGTCCCCCACCACGATAATGATCATGTTTTGCGGTACATAGCGATTGTGATAAAAATCAATCACATCCTGGCGTTTGACCTGTTGCACGACCGGCAGATAGCCAATGGTGGGGTGCCGCATGGGGTGAACTTGATAGATGAGTTGCTTCATGCGGTTGTAGCGGACCCGGCGGCGTTCTTGTTCCCCCTTCTCCAATTCCCGCTGCACGACCCCCATTTCTCGGATGTATTCGTCTTCGGGAATCGTAGAGAACTGCATGTTCTGTGCGATTAATTCCAGGGCCAGCGCCGTCTTGTCGGCCGGGCAATCGATATAAAACGCGGTGATGTCATTCGACGTGTAGGCATTGGTGCGTCCCCCCATCGAATCGACGAGCGCCCGGACTTCTTTTTCGGGCCGGATGGTCGTCGTGCCGCCGGCGACCAAGTGCTCTAACATGTGACTCAAACCGGCTCCCATGTCTTTGCCTTCATAGGCGCTGCCGGTATTCACAACATAGCTGCGGACGGTGGCGACTGGTGCCGCATGATTCTCCTGCACGATCACGGTTAAGCCGCTGGACAACTTGGCGAGCGTCACACCCTTACCCAAAGCCTGTCGCGAGGCATAATGAATATCGATATTGGCTCGGTGCTGTGGTCCATTCACTGGGGCAAGTCCTCTCTGCGGGGAAGTATCCTGAGCGTGAGATGTCGCCACCGCAACTCCCACCAATCCAAAGACGCACGCGATTCGAAACATCATGGCCATTCCTTTTGTCATTCCGTTGCTGTTGTCCGCAGGCGCGGCAGCGCGCCCAATTACCGAATCACCAAACATACCAACCCGATCACTGTGGGCCGCATTGTAGGCCAGAAACTGAGCAGCCGTAAACCGCGTATCGCTCTTCCCCGGTACTCCCGGCTCAAATTAGGGATGCCACAGCCGTCCCCCTCCCCGTCAAATTGGGTTTGTTGAACGGCCTGAAGTCCTGGTCAGAGAATTTTCACACGATTGACTTCGTAGTGATTCCTATCCCATCGTAATTTGATAGTCAACAGCCAAGGTGATGCCCCCGAGCAAATGCTGGCGGAAAACTCACCGCGTCTTAACACTTTCCGCAGTTCTGCCGATTTGAATTGTTCACCAAGATGTCTGTCTCAAGCCAAACCTGTATCCAAGTCGATAGGCGCTAAGGAAAAGTACCAAGGCATGCATCCCTGCGGAAATTGCGTCCTCAGCATCGAGAAAACGCGCTCCTATCTCAATTCAAAGCTGTGGACCAGGAACGATTGTTTCTGAACTGTTCGTCCGGCCTTCCGCATCCAATTAGCAAAGACTGCCATCAGCATGGATGAAGAAATCCTCCAGGAATTCCTTGCCGAGAGCATGGAAAATTTGTCGCAACTCGATAACGAAATCGTCATCCTGGAAAAGCGACCGGACGACGACGATCTGATTGCCAGTATTTTTCGTACGATTCATACGATCAAAGGGACCTGTGGTTTCATTGGATTGACCGGCTTGGGGTCCGTGGCGCATGCGACGGAAAACGTACTGGGCCGGATGCGCGATCATGAGCTGCGCGTCACACCCACGTCGATCTCACTCATCCTTGAGGGAGTCGACGAAATCAAGGAACTCCTGCACGGCCTGGAAACGACGGGTCAGGAACCGGTCCACGACAACTCCCAATTGATCGCCCGTCTCGACGAATTGATGCAGTCGGCCGATGGAGATGCGGGTGATGTGCCTGCTGAGATCAGCGAGGCTCCCGTCGAAGCAACGCCCGTGGCCGAATTGATAACATCACCAGCCGTTGAGGACAGCAAACCGGTAGCCGCACCGACAAATATGCCGGAAGAGGCTGCGGACCCTTCCAAAAAAAGCATCAGCGACCTGTCGATTCGTGTGAACGTGGATGTCCTGGACAGCTTGATGAATCTTGTTGGCGAGTTGGTTCTGACTCGAAACCAACTTGTGCAAATGGTTCGCGGCGACGACGAATCCATCTTTGCCGCTCCCATTCTGCACCTCAATCGCGTGACGACCGACCTGCAGGAAGGGGTTATGAAAACCCGCATGCAGCCGATTGGAAACGCCTGGGGCAAATTGCCGCGACTCGTGCGTGATCTGGCTCAGCAAACCGGGAAACTCATTGAATTGGACATGCGGGGCGCTGAAACGGAGTTGGACCGTACCGTGCTGGACGCCATCAAAGATCCGCTCACACACATGGTGCGCAATTCAGCCGATCATGGTCTCGAATCGACGGCGGATCGTCGCGCGGCGGGCAAGCCCGAAACCGGCCTCGTCCGGCTCAATGCGTTCCATGAAGGAGGGCATGTGATCATCTGCGTCGATGATGACGGAGCGGGGATTAATGCCGAGCGTGTGCGACAAAAAGCTGTGGAAAATGGCATCCTGACCGACGCAACCGCGGCTGGAATGTCTGAAAAAGATCTGGTCAACCTGGTGTTCGCTCCTGGTTTCTCAACAGCTAAAGAAATCAGTTCCGTATCGGGACGCGGAGTTGGTATGGACGTGGTCAAAACTCAAATCGAGCGGATTGGTGGAACGGTCGACTTGACGTCGCGCCGCGGGATTGGCACCGAAGTGCGAATCAAAATCCCACTGACGTTGGCAATCATTTCGGCGTTGGTCGTCGAGAGCGGCGGGTATTCCTTCGCCATTCCGCAACTGACGATCGTCGAACTGGTTCGTGTGGCCGCTGAGGATCGCCACAAAATTGAAACCATCAATCGCAACGAAGTTTATCGGCTGCGCGATCGGTTGTTGCCATTGATCCACCTGGATCGCGAATTGGAACTGGATGATGAGCATGCAGGCGAAGAACGGGATGTGAATATTGTTGTCGTCCAAGCCGGCGACGAGCAATTCGGCTTAATCGTTTCCGAAGTGTTCGATACTGAAGAAATCGTCGTTAAGCCGGTGGGACACCTGCTCAAGGACATTGCCATCTATCAGGGCACGACCATCCTCGGGGACGGGCGTGTGATCATGATTCTCGACGTGGCAGGCATTGCCGCTCAGTTCGATGGCGGGGCGATTGCGACCGAAACGGAGTGTCAACGCGGCGACGCGGACCATGAACTCGCCGGGAATACTACAACCATGTTGGTGTTCGACGCCGGCGGAGAGTCGACGATGGCCGTTCCGTTGTCACTCGTTTCACGCCTTGAAGAATTCCCCACAGAGACGATCGAGCGGACAGGCGAACGCATGGTTGTGCAATACCGCGACAACCTGTTGCCGTTGTTGCCAATCGATCCCACATCATCCACCGATGCGAATGATCAGATTCAACCTGTGGTCGTGTTCTCCGAAGGAGACCGGTCAATGGGGCTTGTCGTCAAGGAAATCTTGGACATTCGCGAAGAACCGTTGGTCATCCGCATGCCAAGTTCGCGGCCCGGTGTCCTGGGGACGGCGATCATCAACAACAAGGCGACCGATGTGATCGACGCTCAGTACTATGTCGAAATGGCCGACCCGGATTGGTTCCAGAAAAAGTCCCAGTCCGCAGACGAACGCGTGCTGGTTATCGATGACTCTGTATTTTTCCGGCAGTTGGTGACCACGACGTTGGAAACCGCGGGCTACCAGGTGCGCGTCTGTAACTCAGCGGTCGATGCCGTCGAGGCGATCGAAAACGGAGAACATTTCGATCTCATTATCTCGGACATCGAAATGCCCATGATGGACGGGTACGAATTTGCTCAATGGTATGAGCAGCGCTGTGATGATACGCGGGCGCCCCTGATTGCATTGACGTCACTCAGCGGTGCCGATTTGGAATCACGCGCACAGCAGGCAGGCTTCGCGCGATGTCTCACGAAGCTGAACACGCAGCAGTTCCTCAGTTGCGTCCAGGAATTGTGCCACCAACGAGGACGACAAGGAGCAAGTGCATGAGCCAATCAGCAACCCTCACCGCGCCCTCGGGACGCGCCGACTCGATCAACGACCAACTCGATTACCTCAACCAATTTGTGTCATTTTCGGTCGACGGCCAATTGCTGGGCGTACCGGTCAACTCCGTACAAGAAGTCTTGAACCCGCAGTCGATCACCCGCACGCCCAAAGCGAAGCCGGAAATCGCGGGCCTGTTGAACCTGCGCGGGCAGATCGTCACAGCGATTGACCTACGAAAACGGCTAAAATTACCGGCGTTAAAAGGCGACCAGCAAAGCATGAACGTCGTGGTTCGCTTCAACGACGAGTCCTATAGCCTGTTGGTTGATGAAGTGGGGGAGGTCATCAATGTCTCGGGAGAAACCCTGCAGCCGCCACCCCGAAACTTGGACGCGCATTGGAAACCAATCACGTCTGGAGTCTATCGATTACAGCACCGATTGATCGTGATCATCAACGTTACGAATCTGTTGGACTTCTAGGTTGATCGTCATTGAGTTTGTCACCTTGACGGACAATTCCCAAACGTAATCTTAGAATTAGGTGTGTCTTGACACAAACATCCGTGAGAGTATTGGTTGTGGACGATTCGGCTGTCGTGCGCGGACTATTGGTCCGGGCATTGGACACCGATCCCTATATTACGGTTGCTGGCACTGCCATGCACGGGTTGGCCGCATTAGAGTTTCTGCGAAAAACTCCCGTAGATGTTGTCGTCCTTGATGTGGAAATGCCTGTGATGGACGGCGTTACCGCGCTACGAGCCATTCTCAAGGAATTTCACGATACGCAGGTGATCATGGCCAGTTCCATGACCTATGCGGGCGCCGAGACGACCATCCAAGCGCTCACCATCGGCGCAGCTGAATGTATCGCCAAACCGGTTGCCAAAAATGCCGCCGACAGCATCGCCCAACTCTCGCAACAATTGCTGCCGTTGGTCAAGGCACTCGGGCAACGCAATACACAGGCGGCAACTCCTGGAAAACCAGTTCTTTTCACCTCCACATCGACCGTAGCCATACCAAAAGTCTTGGTCGTAGGCGCCAGTACCGGCGGCCCTAAGGCACTTTCATCGTTGGTGGCGGGACTGCCGGTCGACTTTGATCTCCCGATCCTCATCACCCAGCACATGCCGCCCATGTTTACACCCATGCTCGCCAAGCATCTGGAGAAGGATGGTGGACGTCCCTGCTGCGAAGCGACGAACGGCATGCTCATCGAACGAGGCCACACCTACGTGGCGCCGGGCGGATTTCATATGGCCATTGATCGCCAAGAAAAACGTATGGTGACCGTGCTCAATGAAGAACCACCGGAACATTTTTGTCGGCCCTCGGTCAATTTCTTGTACCGATCCGCCGCTCAATGGTACGGCCAATCCACATTGGCGGTGATGTTAACCGGCATGGGAGAAGACGGGATCGAAGGCGCCCGCGAGCTGTCCGCCGTCAGAGCCCCCATCATCGTGCAAGACAAGGCCACGAGCGTCGTCTGGGGCATGCCAGCCGCCATTGCCAACGCCGGTTTGGCCGACCAGACCCTCCCGTTGGATCTCATCCCCAACGCCATCCAACGCATCTGCCGCCAAGCAATGGCTGTGAAATAGCTGGGCCAGTTTTTCGTCAACGGTGCCGGCATTGTGGCGCTTGCGCAACAAAAAACCGGTTGCGGGCAACCTCGTCGCCGGCAACCGGTAGATTTTTAATTCCTGGAGCGGGGCATCACGCCTCGCCTGGCCCCTCGGAGCCGCTGGTGAATTTTGCCGCCTCCTCCGCATCGGGATGCCCGGCCAGAATCTCTGCCGTATAGCCCCCCTTCGACTTGAAGTAGGCGATCAACGCTAAGTAGCAGACCAGCATGATACAGGGGAAGATCGCGACGGTTGCTAGCGTCGCTTTCTTCGAGAGCAAGACGTATTCATCAACAGTCGTCTTCTCCGCAGCGGGGAGTTCTTCCTTCTTTTCGGGATCGACCGCCGTGTAGGGACCGAAGACGCTATTCTTTTCGGTGGTGATCTGTTCGTAGATCGCAGGTTGCTCTTGCTTGAGGTGATCGGTCACGTTTTCTTCCTGGAGCAGGCCGAAAAACGGTGCCCCCAGCACGCCCACGCCCAGCATACCCACACCACCCGTCGCATTGAGCGTCAACGCGCCCCCTTTCGGGAACCGTTCCGAAACCACGCCCAACATGGTCGGCCAGAAGAACGTTTTCCCGAATCCATAGAGAGTCGCCGCCGCCAGAATCATGATCCCCGCCGCCTTGGAGAGAGCCAAAAGACCGACAGCCGCAATCACGCAACTGAGCGCCAATAGTCCCAGCGGAGAGATCTTGTGCACGATCGGTCCGGCGAAAAACCGCAAGACCATCATGATGAACGACGTATAGACCAACACCCAAGCGGCATTCATCCCCAGCGTCGCCATTTCCGGTTCCATCAAACTGGTGATCCAGCTATCCGTACCGATCTCAGTCGTAGCCAACGGAATCATGATCAACAGCAAGAAGATAAACATCGGCCGGCCCAGTGCTCGGACATAGAGTCCAAACGGCACAACCACTGCTGCGACAACCGCCCATTGGATGGTTGGAGAAAAGCCAAACACGCTTCCCAGAACTTCACGCACAATCAACATGGTGACGATCAATGCCCCCAAGATACCGAATTCTTGGAGCATCTCGCGATAACCACTTCCCGCAGCTACGCGTTCTGAGAGAGGGAATTTGCACTGCAGCATCATGATCCCGTAGGTCAATACGGGCAAGAAAATCAAACCGACTTTCAACCGCCAGTCAATGTCGCCCATCGCGATCGTCAACAGTCCCGCTAACACAAGTCCACCCGGCCAACCCGCATGCAAAATGTTGAGCCATTTGGTTTTTTCGCGGCTAAACAAAGTCGCCACAACCGGATTGATCACCGCTTCGACCGTGCCGTTCCCAAGTGCAAAAATCAGGTTTCCGATATACAGCATCCAGTAACCGGCGGATTTGCCCGCCGCGATTTCAGCGGCAGATGCTCCCTCAGGTGCTAAGACCATCGGAGCACAGATTACGACCACCGCGTAGGCAATGTGAGCAAAAAAGGCGAATGCCATCGCTCGTCCATAGCCGATTTTGTCGATCACCAAGCTGAACAAAATAATGCTGACCCCCATGGGCCACACGCCGACGCCGGCAATTTGTCCTTTTTCAACATCGTCCAGACCAAACTGTGTGCCCCATTCGTCGATCAACACACCGCGAACCATGAAGCCAAAGGCGGTGGCGATCAGTGCGATAAAGCAGGCCCAAAACAAATACTTTTCGCCGTGACTGGACTGGGTTGCAGGTGCAGCATCACTCATGGGTGTCTCCGTCTAATCGTGGCCGCGAAGCTCAACGCGGCACCGAATGGCATCAATAACATGAAAACCAGGTGTGGACCTGTTATCGGGAATCTTAAGAGAGTCACCATTGGAACCGCTCACACAGGTGAACGCAACTCTAGCGAGCCATTTTTGTCTGCAGGGCCAATGCCCTGCGACGTGCTCTCTCAAAATCAACGCAATTCCCGCATACACTTTTGAGATAGCAGGCGACCGTCAAATCGAGACCTGCCTCTACATTCAGCCGTCATGACACATCTTTGGAACTCAAAACTAGTTACGCCGTTGTGGACGCATTGTGCAGCGCGACATTGCCCTTGACCCTCACTTCCCGCTGCCGATACCATCCGCCGATTTCTTAGGACCCGGTATTGAGCCACCATGCCAGATTTCAACTGTTGGAAGAGATGGTTGTTGATCGTCATGACGGTCGCGTTGTTTTTGCGCGTGGGCGCCGCCGCTGTACTGCAATTTCAACTCGACAAGCAACCGGGCCGTCAATTTCTCATCGCAGGGGATGCAACCGGGTATTGGACGTTGGGAGAACAATTGGCCAACGGCAAACCATTTGAACTCTATGTCCCACCGCGACGTATCATGCGCACTCCCGGATTTCCTTGGGTGCTGTCGCTCGGCATGCGCATGTTCGGTGACGACATCATCTACATCCGGCTGATGTTAGCCCTCGTCGGCACAGCTGCCTGCGGATTGGTTTTTTGGTTGGGCAAAGAATTGGTCGACCCAGAGACAGGTGTCATTGCTGCGGGAGTCGCCGCCGTTTCACCCGCATTTGTGGGATTCACACCGCTAGTCCTCAGTGAAACGTTATTCGCCGCCACCATGCTGTTGAGCCTGATCGCGGTTGCGAAACTTCTCAATCTCAATCAACAGAATCAACAGGCCAGTCGGCAACGGTACATTTGGGCTTTTTTGGCCGGCGTCTTGGTGGGCATCGCCACGCTGGTCCGCCCCAGTTGGCTGCTTGTGGGGCCTGGATGCGCATTTTTGTATTGGGCTGTCACGCAGCGTAATCGACACGGATTGTGTCTAGCGGCGATACTCTGCTTCGGTTTAGCGGTTTCGCTGACCCCTTGGACGATTCGCAATTATCGCCTGACCGGTCATATCGTACCAACCACGTTGTGGGTCGGGCCGAGCCTCTATGACGGCATGAGCCCGCAGGCCACCGGCGATAGCGACATGGCCTTTGTGGAACGGGACGGTGTCTACCAGCGGATGTCGGAATTCGATGCGGATCGATACTACCGTGACGCCGCCTGGAAATACGCCGCTGCCCATCCCGGCCGCATTGTGCAGTTGGCCGGTATCAAACTGGCTCGCTACTGGAGTCCCTGGCCCAATGCCGCACAATTCCGCAATTGGTACTTGATGATTCCGCTCACCCTATTTTTCACAGTCATCATGCTGGCCGCGATTCGTGGCGGTTGGCTGTCGTGGGATCGGTTTTGGCTTTGCTTGCTCACCGCCGGACCGATCGTTTATTTCGCCTGTATCCATGCCCTGTTCATTGGTTCCATTCGTTATCGCCTCCCAGCGGAGTATCCGATGCTGGTGCTCACCGCGATCGGCATCCGCTCGTTCCTGCCGACTTTCAACAAAACCAATCTCCACGGCACTCAAGATTCCGCCGAGCCACTTGGCGGCGAATCATCGTCACACTCATAAAGTCTGTTTTCAGCGAAAGCGAGTCAAGGATGGCAGCCATTCGCAAAACCTGTACGTGGATTTTCGTACTGCTCGTATTCGTCGTTGCGGGCGGGGGCGGGTACGCCTATTGGTTTTTATCGCAAAGCGATGAGCTCGTGCGCGCGACGCTGCTAGAAAAACTGGCCGCCGCAGCGCCCGATTGGCAGGCCGAAATCCCCGAAGCCCGCATCGACCTGTGGGGACGGGTACGAGTCTACGACCTGACGCTCAAGAACCCGGAAAACCGTCGGCCCGCCGTGCTGCTCCCCGAAACTATCGTGGTTTTGGACCGGAGCCGTCTGGCCGACCAAGAAGTCGTGATTCAACAGGTCCGCTTGCTGCGACCTGAGTTGGAATTAGTCCGCGATCGTGCAGGACGTTGGAACCTTGAGGGAATCCAACCGCCGCCCGAGTCAAAATCGCAACCTGAGATCTTCGTAGAGCAGGGGGCAATCACCCTCCGCGTCACGCATGAAGACGGACAGCTCTCTCCAGCAATGACGCTGCGCGACGTGAATCTGGAACTGACACCGACCGGCAAAAAACGTTATCGCATCAAATCCGATTTCCAATTGGATAAAGCCGGGGCAATGCAATTGAACGGCGAGTTCGACCTGGTCGCCAAAACCTGGGAGGCGAACGGCGCGATCCAAGAGTTGCAACTCGATGCCGATTTGGCCAAAGAACTCGCGGGATTTTTTCCGAAACAAGTTCGCAAGCTAGACGAACAGACAAGCCAATTGTTGGCCTCCAAGCGCGACTCGCTCGCCGCTCCGGATGCGGACCAGGTGGCGCAACTCGACGATCGCAAGGCGACTGACGGGTTTGATGCGATGGCGGATCGGATCTTGCTCGCCGCGCGGTTGAACGCAAAAACCGAAATCACGTTTCAGGTCAAACAATGGGAACAGGGCGCACCGGTGCAATACGGCGCAAAGATCGCCATTTCCGAAGGCCGGCTGCAAAGCGTGTTTTTGCCGTTTGAATTGCTCGACCTGGGAGGAAACATCTTCGTCAATAATACGCGGATCAATGCCCAAGCACTAACCGCCCGCAACGGGAGTACCAACCTCACCGTCGATGGCAACTGGGCGTTTCAAGAAGCAGATGCCCCGGTGAAAATCGACATCGCCATCAATGACCTGCCAGTCGACACCCGCCTGCGGAGCCGGCTGCCCACCTCATGGAAAAAGTATTACGACGACACTCGTCCCGGCGGCCGAATTGATGTGGCTGCCCAATTGGAATACGACCGCGTCAATAGTTGGAAGCACAGTTCGCGGGTGACGATCAAAGACGGTACGATGCAGCATGTCAAATTCCCCTATCCCGTGACAGACATGAACGGTTGGGTGATTCAAGATGGGCCGTTGCTGACAGCCAATGTGAATGGCATGGCAGGAGACCGGCCGATCACCATTGCCGCTGACGTACGGCACCCCGGCCCGTTGGCGGAATCGACGATCGATATTCACGTCACGGGTTTGCCCATTGATGGCAAACTCATCAACGCCTGTAGTCCGCCCGCCCAGAAGGCGATTCACCAATTGAACCTTCGCGGCACCATCGACGCCGACGTGACGTTATACCGTCCGCCGGGACCGGGACACAAACACCAGCCGCATCTAAAAGGAAAGTTGCTCGACGGCGCGGTGACCTGCGTCCAATTCCCCTATGAACTGAGAGACGTCAACGGACTGATGGAATGGGATGCTGAGGATTGGACATTCGAGCGCATGACTGCCACGCACGGCACCACCCAAGTTTGGGGAGGGGGCAGTTTCATCAAGCGAGACGGCGGTCTGTTGGACATGCGACTCGTCGCTAAAAATGCGTCGTTTGAATCCGAAGAGTTGTACTACGCTCTGCCGGAGGCAATGCAACAGTTGACAAGAGAATTCGAACCGCAAGGCCGATTCGACATCGACTCCCATATCCGCTGGACGCCCGGCACGATTCCTGTTGTGGACATCCACCAGTTGGATCTCAAAAATGATTCCATCAAACTCCGTTCTTTCCCCTTTCCGTTCCACGACGTAACCGGCCGTGTCTCCGTCATAAACAACCCAGATCCGAATTTGAATCAACGGGACATCATCATCACCGGACTCACCGCCAAGCATGGTGACGACAAAACCATCGAATTGCGGGGGAGCGGCGAATACTATCCGCACGGCGAATGGCATGTCAGCTTAGACAAATTGACGATTGACGATCTCGACACGGGAAATCGATTCCGCAAAGCCTTGCCGAACACCTTGAGGGCATTCTTTGAGGCGACCGACCCGCGAGGACATAATATCTCGGCCAACGGGCGTCTTGCTCTACGAGGCACCCCCGGGCCGCGTGAAATGATGGTCACAGCCAAATGGGACATCGACATTTACCATTCAGGTACTTCGATCACCGCAGGGGTCGGCCTGGATGACCTGTTCGGCCGCGTCAATCTGAATGGGGAATGGAACGGCGAAGCGATTATGGGGACAGGTTGGCTCGATTTAGATTCGGTGACGATCGATGGTTATCAATTAACAGATATCGCCGGTCCGATGTATTTCCAAAACGAACAATTTATCATCGGTTCGCGGGCCGTCGCCAGCGACGAAAAGGCCGCCGTGGGACCGACGGCGCCCGACGACCAGGACCGCGTTACAGCTAAGTTCATCGGCGGCAAATTAGTCCTCGATGGCATCGCCACCTTGGACGAAAACAATGCGTATAAAATTAAAATCCATATCAAAGAAGGCCGCGTGGAACGGTATACCGAACGGTACGCCCCCAAACAAAAGCAGTTGCGCGGCGTGATCAACGGCAACGTCGTATTTGAGGGACGTGGGTCTGATCCCAATAGCTTTCGTGGTCGGGGAAACATCAGTATCAATCCGGCGGCGCTCTATGAATTGCCAGTGATTCTACAGATGACCAAGGCTTTAAGTTTTCTGCCGCCGGACAAGACGGCATTCGATCGTGCGTTTGTCAAATTCGAATCCACGAAGCATGAATACTTCTTCCAACAGATCGATTTAGCCGGGGACGCCATCAGTTTGCGAGGACGTGGGCGGATGCGGCAGTCTGATGGCGCGCTCGATCTCGACTTCTACTCCACCCAGCCGCGGAACAAGCTACCCGTGCCAATCGTGGGGAATCTTGCCGCCGGCCTGACTGAAAATTGGGTCTACGTCAAGGTAACCGGCACGACCTCAGACCCGAAGATTAATCAATCCGTCATCCCCCGATTGGACGGTCTGGGACGGAGCCTGCTGGGGATTCTCGGACCGCAGCAACCGACGCAGCGTCCGACCAACGCCAACCGCAGCCGCATTCAACCACGCCGTTAAGTCGGTCCTCAAAGCGGAGCCAACAGCGGCAACCCAGTGCGGTATCGCTGCCTAAGCTTATCGGGGGGCGATCCGGATATCATCCACACACAGTGTGCCGAGCCCGCCATTCAGGCCAACACGAAGAATGGCTTCTGTAGCATGCCGGGGTACTTTGACGGTTTCGCGGACTTCCTTCCACGGAAACGTGCCGGTCCAAGGTCCAACAACGGCGTCGCCGACCACCTGGCGCGATTGATCGTAGAAGTAAACATAAATCGCCGGCAATTCGTACTGCAACGGCCCTTTGCGTCCCGCGTCGAGTTGTACGAACAAACTGATGTCCAGGTGCGAGATCTCGCTGCCGTCGATGGCGAAGCCTTGTAGAATTTGCGACCCGCGTCCCGGCGTATCGTTCTGGAATTGCATATACGCCTTCCCCTCAGGCGCTTGGACCGAAATCCGTTGGTTTTGCCGTTGATAATGCCAACCCTCGGCGCGATCCTCTTCGTTTCCAGCCGCCTCGAAACCCCCGTTGACGATTCGAGGACGCAACGGATCAGGTTGGACCTGGCGCTCATCCTCCGCTTTGCCCGTCATGGGAACGAATAACGTGGGGATCAACTGTTGCTTGACCAACTTACCCTCTTGTTTTTCGAAGAGATAGAACACCTGTTGATGTCGCTCGCCCAGGGGAATGATCATCTTGCCGCCGTCTCGCAGTTGATCAATCAGTTTTTGAGGAACGTCTTCCGGCGAACAGGTGACGATGATCTTGTCAAACGGGGCATGCCCCTCCCAGCCTCGGTATCCGTCGCCCACTTTGGCGGTCACATTGTCGTAACCCAATCGTTTCAATCGCCGCGCGGCAGATTTCCCCAGCGACTCAACGATTTCGATCGTATACACATGCTCCACAATTTCCGCTAACACCGCCGCTTGGTACCCGCTGCCGGTGCCGATTTCTAACACGCGATCCGACGGTTTAGGCTCGATAGTCTGCGTCATGTAAGAGACGACAAACGGCGGCGAAATCGTTTGTTTAAATCCGATCGGCAATGCCTGATCGTAGTAGGCGAGTTTCTGTAGCGACGTTCGCACAAACTCGTGCCGCGGTACGGCCTTAATCGCCGACAAGACTGCTTCGTCGGTGATCCCGTCGCGTGCAACGACGTTTTTCACCATCTTCAATCGGAGTTGACGAAATGCGGGTGTGTCTTTCGCCACGCCCCGCAAGGGCAGGGTCGCGATTAAGCAGACAGCCAAGGTGATTCCAAATCGTTTCCCAAAATCAGTCAGGACGAGCATGGTTTGGGTTCCCCGAGAATCGTAACTCTCATCGTTGAGAAGGACTTAAGCCGCGGAACGCCCGCGTCAAGGACTTCGATGCGCATCAAGATGGCCCAACCCTCATTTTACGGCGCAAAGCGGGCGGCGGGAACCGCGAGTTTCCCTCCGGACGGCAATTCTGCCTATTTTTGTGGCACGCATTCCAGGGGCTTGTATTGTGTCCCTCATCCGCAGTATTCCCCCCGAACGAGACGTGTATTACGGTCGCTCGGCGATCTGCAACGCGTCGCTATCCAGCGCCGGCTGGTTGCGGAGTTGCAGGGTTATCCGGTTTTTGAGGCTTCGCAGCTCCAACCGCCGGTTATGGGGATCAAAGGTAGCCTGGACGATGCGATGCGAAAGAATATCGCGGCGACGGCCGAGCAGTTTCCCCGTATCGGCGTGATAGGCGGCCACTTGCAGGAAGAACTGGCCCCGCCAGTTGACGCGGCTTAACGTCACGAGCACCGGTTCCTGGAAGTCGTCGATGCGGGGAATCACGCATTGCGGAATCCCTCGCGTCCACAACAACTCTCCATCCCTACGCCGATAGACTTGTAACTCGCCGTTGATCCGTGTGTGGGGTAGGTAGGTCTCTCCTGCGAAGGAATTCGCCTGCCATGCCCCGCGAACATGCCGTTGCATATTCACGTAGATGCGGTGTTCGTCCTGGAAAATCGAGAGATGCCGAATTCCGCTCGCTTCTTCCGCCGTAAGCGGAACATCCAATTCGACGCGGCCGGTCATGCCGTCGATAATGCGCAGTCCCCCCGTCTGCTGGCAGAGAAAGGCAAAGCTGGTTGAATAGGAGACCGGGACGATGAGCGGATTACGATTTGATCGCGTCGCTGTCGTAGACAGAATCGGTTCATTACAAAGGAATTCGTCGGTCAACGGATCCCACAACCGCAGGTAACGGATCTCTCCTTCTTGGGCGACATGCAGAAAATTGCGTCCAAACAGTTTTCGCTGTTGGGTTAGCTCGATCTCAAGCGTCCCTTGGCGCAGTTCTCGTCCGGTGGCCGTCTCATAGACGGTGAATGATTTTTTGTCGCGGCCCATCATCACCAGCACATCTTCGTCGCCGAAGAGCCCATGCTCCCGATCGGCCATCAAACCTCCGCTAGGTTGAATATCATTCCGCTGCCAACGGACCTTGCCCGTGGCCGGATCGAGGACCAGCAACTTTTGCGGCGATTGAAAGGCAACGAAAGAAAACCCAGCCGGACCGGGCAGGATGGTCCCCACGTTTTCCGAGGCGCCGGCCGCTACTGTTGTCCACGAAACGGTTTTCTCAGCAGGTTGCAATGGATCTTTCCCGATCGGCTGTGCTGGATTCAACAGCGACACACCATGCATCGCTCCCCCTTCGTGGCTTCCCGCCGCGAAGAAATGTCCGGAGAAGGCTTGATTCACCGCACCGGCAGACGGAGCAACCGCTCCCTTCGGTAACCGCAGAACGCCCACGGCCATTCCCAGTTCGCGATGCACCTGCCACAAATCCGTACTTGGACGTCGTTTGCCCGTGGGGCGTAAATCAAAACCGCAATCATACGGTACGTTGAGCGGACGCCAGAAATTGGAATAGACGTTTTCCAGTTCAAATTGTGGGGAACGGTCTTCGCTGATCCCGACTCCCGTAATTTCCGCAGTCGCTCGTCGTGGTGAAAGCGCAGCTTGGAATGTGCGGTCACGGCCGCCAAGTTGCCGAATGGCTTGTGCACCGGTTAATCCCGGTGCGACCTCTTCACGGGCAAAATGTTCCCCCAAGTCCCGCGCCATTTCCGCCGACTTGGTGTACAGGTGACGATCGGCATACAGTTGGGCCAGCGCCCACGTGGCAGTCGCGGCAATGGAATAGTCGCCGTCACGACGGCATTTGTTGAGTAGTAACTCAGCGGTCTGGAATCGTCCTTCAGCCAACTCCAATTCCGCCAATAACAAACGTGCGCGATCGGCTTCTTCAAAGTTCGCAAAATTCGCCAAGAATCGCCGTAGCGGTTTAATACGTCGCTGTGACAGCGCGGTATCTAAACGTTGGGCGATCTGAGATCCGATCCACCCCGCAGTTTCAGGATCGGCTTGGCTCCACATGCGGCTAAAGAAATAGGGAACCCACGAGGCTTGTGTGACGAGATGGGTTTTGTCCGTGCCCAAAGGAACCGGTTCGTTCAAACCCAAATCCGCAAATTGCAGTGCCGCATCGACTGCCTCTTCAAAATGCTGTTCGCGAAGTTCATATTCCCCTTTGTGCACCAAATAGCGGGCGCGCTGCATGGGAGAGTGCGTCACTTCGCTCAACTCCGCCAACAGCACCGGTTCTTCGGTCGAAGGCGAATGCAACTGCAAGTACAATGCTTCCCACAACAACGATTCCGCATCCTCAACCCGATCGACCGGCATTTCCTCACGCAGCGCCGACCGTAGGTGCCGCTTCGAAGATTCCAATCGTCCGAGAATCAATTCCAACTCACCCGCTTGCAACAAATCCGTAGCGGACGCTTCCTGCCGACCGATGCGCGCGGTCAATTCGCGAAGATGCGGTTCCGTCTGGGGAAACGCCGTCAACCGATCATGCACCAGGGAATAGATAATGTCATCATGAACGGCGAGATTGCCGATCGCATCCTTGGCCAAAATGGTCGATAGTCCCGTTTTTTGGCCGGTAGCAATGTTCAGATTGGCGACCGTCCCGTTCGCGAGCGGCAAAATGTATTCGTCGCCCAGTTGCACCCCGCGTCCGGAGCACATGCCGGTCCTGACTTCCCAGCGGACTTCGCCGGTTGCAAGATCCAGGCCGCGGCATTTGTGGCGTCCCACGACCAGGATCGTTTCCCGATCAATGGTGGCAACGTATTCACTGTCATCCCGAGGCACACGCCAGTTCCGTTCGCCGTTTGCTAAATCGATGCAATGAATAAAATTCGACTGCCGCGGCATGGTGATCACATTGCCATCGGCGATCAACGGCAAATCGGGATATCCGACGTACCCGTGCGGAGTATGCCGCCGAAACGGCATGCTGCCGAATTGTTTTTTCGGCAGCAGGTCGCCGTAGTAATAAACCCAGAGTAGCGATCCGGTCGTTTCATCCACGCCGACGACGACGCCCAGCTGCGTCGGACAGACGAGAACGCCTTGCGCATAGGAGGGTGTGCAGGGGAGCGCGTAACGGTGGCGATCCTGGTCAATCGACATATCCACCAGGGCGATTCCCTGCGACCAATCCACCTCACCGCTGCTTGGATCCAAGGCGGTCAATTTGACTTGATGCCGGTATTCGGAAACCACGAACAACCGCCCGTGTAAAGGGAGCGGCGCGCCTAGGAAAAAATGTCCTGCCAAGCGATCCGTGGTTGTGGTTTTTGCTTCCGATTCCACTCCGCCAACCGACCATGTCGGCGACTTCACCAAGCCGTCCGACTGCACGGGCAGCGCAATCAAACGGTTCGACTTTCTTCGATCCCCACTTGGATCCTCGACAACTTTTCCACCGATCACTCGTGGTGGATTCCAGCTCAATTCTAATTCGTCGATAGCAAAAACGTGTTGCCCGTCGCTGGACAGCATGCCCCAACTGGCATTGCCGGCCAACAGCCAGTTCCAGTCCGACCGTTTTCCGCGACTCTTGGCATGTTTGATCTTCGTGAGCGACGATTCGCAGGCGAAATGCCAGCGCGTGGCTCCCGTTTGCGAATCGAGCGACTGAATGCCTTGGCGATCCCGCAGCACGACTTGGTTTCCGACGGCGATTGGGTAATGCGCAATCGCGATCGGCTGTCCGTTTTCGCGTTGATTTTTGGACCACTTGGAGATCTTCTCGTTGACATCGACTTCGACCGTCGTTGCCGTTTTGCGATTGAAAAATGCATGTTGCCACAGCGGTCGTAAGTAGGGCGAACTGCCGTCGTGGTTGGCAATACGACTGGGAGTGCCCATGACCATCGGCCACAGGGAGACCTGCGGAGTGGTTTCGCCGTCGTATGCGGCGTGCGTCAGCATATTATCAACAAGGCTCTGGGAATCCATCCCGCTGGCAGCGACGATTCCAGCTCCTTCCAGGATTTCCTCAGCGCGTTGGAGGTGCCCGCTGCGGCGAAACGCGATGGCCGCCTTGACGCGATGGACTTGTCCAATCCGCCGTGCGTGCACGCGACTTTCGAACACGCGGTCCCAACACCGCGCCGCTGCGTCATAGTTACCGTGATCCGCCCACCAGGTGGCTAAGCGATTCGTTGCCTGAAATCCGGCATCGGTATAGAAGTAGTCGCGACTCACTTTTTGGACCGACTGCACGTTGCCGTCTTGAACTGCTTTTTGCAAGTGATGTTGAGCGACCGGACCGAACAGAATTTCGTAGCGCCGCCAAATGGAGACAGCGAGCCGTTCAAACGACTGTTCCGCCTCCCTGCGTGCACTGCGGGGATCTGCTTGGCTGGGGTCGTAGAGGAAACTGTCCTCGTTGTGTTCCCACACGCGTTGCAGTTGCGCCAGCGCTTCGTCGTTTCGTCCGGCGGTCATTAGCTGCTGAGCGGTATCGATCCACAATCGCAATTCGCGGTTGCGAAACACAAATTGCCGCAGTGCCGCGCGCTGTTGTTGCGCTTCGGCTGGAGAGATCTCGCGCGGTATGTCGGCGGCATTCGCAGGTAGTCGCGCCACCCGCTGAACCTGGACTCCGTCCTCGGCCGAGAGCATCATGCCCATTTCGGCTGACGAGAAAAATAAGACCGCGCCGGCGGCGAAGCATGTCGCCACAAGCGGAACAGATTTGACACGCATGCGATGCATGGCTTCCCCTTTCAGGAGGCGAAGACAAGAGACGCATCTCTCTAGAGAGGTTTTCAACGCTTCGTGCGCAGAAACCCAAAAATCCAGCGAGTCAGTTTCATTATAATCCTAGGTGCAAATTAAACGCCGGCATAACAATTTTGTCGCATAGTGAAATCAATGTGCTGGTGTGCTTTGTTGATGAGCAACAACTGTGCCTTTTAACGGCATAGTTCCAAATGTAAGGGCAAGCGCAAGGCGGAACGGAGCCTGCGGCAACAGTCATCGCCGATCGCTCCGTAATCAGTTTCGTAGGTGTGACTTGATGGATTCAGTAAGGACCGGATTGCCGAACGTTTCAACAACGGGACGATGTGTGTGTTTGAAATGGCTATGACAAGTATAGGCCAGAAGTATACGCGAAACCACGATTTTCTCGAAGGGGAGTTCTGCGAACCCCCATTATTCACGGCTTTTGTCGAGGAAATTCACTTCGCCCCTCTATTTATCTCACAAGTCAGTTGCGCCAATTTACGGTGTTTGCCGATCAACAAATCTCCTCATCAAACAAAAAACCCCCCGAATGAACCGGGGGGTTAATCAAAATTAATTCCTTTAGTAAACAAGCCCCTGCAGCTGGTGCGGACTCCAATCCCTTTCGTTTTAGAAAAATTTATTCACAACGCGACGACTGTTTTAAGACGTCTCGATTATGACGCCGTGCAAGTCGCTCCGTGCACATTTTTGCGGCAATCACTGTTGCGAGCATCGACACGACCGCGATGTTTGCCATCAGCACAGGGGGGATCCAACTCAAATTCCTGTTGTTGCTGAACCACCTCAGCGCGATGAATCGGGATCTCTTTGCCCGCTTCAAACCCAAGTCGAATGCGATCCCCTTTGACTTCTAAGACGGTCACACAAACGTTTTCGCCAATGAAGATTTTTTCGCCTACTTTGCGTCCAAGAACCAACATAACGTTCCCTCCTGAGGATAATCACAGCCAGCCGTTGCCCCTCTAGGTTTTCGCCGATTACGGGAGGTCGACGATTGCATTCCGTTTGGGCCGGTCGGTGATAGCTGGGTCAGTGTCGTTTTCTAAACGACGTATTAGTCAAAATTACGACGATGGGGATTTTCTCGAAAAATGCAAATCAAACAATGCATCTTCCTGCGACGCACTCCACTGTGTCGCACTAAAGTGCGACATGGCCAAATTCGTCTTCGTACGCCTCATTTCCGCCGTCAGGTGTGAATGTCCAATCCGGGCCACTTCGACAGTTACATTTTTAGCCAGTGCATGAATTGCAACAAGAGGAGGCTCCTTAAGTTGCACCCAGCAAGGTTGTTGCGCGTTTTTGTGTGATGGCGGACAGGTCCACATTCGTTGTCTTAGCTCAAAACAGGTATTGCAAGGATGCGAGTGTTGATTGATAATTAGATTACTGTTTACACACCCGCCGCTTGGCGGTGGAAATCCTCGACGCTATGCCTGTCACCGGTTTCACCTTAGGTCCCGTATCCCCAGTATTTAAAATTTGGTAGTCGACCATGGACGGTCAGCAACTTCTTCACCGCAATCACGCATTTCATTTGCGAGTGAGGTCGTTCTTGCTGCGCTAAGATATTTTGGACACGCACGTACACGGAAGACTCCACGGGGCCACAAGCGATTCACATTTCAGTGAACTGCTGCTACGGAAGGAGGTCCACTATGGTACACAGCGACTCGATCCTGGATCGCATATCACAGCGACAAAATCCCGAGGTCTACCGCCAGGAACACTGGCAAGGCTCTTTTCAAGAGTACCTCGACATCGTCCGCGAAAAACCGTACGTCACACGCACCGGTTGGCAGCGACTCTACGATTTGGTGCTTTCCTACGGAACCTATCCGGTTGAAGGCAGCAAAGAAGGCCGCATCCGCTACAAGTTCTTTGACGACCCCGAGAACGACGGCCGCGATGCCATCTTTGGGCTCACCAAGCCGCTGATGGAACTGGTGAACGTCTTTCAAAGCGCCGCCAAGAAATACGGCAGCGAACGCCGTGTGCTCTTGTTGCACGGCCCTGTGGGAAGTTCCAAAAGTACCATCGCTCGTTTGCTTAAACGGGGCGTCGAACGTTATAGCGAATCCGATGAGGGAGCGCTCTATTCGTTTGGTTGGAAAGGCGAAGAGGGCGAGGACATTACGTGGTGTCCTATGCGGGAAGAACCGTTGCACCTGATTCCCAACAGTGACCGCGGCGAATTGCTGGAATTCCTCAACGCCGAGAATGATGGCGAGGGGGATCGCCACACAGTGGAGATCAACGGCGATCTCTGTCCGTTGTGCAGGTTTATGTTCAATCAACGTCTTGAGAAATACGACGGCGATTGGACGCGGGTTGTTAAAGACATAACGATTCGCCGCGTGATTCTTTCAGAACAAGACCGTATCGGAATTGGAACGTTCCAGCCCAAGGATGAGAAGAATCAAGACTCGACGGAACTGACCGGTGACATCAACTATCGCAAAATTGCCGAATACGGCAGCGAAAGCGATCCCCGCGCCTTCAATTTCGACGGCGAGTTCAACGTCGCCAATCGTGGCTTAATCGAGTTTATCGAAGTCCTGAAACTGGACGTTGCCTTCTTATACGACCTGTTAGGTGCGTCCCAAGAACACAAGATCAAGCCGAAGAAGTTCGCTCAGACCGACATCGACACGGTGATCATTGGGCATACCAACGAACCGGAATATCGCAAATTGCAGTCCAACGAGTTCATGGAAGCCCTGCGCGACCGGACGGTGAAAATCGATATTCCGTACGTGACCAAACTCTCCGAAGAAATCCGCATCTACGAGAAGGACTACAATACCAAACGTGTTCGCGGCAAACACATTGCGCCGCACACATTAGAAATCGCAGCGATGTGGGCGGTGTTGTCCCGCTTAGAAGAACCGAAAAACGCCGGCCTGACGTTGATGCAGAAATTGAAGTTGTACAACGGCAAGTCGCTACCGGGCTTCACGCTCGACAACATCGAACACCTGCGGAACGAGGCCAAGTCCGAAGGACTAAACGGGATCTCCCCGCGTTATGTTCAGGATAAGGTCTCAAATGCCTTGGTCGCCAACGGCGCGGCCACGAGTCTGAATCCGTTCATGATTCTCAACGAACTCGAAGCGGGGTTGAAGCATCATTCGCTGATCCCCAACGAGGAGATTCGTGAAAATTATCGGCATTTGATAGCCGTCGTTAAGGAAGAATATACCGACATCGTCAAAAATGAAGTTCAACGCGCCATCGCCGCTGACGAAGAGTCATTGGGGCGGCTGTGCTCGAACTATATCGACAATGTCAAAGCTTATACCCAAAAAGAGACCGTCAAAAACAAGTTCACCGGCCAGTCCGAAGAACCGGACGAACGTCTGATGCGATCCATCGAAGAACGGATCGATATTCCCGACACTCGCAAAGACGACTTCCGCCGGGAAATTATGAACTACATCGGCGCTCTGTCGTTGGACGGCAAGCAGTTTGATTACAAAACGAATGAACGTTTGCAAAAGGCGTTGGAACTGAAACTATTCGAGGATCAGAAGGATACGATCAAACTCACCAGTTTGGTGTCCAATGTGGTCGATGCCGACACGCAGGTCAAAATTGACATCGTCAAAGGCCGACTGATCCGTGACTTTGGATACAACGAAGAATCGGCCACCGACGTATTGCAGTATGTGGCGAGTATTTTCGCTCGGGGCGACGCCAAGAGCGAATAGCCGTACGAGTCAATAAGTTTTCATGAGTTCCCGCGAATATCCGTTCCGTCCTCCTACGGTATTCGCGGCGGACTCGTTCGGTCACGTCGCCGGTCGCTCCAATCCATTGTCGTCAGACGACTCCTCACCGGCGGCAATCTTCTCTACAAGTCGTTTCAAAACCCTCTGTCGCGTCTCACTGACACTAATCTGAACGTTTCGAGAACAAGCGCAACCGGGTTTTAAAACTGGTTCTAGGCAGTTTCGCGCAAGGCCGACTCATGTCCCGCAACATCGATCAAGACTTATCGCGATTTAAGGATATTGTGCGCGGTAAAGTCCGTCGGCAGTTGCGAAAATATATCACACACGGAGAGATGATCGGCCGCAAAGGTCGAGACTATGTCAGCATTCCCGTCCCGAATATCGAAATCCCGCATTTTCAACATGGCCAAAAAGGAGCCGGCGGAGTGGGACAAGGAGACGGCGACGTCGGGCAACCGATCGGACGGGGGCAGGACGACGGGGACGGACAAGGCCAAGCCGGCGATCAACCGGGCAGCGGTCATATCCGCGAGGTCGAAGTCACCTTGGACGAGCTGGCGGAAATGTTGGGGCAGGAACTGGAACTACCCCGTATCGAACCCAAAGGCAAAAACAACATTACCACCAAGAAGGACCGCTACACGAGCATTCGCACGACCGGTCCCAACTCCCTGCGGCATTTGAAACGGACCTATAAAAAAGCGCTGCGACGGCTGATTGCGTCGGATGACTACGACCCGCAGCGTCCAGTCATCATCCCCACGCGCGACGACCAGTTGTATCGCAGTTGGAAGACAACCGATGAACCAGAAACCAACGCAGCGGTCATCTATGTCATGGACGTCTCCGGATCGATGACCGACGACCAAAAGGAAATCGTCCGCATCGAAGCGTTTTGGATCGACACTTGGTTGCAAAACCAATACGACGGCATCGAAACGCGTTATGTAATCCATGATGCGGTCGCTCGCGAAGTCGACGAAGACACGTTTTATCACACGCGTGAAAGCGGCGGGACCAGAATTTCCTCAGCCTACAACGTGGTGCAGAGTTTGATTCAACGCGACTTCAATCCCACGGATTGGAATATTTACGTCTTTCAGTTCTCCGATGGAGACAACTGGGGCGAAGACAACCGCGATTGCCTAGAGATCCTCACCGAGAACATCGTCCCCCACTGCAATTTGTTCTGTTACGGCCAAGTCGAAAGCCCCTACGGTTCGGGCGAGTTCATTCGTGAACTTCAAGACGTGCGCGAACAGCACGACAACGTGGTTCTTTCGGAAATAGAAAATAAAGAAGCGATTTACGAATCCATTAAGTCGTTTTTGGGAAAAGGGAAGTGACTAGGAGTTGTGCCGGCAGGCGGGAGCCTGCTCGACGAACGTTTTTCATAAATCTACGGACAACAGCCTAAAGCCAAATCATCCATGCCCGTCTCCACACATCGACCATTGCCCTCGAATATCGCCGCCATCCAGTGCGAGATGGAGGCGCATGCGGCGAATTATGGTTTGGACTTTTATGACACGATCTTCGAGTTCGTGAGCTATGAAGAACTGAGCATGATCGCCGCCTATGGCGGATTCCCCACGCGCTATCCGCATTGGCGATTCGGCGCGCAATACGACGAATTGATGAAAGGCTATACGTACGGTCTGCAGAAAATTTACGAAATGGTGATCAACACCGATCCCTGTTACGCCTATCTGCTCTCTTGCAATTCAATCACGGATCAAAAACTGGTCATCGCCCACGTGTATGGCCACTGCGATTTCTTCAAAAACAATGCGTGGTTTTCGCCAACGAATCGCAAGATGCTCGACCAAATGGCCAACCACGCCAGTCGCGTGAAACGCTACGTCGATCGCTACGGAAGTGAAACGGTCGAACAATTTATCGACGCCTGCTTGTCGTTAGAAGATTTGATCGACTCGCATTTACCGCACGTCAAAAAACAACAAGAAGAGGCTCCGCCGAAACCGGACAACGAAGATGAGGATTCGCAAGAGTCGACCCGGAAATTCCCCTCAAAAGGGTACATGGACCCCTACATCAATCCGCCGGATGTGTTGCAAGCCGAAGCGGATGAAGAACGTAAAACACAGGAAAACAAGGAGAAAAGCCGCTCTTTTCCCGATACTCCCCAGCGCGACGTACTGCTGTTTTTGCTCGAACACGCCCCACTAAAAAGTTGGCAACATGACGTCTTGTCAATCATCCGTAACGAGGCGTATTATTTTCTACCGCAAGGACAAACCAAGATCATGAACGAAGGCTGGGCCAGCTATTGGCACAGCAAAATCATGACCTCACACGGTTTGACCGACGCCGAGGTAATTGAGTACGCGGATCACCACAGCGGAACCATGGCCACCAGCCGCAATCGGCTCAACCCTTATAAGTTGGGCATCGAGCTGTTCAAGGATATTGAACGCCGCTGGGACCAAGGAAAATTCGGTCCGGAATACGAAGCGTGCGACGACATGCACGACAAGGCCAAGTGGGACCAGAAGTTGGGCAAGGGCCGCGAAAAGATCTTCGAGGTGCGCCGGGTTCACAACGATGTCACGTTTATCGACAATTTTCTCACACCTGAATTTTGTATCGAACAGAATTTCTTTCAATATCGGTACAATGAAGATACGAATTACTACGAAATTGCTGACCGCGAATTCAATACCATCAAACAACAACTGTTAAACAACCTGACTAATCACGGTCGTCCGTTTATCCATGTCCTCGACGGTAACTATCGCAATCGAGGAGAACTCTACTTATTTCACAGGTTTCAAGGGACGGAATTAAAACAAGACTATGCGGAAGACACGCTCGTCAACTTAGAAAAACTTTGGTCCCGACCGGTGCATATCGAAACGGTTGTGGACGAGACACCAACCGTCCTTTCCTTCGACGGTTCGGAACACGAGAGCAATCCCAAGTCTTGACAACCTGCTGTTCATATTCGTTATCCAATGGTGTCATCATGACCCTCTCCACTAAAGTCTTAAAATCGCTGACAAGCTTGCACGGATATTCCTCCGAACAGCCGACTTGCGCCATCTGGACCTCCCAAGATGTTCGCGTGGAAGTCGACTTTACGGTCGTGGACCGCATGAGTTGCTCGATTCGCGAATTGCGGCTGCAGGCCGATCGCCTGGAAAACGTCGCCTTCGATAAGGTTCAAGAATGGGCTGACGATATCTGCAATCGACTCACCTATCTGCTGGAAAACATGGGCGCTCTCGAAAAGGACGAAAAGCAGAAAAAAGTCCTCGTCCGTTCCACGCCGCCCGGCAAGCAGGATGGCGACACGGTCTTTTACGAAGCAGTCCTCCACGCCCCCAGCGGCGTCAGCCTACAACGCTTCCGCTCCCAAGCCGGCCAATCCGGCCGCGAACAAATCGACATGCACTGCACGCACGAGGTACTGGTCAAACTAGTCCAAGACCTAGTCGATTCAGTTCCCGGGCAACAGGCGTGAGACGTGAGGCTTGAGGGATTAGGCTATAGACCAAAGGCTGTAGGGTTGGCGCACCTACGCCGTTTGGCCACAATGAGCCAACCTCTGGCCACTGACCACTGGCCACCGGCCACTTTTTTTACTGCCCTCTGTCTACTGCCTACTCATCCCCAGATCCCCGGCGCGAAAACATGGTCGCGCCTGCACCAATGCCCAGCGACAAGCTGCGACGGGAAATCGCTTATGAAGCGGCCCGTCTGATGTATTCCCGGCAAGAATCCGAATATTACACCGCCAAAATGAAGGCGGGTCGCAAGTTGTGTCGCGGCTGGGTTAAGCCCCGCGACTTGCCCAGCAATGCCGAAATCCGCGAAGCCATTCAAAGCTTCGCCCGTATGCATGAGGGGGACCAGCGGACCGCCAACCTCCGCGAGATGCGCGTCGCCGCCTTGAGAGTCATGCGGCTGTTGGAGCGGTTCCGCCCTCGGCTCATCGGCAGCGTAATGACCGGTCATGTGCGGCGCGGGTCGGATATCGACATCCATATCTTTTCCGACAGCGTCGAGGCGGTCGTAGCGGTGCTGCGCGAAGAAGGTATTCCACACGACCTGGAGCGCAAGCAGGTCCGCAAGCATGGCGAGGAGCGGGTCTTCAATCACCTGCATTTCCACGACCAGTTTCACTTTGAACTAACGATCTATGCGTCGAAGCAGGCGCATTACGTCTTCAAAAGTTCCGTGACCGGCAAAGCCATCGAGCGGGCCAGTATTGCGGAGTTGGAACTGTTTCTTGCTGTGGAGTATCCCAGTTTGGATCTCGACGAAGCGGTGGCCGAGGTGGAGGAACGGGTCGATCGCTTTCAGATTTACGAGATGCTGCTCGTCCCGTTGGAGCAGGTGAAGCAGTCCAAAAAATACCATCCCGAGGGGGACGTGCTATACCACAGCTTGCAGGTCTTCGATATCGCCCGCGAAGAACGTCCCTACGACGAAGAGTTTCTGCTGGCGGCACTGTTGCATGACGTGGGTAAGGGGATCGATCCTGACGACCATGTGTCCGCAGGGCTGGAAGCACTGGCCGATTACATCACGCCGCGGACCGCTTGGCTGATCGAGCATCACATGGAAGCGCATGCGGTCGCTGACGGCAGCATCGGCGCCCGCGCCCGTCGCCGCTTAGAAGCCTCGGAGGATTTCGAAGAACTGATGCTATTGGAGGAGTGCGACGATGCCGGCCGCGAACCGGCCTACGATGCTCCGGATGTCGACGAAGCACTGGATTATTTGCGCGAGCTGTCGGCGATGTGCGGGTAGCCATCAAACGGCGTGCAATGCATGTCTCATCAGTCCTCGGATTCACCGGGGGATTCACCGGGGGATTCACCGTCGTCCCAACCCTGTTCGCCGATCAACGGTACAAACCGCACGTTGCACAGTTTCTTCACCCGCAAACCTTCGGTGCCGCGGGTGATGAGTTTCAGTTCCTGCACCTTCTCTTCACCCAGCGGGATGACCATGCGGCCGCCGAGGGTGAGTTGTTCGCACAACGCTTGCGGGAGTTTGGGGGCGGTGGCAGTGACCAGGATGCCGTCGTAGGGGCCTGCGTCGGGATACCCCAATGTGCCGTCGGCGACGTGGTACTCGATGTTGTCGTAGCCCAATGAATCGAGCACGACCTGCGCATGGCGGGAGAGGTTGGCGATGCGTTCGATAGTGACCACCTCGCGGCACAATTGAGCAAGGATCGCCGCCTGATATCCGCTACCGGTGCCGATCTCCAGCACTTTTTCGCGGCCGGTTAATTCTAACGCCTGTGTCATCAAGGCCACAATATAGGGCTGACTGATGGTTTGCCCGTCGCCGATGGGCAGAGCGATATTCTCGTACGCTTTGTTGCGAACGGTTTCAGGCATAAACCGCTCACGCGGTGTCTCGGCGATTGCCTCCAAAACGGCTTGGCTAGAAATCCCATCTCGCTTGAGCGTGGTGATCAATGCTTGCCGACTGGATTCCAGATTCATCAGTTCACAGCTCAATCAAAGACGCCTGAGTGTCGAAAAAAATACCCCGAAGGGGTTGAACATCATAGCCCAAGGGAAGCGGCAAAGCCTCGCCACCCTGGGGGCATTTTCATCTACTGGCGGACTTCTGTGCGACCGCCTCTGTGGTCGGCGCTGCAGCGGCCTCTTCTGCTTCTGCGCGCCAGTCGACTAAATGGAACTCGACATTTTCTTGGCCGCGAAAACGGTTGATGGTGGGTTTGAAGCAGATCGAAATTGGCCCGTTGACTTTGGCCATTTCATCGGCCCACTCTCCGTTGCCGAACGAGACCCCCCGCATAACGCGGCCATATTGTCGGACGCGCAGCGAGAGATGGCGATCTCCGCCTCCCATTTTTCGCGGCGGTTCGGTCAGTTCAACTTTGGTGCAGGCCAGCACGGGACGCGGATTGCCTTGTCCGAACGGGCCGAGCTTATCAAGTTCGGTCACCGCGCGGTGCGTGAGGTCTGCTAAACGGACTTCGGCGTCGATGTCGATTTCCAAATCCCGCTCGGTGACTTCGTGGTTCCCGGAAACGTAATTGCAAAAGGCAGCGCGGAAATCGTCGAGGTTATCGGCATGAATCCGTAATCCAGCGGCAGCCTGATGCCCTCCAAATTTGATCAGATGCTCCGATGCGGAACTCAATCCTGCATGCAGATCGAATCCGGCAAACGTGCGGGCGGAGCCTTGGCCGGTTTGGTCCTGTTTGTTGATTGAAATCATAATTGCCGGCCGCGCAAAGTGGCTGGCAACCCGCCCGGCGACAATGCCAATTACACCCGCATGCCAATCGGGATCGGCCAGAACGAGTGCGGGGGCATTATCCCAGTCAGGATTTGCCGTGACCTGTTCCTTGGCCTGCTTGAGCATCCGCCGTTCGACGGTTTTTCGCATTTCGTTTTGTTGATTCAAGTAATCCGCCAAAGCGACCGCGCGATCTGTCTTATCAGTCGTGAGCAATTCGACCGCTAACCGCGCTTGCCCCAGCCTTCCAGCGGCATTGATACGGGGGGCGAGACCAAAGCCGATATCCTCGGCATCGAGCAGACGATTGTTATTCAGTTCGCTAATATGCATCAGCGCCTTGAGACCGATATTGGCGCGATCCAGTAGGCTGTTTAATCCATACCTTACGATCACACGATTTTCGCCCACCAGTGGGACAACGTCGGCGATGGTCCCGATAGCGGTCAACCCCACGGCATCCAGCAGGAATTCCCGCATTCGCGGCGAAGCATTTTTGCCATCCCCCAGCCGTTTGCAAATCGCCCAAGCCAATTTGAACGCAACACCCGCGCCGCACAGATCACCAAACGGATAATCAGTTTCCGGCAGACGAGGATGGACCAGGCAAGCGGCCTCGGGCAGTGAATTGGCGAATTGATGGTGGTCGGTGACGATCAATTCCAGTCCCAACTCACGGGCATAGGCCGCCTCTTCAACGCTGGCAATGCCGCAATCGACCGTCACGACGAGCGAATGGGGTGCATCGTCATGAATCGATTTGAGCGCTTCGCAATTCAGGCCGTATCCCTCTTCCAGGCGATGCGGCACATAATAATGCACATCCGCGCCGGCCAGTTTTAGACAATGCCACAACAAGCTGGTCGCCGTCACGCCGTCGACGTCGTAATCACCGTAAATCGTGATGCGACGGTTCTCGCTGATGGCTTTGAGAATTCGATCAGTCGCTTCTGGAACACCCGGAAGCGCTTCGGGGGGATGCAGATCCGACAACTTCGCATCCAAGAAACCGCGGGCCGCTTCAGCGGTTTCGTAGCCGCGCCCGTATAGCACCTGAGCGGCCAACGGCGAAAGTTGTGTGGTGCCGCTCAATTGCCGCGCCGCTGCTTGATCATAGGGCGCAAAACGCCAAACCC
Source organism: Symmachiella macrocystis (assembly GCF_007860075.1). Taxonomy (NCBI): domain Bacteria; kingdom Pseudomonadati; phylum Planctomycetota; class Planctomycetia; order Planctomycetales; family Planctomycetaceae; genus Symmachiella; species Symmachiella macrocystis. The sequence goes on from NZ_SJPP01000001.1 coordinate 4,629,817, forward strand.
GTCCCATCCCACGCCCTCATTTCATCCATGCGGCGGCACAGCCGCTTTGTGCGAGCTTCCGCTCGAGAACCCTCTGCCGCTCTCGTTGGTCGCTGTGCCTTCTCTTTGTTGTTGATTATGGGGTTATTACAACAAAGCGGGGGTTGAGAGTCAAAGGGGGGTGAAATTGATTCGCGGGGACCTCCGAGGCTCGCGGGAGAGAATCATACAATTTCTGAGACGTCTTAAGTGTCATGCAGGTAACAGCTTGTGGTTGTTTTATGGAAAACGGAAGAAAACGTGCCCGGTTTTCTGGAGGAGTTGTGATCCTCCAGGTGAACGCAGTTTGGCCACATGCTCTCTCACGGTGGCTTTCTCAATCCCACGGTTCTCACGCGATACGCAAACGCTTGGCAATTGCCGGTGGTTTTCCGCAGTAGACGCTCCAACTATTCTTCCCACCAAAGGACGTTCTATGTCTCACCGCACGCACCGTAACAACATACGTTCCATGAATTTTGAAAACTTGGAAGACCGCCGACTGATGGCGGGCAGTGTCGACATTCATCTCGACGGCGCGAACCTGGAAGTCATCGGTACCGCGGACCGCGATAAATTGAGCGTGCACTACGACGACAGCGGGCAGACTATCCACGTCAGGGCCTATGAGTATGTCGGCGGCAATTGGGTTGAGTCGCAGCATCGGGAATTTGACGCAGATGATATCTCTTTCATCCGCATCCGCGGTGCCGGCAGTGACGATGTGATTTACAACAGCACGGAAAAACAATCGGAGATTTTTGGCGGTGCAGGCGATGATTGGATCTACGGCGGCGGCGGCAAAGACTCGATCTACGGTAAAGATGGCGACGACACGATCTATGGCAACAGCGGTGACGACTATCTCCGCGGTGACGACGGCAATGACTACATCAAAGGTAACAAGGGTAACGATGTTGTTGATGCCGGTACGGGTAATGACTATGTGGTCGGTGGCCGGGGTGACGACATTTTGATGGGTGCCGCCGGGAATGACACGATCAAAGGTCGCGACGGCAACGACGCACTGATCGGCCACGATGGGAACGACAAGCTCTACGGCGAAGCCGGTAACGACAGTCTGTTCGGTATGGGCGGCAACGACTGGTTGGCGGGCGACCACGGTGACGACCTTTTGAAAGGCGGCAACGGCAATGACACTTTGTTGGGGAACTCGGGCGACGACCGCTTGAAGGGCGAAGCAGGCACCGATTACCTCAAAGGTCAAGACGGCAATGACTACCTAGACGGTGGTGCCGACGGCAAACGTGACTACCTGTGGGGTGGCACGGGAGCCGATACGTTCGAACAATACTGGCACTTTGGTTCCGCCAACAGCAACCGCCCGTTTGTGATCGGTTATTCGGAAGAGACGATCTACGACTTCAACGGCTTCGCCGGCGACCGGTACGCGTGAGATTTTTTCAATCTGCATACTTGAATTCAATCAATAACAATGGAACGATATGAGCAATTTTCGTCGAATCTACCGTTGGCGACAAAGTGGCAACTGCGGACATTGTCACTGGAGCAGGTCGAAGAACGCAGGCTGATGGCGGGTAGTGTCGACATTTATCAGGACGGTTCCAATTTGGAGGTCATCGGCTCTGCCGATCGCGACAAGCTGAGTGTTTATTATGACGACAGCAGGTAGACAATCCACGTCAAGGCGTATGAATTCGTCGAAGGGACCGGCTGGGTCGAGTCGCGGCATGTGAGGTTCAATTCTGATGATATCCACTTCATCCGTATTCGCGGTGCCGGCAGCGACGAAGTGATTTACAACAGTACCGAAAAGATCTCCGAAATCTTCGGCGGCGACGGCAACGACAGTATCTTCGGCAAGGATGGCGACGACACGATCTACGGTAATCGCGGCGACGACTATCGCGTCGGCGACGCGGGCAATGACTCGATCCGCGGCAATCGTGGCGCAGACCTTGTGAAAGGGGGGACGGGTGACGATCGCATTTATGGCGGCTAAGACGACGATTATTTCTTTGGCGGTGCCGGCATCGATCGAATTTGGGGCCGCGCCGGCAACGATGCGATTTCCGGCCAAGAGGGCAATGACAAGTTGTTTGGGGAAAACGGTGACGACCTCATCATAGGCTTGGAGGGTAACGATTGGTTGGCGGGTGGCCAAGGCAACGACCTCTTGAAGGGTGGATATGGCAACGACACCTTACTGGGCAACTTGGGTGTCGATCACCTATACGGCGAACAGGGCACGGACTACATCAAGGGGCAAGACGGCAATGATTACCTCAACGGTGGTGCCGACGGCTCCCGCGACCATATGTGGGGCGGCACCGGAGCTGACACGTTTAAGCAGTATTGGCACTTCGGCGCCTCCTACGGCTATCGCCCGTTCATGATCGGCTACCAAGAAGAAACGATCTACGACTTCAACGGTCTCGCCGGTGACCGTTATACGTAAACAATGTCGATCAGCGTCCCGCCGGTCGCATTTGCTGATCCAGGGCCAAAATTGCCAACGCGAAACGGGGCCTGCGCAGCTTGCTCGCTCACTGGTTGAATCAAAGAGCCCGATTGTCCACGCAACCTTCTTCGAGTCCTTGAGACGAAAGCACTTGTGGTCGATCGCAGCCACTATTCCTCGGTCGTTTCGGCGCTGATGAGCAGACGACGGATGACGCTGGATAGGTTCGGGTGTTCCTTCGAGTAGCTCTGGGCGTTCATGCGGATGCGCACGTAGAATTCGCGCACGCCTTGGAACTCGGGATCACCGCTGGCATCGATCGTCAGGTGTTCCTTGACCCAGCCGTTCACGTCGCCCGGTTTTCCGGTCGTATTCACTTCGTGGCTCCAATGCTCGCCATCGGTCGATATATCGACGTAGTGATTCGTCCCCAGGTGAATCGGATTGGCGTGCCCCTCGACTTGCACTCTAATATTCCGCAACGGATCGGCGTTAGTGACTTTCCAGACCAGTATCCCTGCTGATCCGCCCGGACGCATGCGGACGCCGATTTGTCCATTCGACCATTCGATGTGCGATTCGTTGGTCAAGTTGGCGAGCCAGCGGTATTTTTGTGAGAGAAACTGTTCGTCATATTCCAGGTGGCTGCCGGCGTTGTCGGTGGGCTTTAGGCGAACCAGCTTTTCCTCCGGTGCAGTCAAGCCCGCTTCGATTCGTAAATTATCGATCCGCACCGAGGGCGATTCATCGGGCGACGACTTTCCCGTGATGCGGACCCGCACGCGAAAATCGCGGAGGTGTGCGAATTCACTCTCTGCGGAGGATGCCAGCTTGAGTTGTTGCACCCCATCCTTGAATTCGGAAGTGGCGGTTATCCAATTGTTCCCATCCGCGGATAATGCCAGTTCGACTTTCCCATTCAATTCAGGCTTGGCAATCACGTCGAGACTTACTGTGGGTTGCTGCGCCAGGAGATCGCCTTGGAAACGGTACTCCAGCGTACTGTTGATATCGCGGCCGCGGAATCCGCGAACGGCCAATGTCTCCCCATCCATGACGAAGTTTCGAAATCCGGTCATCGACGCGGTATCAATGCACTTCTCGTTGGCAAACCCATCACCAAACACCAGTCGATCTCCTACCGTCGGTCCGATCTCCAGCAGATCACCTGTTCCCAAATCGGCCGAGTCGAATCCCATGAAATCGTACGGCAGTTTGTGGACGCGCTCAATGTGATCCCACACCCAGTGGTTAATCCGATCCATCTCCGTTTGCGGTTCTCCGCGATTGCCGCCGAAATTGGCGCTCGTGCCATATATCCAGAAAAACGCCACCGGCAAATTGAACTCCACCGCCGTGTCCAACTGCGCCGTATTGACGGCCCACTCGCCTTCGGTCATTTCCTTGTTGAGGTCCATTTGCGCAGCCCAGGGCATGACGACCAAGGGGACGCCGGCGATCAGGTACTTGCGTACCATCCGGCGAAACGTGGGTTGCGACAGGAAATAGAGATCGATGACCCATCCATCGGCTGGAATCCAGCCGCCCGACGAAGGAACTGAGCTCATGGGCGACCACCATTGCCAAACGGCGACGTCGTATTTCTCTTTGACGCGTCGATACAATTCTCTGAGGACCTCCGGGCGTCCCGCGTAGTGAATGTTCTCCTCCGCCAGCACGATCCCCGCAAAGTCCTGCAAATTCATGGCGGCCAGAAACGTGTCCAACCGCTTCCAATACACCTCGATATCTCGTAGCGGACCCTTGAAGCGGTCGGTCCCGTCCCAAAAATAGATGCGGGGCAGGAATGCTTTGTCTTGTTCCCTCGCCCAACGCGCACGCGTCGCCCACGAGCTGAGAAAGGCGTCCGACATATCATCGGTGAGGTTCACTGAGGAAACGCCGAGATTGAGATCGCGCACACGATCCTCGCGCGATCCCGGCGCGATCGGCGCTCCCGGTTCTGACCAGGGGACAGCCGCATATTCCCCGACGTGCCGCGCGCTTAAGCGAATGGGCGGCATTTTGTGTGATGAGTTACGCGGCTCGTCCGCTAGAATGGCGGACCCAATCATGCCTACGCAAAACACGGACAACGGCCAACTGAGGAGAGTGAAGCGAATTGTTTCGAGCGTCATTGCGAGTGTCCTGGATTGTTTACTAACGGAGGACAGGCAAGCCCCTGTAGCAATTGCCAAACTAAGTTCGACATTACCATTGGCGGGCTGGAATTTGAACCGCTCGCTTTAATTGATCAGGCACAAGTCGATTTTTCGAATGGCAGGAAAGCCAATGTGATCCTCCAGGTAGTCCAGCGTACCGCCAGAAAACGGCACAGGGTGTAACCTGTCTCCCTTGAAGTCTAAGTTCATTTTGCTTTCCACCGTTTCAAGTTTCTTCTGAAACTCATTGAATAGACCCTCAACGGCTTTGCGGACGTCATCTCTTTGCGATCTCGTCTGATCTGCGACCTCTAGTATGTCACACGGTCCAACGTCACACAGGCAGATCCAAACTTCAGGTTTGCCCGACTCATTCGGGATACTCACCAGCGAATACGGCCTCTGGCCAATCGCCGCTTTGATTTCGCTCAACGTGCGAGGTCCTCCTGCGCGTCGAATTCGGGCGTCCGTTTGCTTTTGGATCCACACAGAATAGACATAAATCGCCAAGGGGAGGATTACGATGATTGCAGGTAGGGCAATCATTATCGTCACAACGACGCTCTTCATGGGTGCCTCCAATATGTCCACAGCAGACTGGCAGTCGTTATGAACGATTCACTTAGCCAACACCCGCAACCACGCCGCTGGCAAATACCGCGGTAAATCCGAAGCAATTAACCCCGGCTCACTCAACTCAGCGGCAGCCAAATCACCCGCCAGTCCATGCAGATGCGCGGCGAGTTGTGCCGCTTCAAAGACCGGCAGGCCTTGCGCTAACAACGCCGCGATCAGGCCGGTCAAAACGTCTCCCGAACCGCCGGTGGCCATGCCGCTGTTGCCTGTGCTGTTCACGGCAACGCGGTGGCCATCGGTGATGATCGTTCCGGCTCCTTTTAATAGCACCACACAGCCATGCGCTGCTGCGAATTCGGTCGCCATTTCTTCCCGCGCCTGTTGCACGGTTTTGATGTCCGTTCTTGTCAGCCTGGCGAATTCCCCAGGGTGCGGCGTCAAGATTCGTGGCCCTGCAGCGGGCGGCAAGGTATCCAGCGTCGATAGGGCATTTAACCCGTCGGCGTCAACGACCAGCGGTTTGTCGATGTCGCGATACAGCCACGTCACAATATCAGTGACTGCCTGGGACTGACCGCAGCCAGGGCCGATAGCGATCACATCCGGTTTGGTCACTTCGTCCTGAAGTGTTTCGGTCGCGGATGCATGCAAACGCCCCGCTTCATCTTCGGGAAGCGGGATGTTCAAATACGACGGTTCCCTGCCGGCCACAATCGACACAATCCCGCTGGGGACTGCCACAAACACCAGCCCCGCGCCGCCGCGCAGCGCACCCATTCCACTCAAACACGCCGCTCCACTCATCCCCCGACTGCCGGCGATCAACAACACGCGGCCGAAGGACCCTTTGTGTGAGTCGGTCTTGCGTGCAGGAAGTTCCGGTAATTCAGTTACACGCTCAAGAGCCATCGGTCTGTCCCGGTTGGATGGTGTTCTGTCAATTGGTAGGGCAGGCTCCCGCCTGCCGTTTTTGGAGAGGTACGCACCGCTTGAATCCTGGCAGGCGGGAGCCTGCCCTACGGCTTTGGTGTTCATCCTAACATGCGCACTGGAATTGTGGAAAGCGGCGAACGTGCGGTCGCGTTGACAACCGGCCAAAGGGGCCTGACAATCGATTGGCCGTTGCTGTTGATTCACCTGGATTCCACTGGAGTGCCGTCGTGCCGATTCGCCCGCTGTTGTTCGCTGCCGTTTTGCTCAATACTCTCGCTGCGCCGGCACTTGTAGCCCGCGCAGCTGACTCGCCGTTTGACGTTGGAAATCGCGCACAATTGTTCGTGGATCAAGTCCTGGTCCGCGATGCGAAAAACGTGGCGTTCACGCTGCATCCTGGGGAGAAACATTCCCAGAATCCTCTGATTCGCGCCGATCAGCCTTGGGAAGGATGGCGGATTGAGATCTATGGAAACGTATTATTCGACAACGAGGAACAGCTCTTCAAGATGTGGTATCTGGGGATGCCGACGGAAAGTTATGACCATTACGTGACTTGCTACGCGACCAGCAAAGATGGCATCACCTGGGAAAAACCGCTGGTCGGCACGCTCCCCGCCAAGGATGGCCGCAAGACCAACGTCGTCTCCAACGCCCTGTTGGCCAGCGTGATGAAGGACAACAACGATCCCGATCCCGCGCGACGCTACAAAATGGTCTGTTGGATCAACGAACCCAAACCGGCCGGCGGCCCGCACACCTACACTTCGCCCGACGGCTTGAACTGGACCCGCCAGAGCCAAGAGCCGATTTGTCGGTCGAGCGACGTGCTGACCGCTTATTACGATCATGTCCGCAAAAAATATGTCGCCCTTCCCAAACATAGCACCAAGGTCGGCACGCAGGTCCGCCGCTGTTTTGCCCTGAGTACCAGCGACGATTTTTTGAAATGGACCGTGCCGTATTACATATTGAAACCCGATCTGCGCGACGACGCGGGATCATTAGCTCGGATTGAAGAAGTGCGTCCCATCTTGGACCAGCCAGACGATCCTGAATTGATGCGGACGGAATTCTACGGTGTCGGCGTGTATCAAGCGGAGAGTTGCACGCTCGGTTTTCCGTGGGTCTTCACCGTGAACAACAATGCGCGTTATGGCAATCACGAAGGACCGGGCGAGTTACAACTGGCGGTCACGCGGGACTTGGTGAATTGGGAACGCCCCTTTCGCACCCCATGCGTTCCACGGGGCAGGGTGGGGGAGTGGGACAGCGGATTCTTCACCACGCCATCCGAAGCGATACGTGTTGGCGACGAAATCCGACTGTATTATGGCGGCGCGAACTATACGCACGGGACGCCCTGTTTGTATCGTGCGGAGGGGACCGGGAGGATGAGTGAGTTCACCGGCAGTATCGGACTGGCCACCTGGAAGCTGGACCGCTTTGTCTCGGCCGATGGTCCCGCTGCTGGTGGGGTGCTGACGACGGTGCCGATCCAATTCACCGGATCGAAATTAGAGATCAACGCCCGCACACGCGGCAAAGGGATGGTGATCGTCGAGTTGTGCGACGTGCACGGCCGCCCGCTGTCGGACTATTCCCGCCCCAAACCATTTCAAGGAGATGAACTGCGAGCCGACGTCGGTTTTTCCAAAGAAACGCTCGCCTCACTGACGGGAGAACCGATTTGCCTACGATTTCATTTGCGGGACGCGGAGTTGTTTAGCTTCGCATTTCGGGAGTAGTGGGGCGACTCGCAAAAGAAACGCCGAAGGCGTGATACATCATAGCCCAGGGTCGCGAACGTAGTGAGCGCACCCTGGGTCACGGAGAGAAACCAAACACAACCCTGAAGGGGTTGCTCAACCGTGGGATTGCCAAATAAACGGCGGCGTTCGAGATGTCGAACCCCTTCAGGGTTCGGGCGTTTAAAACGGACTGTTTCCCAGGGTGGCGCGGCGTTGCCGCTTATCCTGGGCTATGATGTCAAACCCCTTCAGGTTAAACGTGTTGCAGCGATGTGTTCTGGTTGGTTAGATTTGAAATTAAGCTAGCGTTTTTTAATTATCAACGAGTGCATTATGGAAATACGACAATACCAGCTCACGCTCCCGGCCGCGCCGCGGGGGTTTCATTTGGTGACGCGGCAGGTCGTGGCGGCGATTCCTGATTTGGCGGACGTCCGTGCCGGATTGCTGAACGTATTTATTCAGCACACGTCCGCCTCGATATCGATCAACGAAAACGCCGATCCCGATGTGCCGGTCGATTTGGAAATGGCGTTCAATAAAATCGCCCCCGAATCGTGGCCGTATGTGCACACCTGCGAAGGCCCCGACGACATGCCGGCCCACATCAAAGCCTCGTTACTGGGCAACACATTGACAATCCCTGTCAGCAGCGGCCAGCTTTGCCTGGGCACTTGGCAAGGCATCTACCTGTGTGAACACCGCGACCACGCCACTTCACGTCGACTGGTGCTCACGCTGCAAGGCGAATGGGACTGAATCGACGCGTTAGGTTTTCGTAGCCACGGATTGAACACAGATCAAACACAGATTGAAATTAGAAAACAGCGTTGATTACCGTCGCCCTAACAATCAACGGTAAACTGTTTTCATTCTATTTTTATCTGTGTTCAATCTGTGTTTCATCTGTGGCTAAATAAGCTTGCGCACCATCAAGCTTCTTTCGCCAGATTAGCAGACGTGATGAGGTCGTCGATGGTGGGGATGGGGACTAGTCCGCCCATTACGCGGCGACAGAAGAGGTCGAGGAGCACGACCATGCCGTCGCGTTCACCCTCCAGGATCTCGGTGCGTCGATCCTCGGTGTCCGTCCACGTGATTTCCTGCGTGCCGCGCAGCTTGGCGGTCCCCCGTTCACATTGAATCGTGGCTGTGAACTGGGAAACGTTCTGAGCAACGGTCGAAGTCTCGACCAGCGTGATGCGGGCCAGTGCCGTCTCGGACTGGGAACGGGACGGGGGGAATTCCAGCTGTAAGGTTTCGTTCGTGGCGCTTTGGGTGACGGCCTGCTTGCCTACTAGATACCGGCACCAATCAATCAACGGTAACCGTGATTGCATCAGGTCGCTGTTGGCAGGGCATTCGACTTGGACGTTGATCTCCCGGGCGGCGCCCAGTCGTGTCGCCATCAATTCTCGCAAACGACTGGTTGCCGGTGTATATCGCAACGAAAGTTCTGGCACGATCATGGGCGTGCGGACGTCTTTGTTGGTAAAATCGTTGATCGCCCTTGCCCGCAGCAGGGGCGTGCCATCTGCGACAAAACTGGGTTTGTCGTTTTGCATCAGAAATGACAGCAACGCGTCATGGCACCACGCATCCCCCAGTACCAACACCGCCCGGACGGAGGGCAGGGCGACGGCGCGGTGAATTCCCGCGCAGGGGATTGCTTGGAATTCCGAAGCAGCTTGTTCGGCGCGCGTGGCGACAGCATCCCAGACGACGCGGATTCGCATCCGGTCGCGCAGCACTTGCAAAGCCGGTTGATACGTCGTTTCCCAGGCCGAGTCGAGGCCGATGATCGCCACGTCGAGCATTGTCTGTTTTTTCGCTCGAGAACAACAGGATGGGTTGGTCGAATTTCCGAAAGGTGCCGTAAGACTCGGGGAAATTTAGTATGCCTTAGCAAACACTGCGCGAGTCGTGGTTGGTTTTCCGGTGAACAGACATTGCCCTGATTCGCCGTCTTGATCCAAGGGAATACAACGGGCGGTCACTTTCAACTTTTTCAACTCCGCTTCCACAGCAGGGTCTTCATCGACGAAGTAGCACAACGCAAATCCACCATGGATTTCCGGCTTGTTGGCCTTCTTGGGCGTGAAGTATTCGCGGAATTCGTCCAAATTGTCGATCGTCCGTGTATTCTGTTCGCGCAATTCCAACGCCCGTTGAAACAGGCCGTCTTGGATTTCTCCCAGAATATCGCCGACAGTTCCCAGGAGTTCGTTCCGCGGTATACCGACTTTCTCGCCTGTATCGCGCCGGGCGAGAAAGACCGAGTTGTTTTCGATATCACGTGGACCGACTTCGGCTCGCAGCGGAACTCCTTTTTTGATGTGCTGCCAGTTCTTTTCGCCGCCACGAAGATCCCGGTCGTCCATCCGCACACGAACCGGCTCACCGCCATAGGACTGAGCTTCCAACTCCTGTTTGAGTTTCTCGCAATAGGCGAGCACCTTTTGGCGTTCCTCGTCGCTACGATAAATCGGCAGCACAACGACATGCGCCGGTGCCAATCGCGGCGGCAGTACCAGTCCGTCGTCGTCGCTATGAGTCATGATCAAAGCACCGATCAAACGCGTCGAGACTCCCCAGGAGGTCGTCCAAGCGAATTCCTCGTCGCCGGTTTGATTTTGGAATTTGATGCCTTGCGCTTTTGAGAAGTTCTGTCCCAAAAAGTGCGACGTCCCCGATTGCAGCGCTTTGCGGTCCTGCATCATGGCTTCGATGGTGAGCGTCGAGACAGCTCCGGGGAAACGTTCCGCTGCGGTTTTTTCACCGCGGATAACCGGCATCGCCATATAGTTTTCAGCAAAGTCGGCGTACACATGCAGCATTTGCTCGGTTTCCTCACGAGCTTCAGCCTCGGTGGCGTGCGCTGTGTGTCCTTCCTGCCACAGAAATTCGGCCGTTCGCAGAAACATCCGTGGCCGCAATTCCCAACGGACGACATTGGCCCATTGATTGATCAAGATCGGTAAGTCGCGATACGACTGGACCCAGCGGGCATACATTTCGCCAATGATCGTCTCGCTGGTGGGACGTACGATCAACGGTTCGTCGAGCTTCCCCGCCGGACGCAGACCGCCCTCGGGATCCGGTTCCAAGCGGTGGTGCGTAACGACGGCACATTCTTTGGCAAAGCCTTCAACGTGCTCAGCTTCTTTTTCGAGGTAGCTCATCGGAATGAACAGCGGGAAATAAGCGTTCTCGTGCCCCGTCTCCTTGAACTTGCCGTCCAGTACACGTTGCATGTTCTCCCAGATGCCCCAACCCCATGGTTTGACCACCATGCATCCGCGGACCGGCGAGAGTTCCGCCAAATCGGCCGCTTTGATCACCTGCTGGTACCACTCCGGATAATCCGCTTCCCGCGTCGGAGTAATCGCTGTCTTTTTCTGTTTGGCCATGGTCCGTCACTGTCTTGTTAATGATCGCTAAAAACCGGTTCACGACTCGCTCGCACAGTCTCTCTGGTTCTTAGACCGAGTTTGCGACCGAGAATCATCCACGTTGATCCCATTCCGTGCGAAACGTACAATTCGGGTCGCGCGAGACGGCGGAACTTTACTGAACATGGTTCAGTATGTTAGCGGCATTGGCGACGACGTGAAAGCGTCGCGTTGAGGACCGGTTTTCTCACACTGTAGTTTTTCCCACACTGGTAAAAATAATCGAATCGGACGACATCATGAGTGACGAATCAGCGAGCGACTCCGCAGCCACGTTTGTCGAGGACGTGTTGCTCGAAGGGCACATCGTGGACAGTCTGATCTTGCCGAAGATTCTTGACGAAATCACCACGTTGGGCGGTACGTTTGAAATCAAGCAGATTGATATAGGACAGCGGCGCGCCGATCCGAGTTCGGCAACCTTAAAGGTCAGTGCCGAAACGGCCGAATTGTTGGAAACGATTCTCACCTCCATCGGTCAACACGGTGCCGTTCCGGTGCACCAACAGGACTGCACGATCGTCGAAGCCGACATCGACGGAGCGTTCCCGAGCGGGTTTTATTGCACGACCAATCAAGACACTCAAGTGCGCCTCGACGGCACTTGGATTGACGTCTCCCCACAAGAAATGGACTGCGGTCTCCGCATCAACGCCGCTGGCGACGCAGCCGACTGTCTGCCGATGTGCCAAGTGGCCAAGGGAGACCGGATCGTCGTAGGCCGTTTGGGGGTCCGTGTGAAACCACTCAAGCGGGAATTGTCGGCGAATGGGGCCTTTGCTTTCATGAACAGCGCCGTCTCCAGCGAAAAACCAAAGGGGATTCTCGTTCGCGACGTCGCTGCTGAAATGCGTAAAGCCCAACGCGGTGAGGGAAAAATTCTCGTCGTGGGCGGACCGGCGATTGTGCATACCGGTAGCAGCGACCATTTCAGCACGCTCATTCGCGAAGGCTATGTCGACCTGCTGTTCGCCGGCAATGCGTTGGCAACGCACGATATCGAGCAGTCGCTTTTCGGCACCAGTTTGGGAATTTCGATGGAGCAAGGCAACGTGATGGACGAAGGACACGAACATCACCTCCGCTCGATCAACGCCATTCGTCGTGCGGGGGGAATCAAGGCGGCTGTTGAGAATGGCAGTCTGAAAAGCGGCATCATGTACGAATGCGTGCAACACGACATCCCCTATGTCTTAGCCGGCAGTATTCGTGATGACGGTCCATTGCCGGAGGTGATCACCGATACACTCGTCGCTCAGCAACGGATGCGGGAACTGATACATGATGTGACATTTTGTTTGATGATCGCCACGACATTGCACTCGATCGCTGTCGGCAATCTACTTCCCGCACGGGTGAAAGTCGTCTGCGTCGATATTAACCCAGCCACGGTTACGAAACTCTCGGATCGCGGCTCATTCCAAACGGTCGGCTTGGTAACCGACGTCGAGCCGTTTTTACGCGTGCTGGTGAATGAATTGCACAACAAGTAAGCGGCGGCTATTTTTGAGGGCAGCCACAAATTCGGTGTGCCACTGGCTTTGCCAGTGGCACACAACCCCCAAGTTAAGTGGTATCCAAGCACTCGCTTATTGAGCAGGCTATTAGAGACACAACCACGTGGAACGCCTCATCGAATACCTCAGCCTCATTGCGATCGCGTCGACTTGCATTCCCTATTGGCGGGCTCGCACAGCTGTGCAACGCACGACTTTGATCTCCGCCTGGCGGTGGGGGGGAGTCGGTTTAACGGTCTGGATGGTTGCCGCAGCGGGTCAAATATTAGCCGCTGAAACGCACCGCGGCATCGTGCAACTTGTCTGGTATGCCGCAGCACTGTTGATGCTCTGCCCGGCGATTGCCGTACTCGGCGCGCAGCGACCGGTCACGCGCGTTTGGAGTTGGTTTATCGTGTTGCCCTTCCTGCTCGTGTTCGGCTGGCCTGCGGCTGCCACCGGTTCTCAAACTCTCGCCAACGGTGAATTCTTACTGCAAACACCGATGGTCGTGGGGTATGCCTTCGTTGTTGTGATGGGGCTGGGAAATTATTTGGGAACAAGATTCACGATCGCGGCAGCACTCACAGCCGGGGCATTGCTGTTGGTGGTCGCACCGACGGCGTCCGCTGAGTTTTCCTGGTTACCCGAGACGGATCTATGTCGTCTCCTGGCAACGCTGATCCTAATTGCGGCGATTTGGTGGGCGACGTATGTGGCGCGGCCGACCTATGCCGTCCGCGTACCGCTGGACCGTGTGTGGATTGAATTTCGCGATCAATTCGGCATCGTCTGGAGCAAGCGCGTGCTTGATCGACTCAACCTCATGGCTCAGGGCGATCAACTCTCACTGCGCATGAGTCTCATCGGCGTCACGTCAGTCGACAATTCCGATGCACCGCCCACGACGTCTGAGTTGGCTGCTATGGAGCGATCTTTGCGATGGCTGCTGCGACGATTTGTGGATGAGGCATGGATCGATCGGCAGCTACGTCTAGGCAACGATTCATCTGCTTAGCGCGCATGATTGCACACTTCAGTTGACTTGATGGAACGAAGTTTGCGGATTGCGACGCCTGTTGAGTTTCGGCAACACTTTATCACTTGCCTCGGGTGATTCTGCAACATAGCGCGCGCGTGTTTTTCGGCTGCGGAAAAGCCGTAATCTATTTCTGCTATGACAGTTATGCAGGCCAGTTTAAATTTCTTTACACTTTGGCACTGTATTTGTACAGAAGAGGTTGCCCCCACATTCGTTGGAAGGCCATCATGGAAGAATGGGACTAGATTCACCTCCTTTTTCGTCGGGCCAGTTCATGATCACACGTCGACCCCAAATCCTATTATTGACCCCTGACAGTAGTTTCGTAGCGGATGTCGTTCAAGAATTTGGCGACATTTTTAACGTCGAAGTGTGCGATAGCTCCTCAGCAGTGTTGGCCTATTTGGCCGAAGCAGATCCAGAGGGACTTATTGCCGATCTCCGTTTGGTCGAAGGTGGCGGGCATGCCCAAGCCGCATTTCTGGAAGAGTTGCTAGGGAATTACGGACAGTTGAATACTGTTTTGCTCACCGACCAAAATGTTCCAGAACCAATTCAACGCTTGGTCGCCTGCGGACCTTCGGTGCGTTTGGTGGCGTACGACAAAATCTCGCAATTGGCGGAGCATTTCGGCCATCAAGGCGATGCAGAGCCATCGCCGTCGCCGGCTGAAGAATCACCTGCGGCTGAAGAACTTCCAAAGCCGCCCCAAGCTTCGGACTGCTTGTCGCGGCAATTCGAAACAAAGACCCCGGCCATGCGTCGCATGTTGGTCGATCTCCAAATCGCCGCTGAATACGACGTCACCGTGATGCTGATCGGTGAGACCGGCGCAGGCAAAACGCACTTGTCCAAGTTGATTCACGAAGCCTCTCCCCGTCGTGATGAACCGTTAATGACTGTCGCTTGTGGAGCGCTGCCGAATGATCTCATCGAGAGCGAATTGTTCGGCCACGTCAAAGGCGCCTTTACGAGTGCGCACGCGAACAAAGACGGCAAGTTCCTCGCCGCCGGCAACGGAACGATTCTATTGGACGAAATCGACGTGTTGGGGTTGGAACAGCAAGTCAAGTTGTTACGGGTGATCGAATCCGGGCAATTCGAACCGGTCGGTAGCAATCAAACTTTGCAGTCACAAGCCCGTATTATTGTTGCCAGCAATTTAGAGCTTCAACCCCTCGTCGAGCAGGGACGATTTCGCCCTGACCTGTATTACCGTTTGAATATGTTGAAGTTCGATATTCTACCGCTGCGTCAACGGACGTCCGACGTCCTACCGTTGGCCGAACGCTTTGTGAAAAGGTTCACGGAAAAACATGGCGTGAAAATTGAATCAACGGACGATCGGTTATACGAATCGTTGTTGGCCTATCCTTGGCCAGGGAACGTGCGCGAGTTAGAGCATGTGATCCAACGAGCGGTAATCTACTGTCGCGACGGGCACCTGCGCACGGAGCATTTGCCGTCGCACATCACAGCCGGAATCGCCGGTCCCAGTAATGAGCCGGCGAAAACCAACGGAGCAACCCGGTCGCCGCAGCTCAACCTGCCGCCCGCCGAATCGTTGGAACGTCAAGTGGCATCTACCGAACAGGAAGTCATCGAGCACGCCCTGTTACGCAACAGCCACAGCCGCACACAAACCGCCAAAGACCTCGGCATCAGCCGTGTGACGCTGTACAACAAAATGAAAAAATACGGCATCACAATGTAAACAACATTCCCCCCTCTCCCCCCTGGAAAGGGGCCGGGGGTGAGGGCCGCCAACCAGCATGCAGCCCCAATGCCTATAACGTCCCCGACGCATCCTCAAGACCGACCCACCGTCGGTGGCACAAACTCCACGGCGGCGTCCGACTGGGGCCTGAGGAAATCAAAGTCGCAGCCTTCATCGGCCTGCAATACGTGGTCGATGTATAGCCGCGGATATCCTCGCAAATGTTGGGTCGGCGGCGGTTGCCACTCGGCGCGGCGTTTTTGGATTTCCGCATCGTCGAGATGCAGATGCAATCGACGCCCCTCCACGTCCAGCTCAATCTCATCACCATCGCGCACGCAGCCCAACAACCCACACGCGGCCGCTTCGGGGGCGATGTGCAGCACCACCGTCCCGTAACTCGTACCGCTCATCCGTGAGTCGCTGATGCGAACGATGTCGGTGACTCCCTGCTCAAGCAATTTTTGCGGCACCGGAATCATCCCCCATTCCGGAAACCCCGGTACGCCTTTGGGACCGGCATTCCGCAACACCAGCACACTGTCCGCATCGACCGGCAAGTCGGGATCGTTCACGCGAGCCAGCATATCGTCGTAGTCGTTGAACACAACTGCGCGGCCGCGATGTTGCATGAGGTGCGACGAAGCCGCCGATGTTTTGATCACCGCCCCGCTGGGCGCGAGGTTTCCCGTCACGACCGCCAACGCGCCATCGGCCGCCATAGGATCGGCCAGGGTCTTGATCACATCCGAGTCGTGGCTGCGCGCGGCAGCGATGTTTTCGCCTAAGGTGCGCCCGGTCACGGTCAGACAATCCAATTTCAGCAAGCTCTTCAATTCCGACAACACCGCCGGCACACCGCCGGCGGCATGGAACGCATCCATCAGGTATTTCCCCGACGGGCTGCAATTGACCAGAAACGGCGTCTCCTGCGCGAGTTCGTCAAAGCGGTTCAGCGGTAGTTTAATGTTCCGCCGTCCCGCCATGGCAATCAAATGCACAACGGCGTTCGTGGATCCCCCCAACGCCGACAATGTACGAATCGCATTGTCAAAAGCCGCGGGAGTGAAGATTTTTGAAAGGCGGAGGTCTTCGTGAACCATTTCCACAATCCGCCGCCCCGTTGCCTCAGCCGCTGCCAACCGCCGCGCATCATTCGCTTCGAGGCTGGAGACACCCGGCAGCATCACGCCCAACGCTTCGGACAGCGAGGTCATTGTCGAGGCCGTGCCCATCACGTTGCACGCACCCACGCCGCAAGAGATGCAGCGTTCCAGTTCGTTCCATTCTTCGCGTGACATCTTGCCGGAGCGGACGTCGTCCCAGTGTTTCCACATGTCGGTCCCCGACCCAACCGGCTGTCCCCGCCAATTGCCGACTGTCCGCGGTCCGCCGTTGAGTTGAATCGTCGGCAAATCGGCGCTGGCGGCGCCCATCAATTGCGCGGGCGTAGTCTTGTCGCAATTGCATAACAGCACCACGCCGTCGATCGGGTTCGAGCGGATCGTTTCCTCAATGTCCATCGCCATCAGATTGCGATACAGCATCGCCGAGGGTTTCATAAATTCCTCGCCGAGCGAAATCGTGGGGAATTCCAATGGCAATCCCCCGGCGGCGATCACGCCCCGTTTGACCGCTTCGGCCAAATCGCGCAGGTTGAGATTGCAGTTGTTCAATTCGCTCCAACTGTTGGCGATTCCGATCACCGGTTTGCCGGCATAAAAATCGGCATCGAATCCCATGGACCGCAACGCGGAACGGTTTTGCAGCGCCAATTCATCACGTCCGGCGAACCATTCGGAACTGCGTAGCGGTCGAGTTGTCATCGTCGTTTTCCGTGGTAGGCTTGTGGCTTGTGGGGAGAGGCTCGAAGGCGATGAATTCATCGTAGGGCAGGCTCCCGCCTGCCGCGAGTCATGTTGTTCGTGCCTGTTCAATCACGGCAGGCGGGAGCCTGCGCTGCGGCTGATTGCTGCCTTGGGGGTAAGAATCCCAAATGTCGCGTCGAAAAACCCCGCTAATTGCTGTAACCGGCAGGCGGGATTACGTTTCGGGCCAAAACCACCGGTGTTCGTCATCCCACTCGCATGGTAGAATACGTCAGGCAGGACTTCCAATCACTCGGACCGGATCAGCATGGCGAATCAAGGACTGAACATAGACAATTTGACGCCCGAGCAGTTCGATGAACTCCTCGCGCAACACGAACGAGAGATTCAACTAGGCAACGTCCCGGAAGGCTCACGCAGACCCGCAGCCCCCCCAAAACGTTGGTTCCGGCCGCTGATGTTGTTTGCGGCGACTTGTTTGAGCACTTGGTACGTGGGTGGTCCTGAATACAGCATGGCGTTGATGGCGATATTGCTATTTCATGAAATGGGACATTTCCTGCAATCAATTCGGTACCACGTTCCAGCCAGTTTTCCCTATTTCATTCCGATGCCGCTTCCGCCGATTGGTACCATGGGGGCGGTGATCATTCAGAGGCGCGGCGCGGGCGATCGCAAAGCACTGTTCGACATCGCCATCTCTGGCCCTTTGGCCGGACTTCTCATTGCTCTGCCAATGACCTATTTGGGGATCCAGTGGAGCACTGTTCAGTTGGTGCCAACCAACGGTGCAGGTTTCCAATTCGGAGAACCGTTGATTTTCCAATGGCTGATCAACTACGTCCACGGACCGATCCCCCAAGGTTATGACCTGTTCATGCATCCATTCGCCCATGCCGGCTGGGTGGGGATTTTTATCACCGCGCTAAACTTGGTCCCGGTGAGCCAACTCGATGGCGGTCATATTATGTATGCCTTGCTCCGCAAAAAAGCACACATCGTCGCCATCGGTTTTCTGTTGCTGGTCGTCGGCTATATGGCCTGGACCGGACGGTATCAGTGGTTGCTGATGGTCGCGCTGGTGACCTTTATGGGCCCCAAGCATCCGCCGACTGCCAACGACAACGTCCCGCTAGGCTGGGGCCGTAAAATTCTCGGCTGGCTGACGCTGGCCTTTTTGATCATCGGCATCACCCCCGACCCCATCCGCTATTACGACCCGGGCGAACAACGGCCAGTGAGAAAACCAGCGGCCATCGAACTCATCACGCCACCACAGCACGGCGCGAATCCCACGCAACCGGGGTAAGAGGCTTCTGTAACAGGTCGTTTCTCGTTCCCAAATTTCTCTAGTTCCCAAGCTCCGGTTTGGGAACCAGTGTCGGGACTGCCTCACGCGTTCCAGTTCGACTTCATGAACTTCAGCGCCGCTTCGGCCAACTGATCCTCGGACGTGTACATTTTCCGCCAGATCTTCGTCGCTGCTGCCAACTCCGGCAGCGCCAAACCGAAGGCTTCGACGGTCATCCAGCCGTCGTATTCGGTTTCTTTTAATGTGTGGAAAGTTTTGTCCCATTCCACATGCCCTGCGCCCGGCGTGGAGCGGTCGTTTTCGGAGATGTGTACGTGACAGGTGACGTCGGCGCAGGTTCGGATTGCTTCGTCGACATGCTTTTCCTCGATGTTGGCATGGAATGTGTCGTAAATCATGCGCAAGTTCGGGTGATCGACGGCACGCACGAATTCTGCACAGTCGGCGGCGCTGTTCAGCAGGTAGCATTCAAAGCGATTGAGGTATTCCAACCCCAGCATCACATCAGCTGCTTGGGCATGGTCGGCGGCGTGACCGAGCGTTTCTTGAGACCATTTGCGTTCGTCCTCCGTGGGACCGTCGCCGCTGAATTCGCCGATCGCCGAATGGTACGGCCCGCACAATAGACTCGCCCCCAACACCGCGCACGCGTCAACCACCTGATTGATATGTTCAAGCCCCGCTTTGCGCAGTGCGGCATCCGGGGATGCTGGGTTGGCTTCGCTGGAACAAACCGTCACCGCCGTTCGCTCCAGGCCCAATTCGTCGCATTTTTCCGCCAGTTTTCGATACGGCTCCAACTCCAAATCAAAAATCGGGATCTCGACGCCGTCGTAGCCCATCGACTTAAGACGCTCCAAAATCGGAAAATGTTCTTCGCCAACGTTGGTCGTCCAGAGCAGCATATTCATGCCATACTTCATGGGGGAGCATCCTTTGTGGGGGGCTTTACCGGTATCAAAATCAAATCGTCAATTCGCGCGCGAACAAGCAGCCGCGATTCGTCCAGGACCGTCGTGGTCTCCGGCGGGAGTGGCTGTAGTTTGACACGCCGCATCACTTGATTCAAGCGATACAACAACCGCTCCGAATCCAAATAATCCCACAGAAACCCTTCCCGCGTGAATAACGGCAACACAGCGGCAAGCCGCTCGGTCGGTTTTTTGGCCATTGCATTCACACACCGCTGAATCGAATCCGCATCCACAGCATCGATCGCCGCATAATAGGCCCGCAGCATTTCCGGATGCCGTTCGATCAACACCGCATCCATCAGCAACTCAGTGACAATGTGCGCCAAAAACCCGGGCCGAAACCCGTCGTGTGGCTCCAGCAACTTGCGAAACAGCGGCAACAACGCGCCGCTCACTTCAAAAAACGCAGCTGAGCGATGAAAACGGTCGTCATCTTCCATGTGCTGCAACACCCCAGCAGCAAACTCCGCTTGAGGCTGCCCCGATCCATCCGCAAACGGCTGCACATGCTGCGGCCGCAACCGCACCCGGCGATCCGCCATCGACAACCAATCAGGCGTCGCCGTCCCAGCCAGAAAGTAGGGCCGGTCGGTGTATCGAATGCCGTGGGCAAAATAATTCACGCTGCTGTAGGCCTCTGTGGGGAAATAGGAACGCATGTATTTTCGCAGGTGGGCGCAATGGTGAACAGCCGCAGGTGAAATTTGACGGGGATTCGCGTTGAGTGTATTTAAGAGCAAGGAGAGGGGACCAACCCAGCGCTCGCGAAGGAGCTCGTATGTCGGGAAATGACACTCAAACAAACCGCAAACTACCGGGGAACCGGTGGTTGTTTGCGCTGGCGTTCGCAGCGGTTATTGTGGCGGTGGGGGTTGGTGTCTTTCGGCCGGTTTGGCGTGAACAGGAGGCGATTGCGGCTTTAGAACGAATCAATGTGACAGTCAAAACACGCAATGTATTCAAAGCTTACGATCCGGATACGGACTGGGAGAATGAATATTTCAAGGCGTCGCTCACCAATCGGGCTTTTAAGGTGATTGGTTCGGGCCCAAGGTTTGGCGATGAGCACGTTCCACTTATTCTCAAAATGCCGTATGTCGAGTGGTTGGACCTCGCTAATACAAATATTGGGAATCGCGGAGTCGAGCAATTGTGCAGACTATCGCATTTAAAGGATTTATCGATCGTGGCCAATGCAATCGATGATGATGTGGTTCGTTCATTAAACTCGCTGAGTCGTCTCGAAATATTGAATCTAAGCGAAACATTAATCTCGGACCAAGGATTTGCGAACCTCAACAATCTGCCACGCTTGAATAGCGTCTATGTGAGTTACACAAGTATTGGAGATGACGGTATCAAGGGCTTGGCTGGAAATTCCGGCATCCTCGTTTTGTATGCGAACAACACCCTTGTCACTGATGCGGGAATACGACATATCGCCAAACTGTTACCCAACATCCAATTTTTACAGCTGAACAATACGAAGATCAGCAACGCAGCAATCAAGGAGATTTCAGCATTGTCGGGATTGCGTGGTTTATCTATTGACGGAACGGCGATTGATGATAACGCCGTTCAATACTTGGAGAAAATGCCGCAGCTGAAGTCTTTATCAATAAGCGGTACATCGATTACAGATGAAGGGTACACACGTTTGATAGACAGTTTGCCAGAATCGACGCGGGTTGAACGCATTGTCCACCAAGACTGATAACGCGATCACTCAGGACTGGTAGCACCCAGCGCGCAAAAAAACGCAGGCAGCCAATGATTGCCTCCTCACACACCTGAAGGTGAGTACTTAGGGCTGCTTCGGTTAAGACCTGACCCGGTTGGCACGTCTCCACTGCACTCGGAGGCAATCATTCGCCGCCCGCGCAAAATAGCGGGGTGAACGGGTATTATTGCCGCATTGTCTCGAACGTCAACCCACTGGCGCTGGAACGTTAACCCGCTATCCGCGTAACCCGCGGCGGAGCCGGGGGCTGACAGCAGGCGGAGTGGGCAATTTTTCCATCAGCCCCCGGCTTTGCCGGGGGGCTTGTCTCCCAACCTGCATCGGTCGCCACCCCAATTGGCGAAAATCCTCTGGACATTTCCTCGCGGCGCGGGTAAATTTTTGTTGGTAGAAAACGGAGATTCGCTTCGTTTTCTGCCCGTATTGCAGGGATTTCGACTGTTTTCGCGATTTCCTGGGAAAACTTTTCCAATATTTCCAAGAATTGCGCGAACCTTGTCGAAGATTCCTGCGTCAGATACGCAGGAGATCGGTGTAGCCGGTCTTCGCACGGAGGCTATACCCCGATATTGAGCGCTCGCCGCTTTTGGGTCAGCATCGACCCGACGGGGTGGAGATTTAACTCTCTTTTTGTTCACTGCGACCCCTTTTCGCAGGAGGTAGTTTCGATGAAGAGCAACCGCCAAATCACGATTTCGACGATGATCGCCAACGCTGGTATTTATGCCGGTTCGGACGTCGAAAATGGCTGTCTCCATCGATGCACGCCCTCCGAGGGTCGCGCTTTTGGGAAACGGCCCGCCACGTCCGCCTTACGCGGAATAACGTGGCCGACGGAACCGGGGTACCCGGTAGTCGAGAGCAGAGTCCGCACCCATGGCAGCAATACGCGCTTTGCGAGTTGTTCCATGTGCGACAGCTCCGACGGAACCCAATCACACGTATCGAGTGTGAAACAGGTACCGTCGCTACCGGGCGTAAAACTCCGGCGGCTTGCGGCGTCCCAGGCGGCGCCACTCGTCTTCAGTTCGACATCACGAGGCTAATTCAGCCAACACGACTGTCACTCACTGAATCCGAGCAAGCGAGCCGGCTGTGCCGCGAAGCCCACCAAGCTTCGCCGTATCGTCCCGGTCGCCCGTTGCCGTATTTGGATCCGCTGGAATTAGCACGCCACGGTTTCCAGCGATTTCCCCCAAAGCAAAACGTCCGGAACGCATTGATTCCGGCGATTTCGTGAACAAAACCCAACGATAGGTTGGCAGACGCAAGTTCGATGGTTTCCGGCTGTTTCAAGAGAGCGGAACCACGACTTGGCTGCGGCCGACACCCAATCTGAAGAAACTGTGATTGGGAAGGAGAGATAAAGTCATGATGCAATTGGCAGATAACGAGGTCTTGCAATTGGTGCGGGCAGCTCAAGCGGGAAACCGTGAGGCGTTCGGTCGATTGGCGGTGCGGTTCGAGCCGATCGTGTTCGCTATTGTGCTGCGACGACTGCGCAACCGGTCCGAAGCGAAGGAAGTCACGCAGGACGTCTTCTTGCAAATGATGCGGAAGCTGGACCAGTTGCGTGACCCAGAGCGGTTCGTAGGCTGGATGAAGCAAGTCGCCGTGCGGATGGCGATCAACCGAGCGGTCCGACGGCCGCACGAGGTCGTGACCGGTACGGATACGGTGTCGGCATTGAAAATGGATCGGGCCAACCCTTTGGAAAGCCTGATGCAAAAAGAAGATGCCGGCCGGGTCCGGGGTGGTTTGTCGCGTCTGCGTGAGCTGGATCGGCAAACGCTGATGGCGTTCTACTTCGAGGGCCAATCGCTCAAGGAGATGAGCGACCACTTCGAAAGCCCGATCGGAACGATCAAGCGGCGACTGCACACCGCACGGAACCGCTTGAAAGAAGAACTGGTCGCCGCCCC
Source organism: Symmachiella macrocystis (assembly GCF_007860075.1). NCBI lineage: Bacteria > Pseudomonadati > Planctomycetota > Planctomycetia > Planctomycetales > Planctomycetaceae > Symmachiella > Symmachiella macrocystis. The sequence goes on from NZ_SJPP01000001.1 coordinate 4,653,185, forward strand.
GGCACCAGTCTGAAGAGCGAGCAATCGCTCAATAAGAACCCAGCGCGGTCGAATCCCACGATTCGGCCGCGTTTTTTATTTAGAGTTCTACCCTGAAGGGGTAATACATGTCAGCCCAGGGCAAACGGCAACGCCGCGCCGCCCTGGGTGAACAGTTATTGCCCGTCGTGCGGATCTTCGGGATGCCGTTTGGCCCAATATTGATAGGCGAAATAGACCGGCAGGCCTAAGGCGATAAAGAGTAGGCCCAGCCGGGATTCCCACGGTTGTCCCAAGTAAATCTGCGAGAGAAACCAGAGATAAAACAGCACAAACGCCGCCGGCACAAACGGGTAGCCCCAAGTACGGTAGGGGCGTTCCCAGTCGGGATGCATTTTTCGCAGGACAAACACTGAAAACACGCACAGCATGTAAAAAATGCTGGCCGAAAACACGACGAGGTTGGTCAAAATGTCGAAGATCGTCGATTGTTTCAGGTCTTGTTCACCGGTCAATTGTTGAACGATGCCAATTGTTTTCAGCGAATCGGCGGACTCAATCAGTACGGCCGTCGCCACGATCAAAAGCATGGCCATCGCCGCTTGAATCATGATGGCTGTTGCCGGTGTGCGGTAATTGGCGTGTACCCGCCCCAGCGCGCGAAAAAAAACGTCATCGCGCCCCATCGCAAACACAATCCGCGGCGCCAGGAGCAGGTTACTGTTGATGCCGCCAAAAGTACTGCACATGATCACCGCCCCCATAGCGGCCACTCCCAGTTGGGCGGTCGTATCGCCCAACGGAACGAGCAGTTTTTTGATCATTGCCTGAGCAGCCTTTGTGCCGGCGGCTTCGACTTCCTGTAGGGAGAGCACGCCGTGGTAGGCGATGTTGGCCAATACATATAGGAAAATGAGTATCCCCACTCCCCAGATGAGGGCGCGGGGAATGTTCTTTTGTGGTGCACGGATTTCCTCAGCGACGGGGGCGACTCCGTGCCATCCGTCATAGGCCCACATCACCGCCAGCAACACGATGCCGAAGCGTGTCGACAAACTCAGATCTTCCACTGGAGTCGAGGTCGCGTAGTTCGCTACCTCAAAACCACCCCACCCAGCAGCCACGAACAGGAACGGCGCCAAGCCCACCAGCAACAAAAAACCACCTTTGATGATCGTGGTCAAACCTTGCAGCCGCCCACCCCAGATGACTCCCACCACATTCACCCATGCCACGAGCGCAATGAGGCTGATTGACATGGCGACTTTGAGAACAACGGGAGCCTGCCAGTCAAATGCGCTTGCCAAGGCTTCGATAAACGCGACCGACAAAGCACCGATGGCGGCGGGGCGGGCGAACAGGAAATCATTGAAACCGAACAAAAACGCCGCGGGTCGGCCGTATGCTTCCCGGAGATAAACATAGGGACCTCCGGCCTGTGGCAGCATGGCAGCCAATTCTGCAAAGCAGAGCGCTCCCAAAATACAAAGCACGCCTCCCACGATCCAAGTCGAAATGATCAGCGGAAAAGACCCCGCTGCGGCAGCAATGGCGCCGGGTTTGTAGAAGATTCCCGAGCCAATCACATTCCCGACCACAACCGCCACGGCGGTACCTAATCCCAGCACACGCAGCAGCCCCGCCCGGCTTTCGAAATGGGGATCCAGGGGACTCGGAGGTGGATTGTGCAACCGATTCACGCGGAGCCCTCAAGGTCTAGGTGCATTCTCAAATCGTGATCAAGCTCATGGATCTGCGATTTCCCCTGGCGCAGGCTGCGTTGGGGGAGACGCGCGGTGCATGATGACATAGTCCCCATTAAAGGGCATTCGCCCCTCGATTCAAGAGGGATCTGGAATTAGGCATTGAGAGGTTTAAGCCGTTAAAACCGCCAGGACCGCGATAGCCGATGGTCAAATCGCCAATCGATACAACCCGGAAGATAACTCGAATCTTGTGCAAACTGCCGCTGAAGATCCAGAGGGTTGGCCGAGTTGCCGATATAAACCGTAGGCGGGGACCGACGAGGTTGTATCTCGATTTGGCCGCTCCTGGACCGACTCAAAACACAGACTATGGCGGTTGCTCATGAACGGGCCTCGCCGAGTGGGATTAAGGACTTGATGCGATGGTGTCCCCAAAAATAACGGCTGATCGAACCGCCTTACAACGCAGCCGAACTCCGAAGTCGGAAACGAGCGGAATGGTCCATGGGTCGCGGATTGATTCGGGTTGCGAGATCAATCCAACTGCGACTGCAGTACCGGGACATATGCATTTGGCACGCGAGATCTACGAACATATTCTCTCTACGCAGCCGGACCATCTAGAGTCGCTCAAAGAATTGGGGCAGATGGATTTCGAAGAAGGCGACTTCCCACAAGCCATCGAACGGCTGTCGCAGGTCATGGGAACCCCCATGGCTGATGCTGAGTGTTTACATCGTCTGGGGCAGGCGTACGCAGCGCAAGGGGATACATCCAGTGCCGAAGCCGCACAACGTCGGGCCCTTGAGTTGGATCCGCAAATGGCGGCAGCGCATTTTGATCTGGGTGTCAGCTTGCGGCAGCAAAATAAACTTGGCGAGGCGACCGCCAGTTTTCAACAAACGCTGCGATTGGATCAAAACCACGGCGGCGCGTTTCATCAACTCGGCAGCACCTTGGAACAGCAGGGCAATATCGATCAGGCCCTGGTTTGCTACCAGGAAGCCCGCCTCAAAGAGCTGATTGACGCCGCCTTTGAAATCGGCATGTTGCAGATCCGCAGCGAAATCGAAGCCTTGGTCCGCACAGTGCTGATTACCGCCCCGCGGAACATTCTCGAGATCGGTTCGCATCGCGGTGGCACGATGTATCTGTGGTGCAAGCTGCTTGAAAACAGCGGCCACCGGATCACCGTTGATCTGCCCGGTGGCGATTTTGGCGGGCTAGCAGTTGAAGACATCGAAAGCCGCAACGCCATGATGTCGGGCTGGTCCGAAAACTTCTCGGCAATCAATGCCGACTCACACGCGGTCTCAACCTATGAAACAGTCCGCGAAACGCTCGACGGAGAGCAGCTGGATTTCCTGTTCATTGATGGCGACCATACGTATGAAGGGGTGAAGCTCGACTTCTTCATGTATAAAAATTTGGTCCGCGAGGGAGGCCTCATCGCCTTTCACGACATCAAGGATACGCAATTGCATCGTGATCAAAACTGCCACGTCGCCCGGCTGTGGGGCGAACTGAGCGGCGATAAGATGCAAATCCAATCCGATGCCCAATGGGGCGGCATCGGCGTGATCCAATGCTGATTGCTGACGCTAGGCTTTAGACATTAGGCCACAGACTGTAGAATAATTGAGGCATCCCCCAGCGTACGATGCCCAACCCTACAGCCCAAAGTCTATAGCTTAAAGCCTATCCTCCCATGCAACTCAACGGACGCAATATCCTGATCACCGGGGGACGCCGCGTCGGCGCTAAATTGGCGGTCGACTTAGCGGGACGTGGGGCGAATATCGCGCTGAGTTACTTCCAGAGTCGCGAGACGATCGAGGCGGTCGTAGATGATGTGCGGGAACTCGGCGTGCGGGGGCTTGCGGTTCAAGCGGATTTGCGGAAACCGGCGGACGTCGATGCGTTGGTTGCCCAAACGGTCGACGAACTTGGCTCGATCGATTGTCTGATCAACATGGCGAGTACCTTTAATGCATCACCGCTGGACCAACTCGCTCCAGAGGACTTTGACGACAATATTGCTTCAAATCTCAAAGCGCCTTACTTGACTTCTATCGCTGTAGCGCGGGCCATGCAGCAAAATCCCACTATCGACGGACTGCAGGGCAAAATCGTCAATTTCGCGGATTGGGCCGTCTTTCGCCCCTACAAGGACTTTCTGCCCTACTTGATCGCCAAAGGGGGAGTGGTCACGATGACCACCGCATTGGCTTTGGAATTGTCGCCGACGATTACCGTCAACGCCGTCGCCCCGGCCATGATTGATCCGCCGCCGCATCTGACTCCTGAACAAATTGAGTCCATCCGTCAAGCATCACCGCTGAAACGAATCGGCATCCCTTCCGACGCCAACAATCTGGTGATGTATCTGCTGGAAGGTACTGATTTTGTCACCGGCGAAGTTTTCCGCGTGGACGGCGGCCGTTTTTTGGGCACCGATCACCTTTAAGTCGCGCTGCCAGATGCATACGTCAGAAGCGTTAGACTGTCGCTTCGACCCATGGTGACGCACCTGCGGGGCTATGCTCTGCCGTCACTGATTTCAGCGCCTCCAGTACGCCTCTGTCGAGTGAGCTATCCTGCTGAAGTTCCGTGAACGGATCCACGGGCGATGGATCCGCATTGCCGCGTTTGTGTAGCAGTAAGTTGTCGTAGGCCCGCACTGCTCGAATAATTTTTGCGCCCAGCGGCACCGGCCCCGTCGTCCCGGTTCCCAATGCCTCGCGGGCTGCCTCGATTTGTTGGTCTTGGTTGAGTAGCAACGGCACAGCGCCGTTGAGAATCGATCCCAGCGACATCACCAAATCCATCCCTTGTATGGTTTGCTTAAAGTTGTCGTCGTTGTCATGCTCCAGCGCGCCGACTGCTTTGCGGATAACTGAGGTGGTGATTTCGATGTTTCCCACGTCGTACAACAGTGCTGCCACACGAATATCATCCGTCTCCCGAGCAGTCAGCCGCATTTCAGCAGCAACCTTCTGGCTCAATTCCGCAATCCGCACCGAACGGTCCTTCAATCGCGGATGGGCACTTTGCAGATAGCGTGAGAGGACTTCCACCACGCCGACATAGGCGTCATGCAGTTCGCCCATTTGAGTGCGCCGCTCGTCACTCAGCGTGCCAATCAATAAGGAAGTCAGCCCTAAAACGGCTCCCCAGGCGGTGATCGCTAATGCTGTGATCGAGGCCGAGGCATAGATTTCGATGGTGGAAAGGTTCAAAGCAATCACAATCGAAGCTGACATGAAACAAAACAATGCCGTAATGCCGGCCAGATATCGCCCGAGAAAAAATCCGCTCAATACGACCGGCAGAAAGAACAGATTGAGAATCACCATTTTATAGGCTTGCATCTGGTAGAGCAGGCAAGTCAGCCCCATCGTTACCACGATGATCGAGATCTCTAGTATCAACTGCTCTTTCGTGCGTTCGGTTGGTTTGTGTGGAGTATTCATGACAACCCTGTAGTTTTGAACGAAAGGGGTTTCTGCTAATTACGGATCTTGAGCGTAGCCATGGCGGCTTCGAGCGATGAACCCAAGTCGGTATCGACATGCTCTCTGTACGTGGTAGAGGAGGCATTGCTCTCCGCACCGGGGCGGATGAAGTCGGAATACTGTTCGGCGATGCGGCGGAATTGTTGTTCGACTTCCAAGAATGCATCAACTAAATCGGGATCGAATTGCGTTCCGCGTCCTCGCTCTATGAATCCCACACATGCGATGTGCGGCAGGTCGGGCTTATAGACCCGGCGGGTGGCCAATGCATCATAAACATCGGCAATGGCGACAATTCTGGCGGCAATTGGAATTTCGTTTCCGATGAGATTGTCGGGATATCCACTGCCGTTCCACCACTCGTGATGCGAATGAGCGATTTCACGGGCCATTTGTAGAAAATTCGATGCACCCAACCGCCGTTCGATTTTGAGCAAACATTCCGAACCAATGAGGGGATGCCTTTGGATCTCTTTTCGTTCATCGTTGCTCAGACGCCCCGGTTTGCGAAGGATCGCATCTTCAATGCCCACCTTCCCAATGTCATGCAACGCCGACCCTGTTCCAATCAGGCGAACAAATTCTTCGTCGACAACATCGCGGAATTTTGGCTTGTTGCGCAGGGATTGGGCCAACGCCGTTGCATACAACGCAATACGCTGTAGGTGTTCGCCTGTTTCCGGATCTCGTGATTCGGCCAAATTTGCTAATCCAAAGATCACCGCATCCTGCGTGCGCAATAACGACTGCGCTTTTTGCAAGGTATCGGTCTCGGCGTTCAGTTGTGACTTCTCAAATGCATCGCCGATGCGCGAGCCAATCATGTAGGTGCAAATTCCCAACGAAGTACACGTCCACAACAGCGCCAGCGACATTGCCATGGGAGTGGCCTTGAAGGCCTCGGAGGTTGTCATGTTGACGGCCGTCAACGGGACATGGATCAGGACTGCCTCCGGGGAATCTGAAAAATTGAATACCGATGCGGCGTGCAGACCGTCCGGAAAAGCTGCGATTCCAGGAACTGGACCGACATTCGTTTCCGGTTGGGGCAGCCCAGCAGGCTGCCAAGTAATCGTTGTTCCCGGCCCGAGCGAGTCATTCTGCTTTGATGCGCGATCAACAATTTGCCAATCGGCGTCCACCAACGTGGCTTGCCAAGTTTGTTCCGGAGCCGCCGCACGAATCTGGCTCAATAAGTGCGAAACGTCAATGACCTCGGCTTGAGAAGCGCGGCTTGCAGAGACAATTTCAGAACTGGCGGATGCAATCTCATTCCAGGCAACTTGGCTGGCGGATCGCTGGGAGAATGATCGCAAAAACTGGTATTGGACCCAGAACCCTAGCCCGACACATGCGACTTGTATCGCGAATATCCAACTAAGACGTTTAAGCTGAGTGCCCATTGTGAGAAACCTGCAAATGATGATGACAGCCGAATAATTCGAGGGGGCAATGACGGTGTTTATTGACCTGTTATTTCCCACGCTGTCAAAAAGAACTCCTTGGTCCCTTGAAAACTGTCACCAATGAATCCATTAGTAGTTTTCGACATTCGATAGGGCGCTGGTGTCAGATTCGTAGTTGACCAGCCTGGTCAAGGAGAACCCCTAAGCCCATTCATGCAGGATTCGCGGATTGTGTGGCGATTCCAGAACACCGGATGACCCTAGCCGTGTTCCGGGTCCACCGGACTTGGTATGAATCCCGGAGGCACGACTACGTGGGTTGGAACGATTATCATGAATGCCATGCTGAGGCTCCTAGTCATTCGGGGAGTTTCGTCACACAGTGGACCCATGGGGAGAAACCGTCCGCGAGTGGAATTGCGTGCTCTTAGTCGCAACACGTTCATTGTGTATAGTGTTCTCCAATACTGTCCGAGACGTATGGCATATCGCAATCCCCAGCCACCCTAAACAGGTTGCGCCGTCCCCTTGCAAATCGGGCTATGACTGGCTTCAATCAGAGCGTTCAGGTTCAAATTCATAGAATGAAAGCCGATTGGTCTGCTGCGAGGTGCGCCGGGGGCTTTTGCACGGATCGCGGGGCGAATGGGGCCGATGGATGGTCGACCGGAAAATATTTCAGGCAGGCCAGCCAATAATTTCGTAATAGCCAAGGACGAATATCGCCGGCAACCACAGGAAGACAACATGACTGCAAAAACGTATCAGAATGCCTTGACCGTTGCCCTCCTGGGCTTGTTTCTCGCCACATCCCTCGTCGGTTGTGGAGGCGATGACGGAGACGAGGAAGTGGCGACCATCGAGAAAACCGCAGCTGACAAGGCGGCCAAGGCAAAAACTGATATTAAGAAACCCCAAAAGCGCGAGTCCATCGTTTTGGGGCCGCGAGAGCCGTACTTCGCCGGGAGTTCGCCCGAAACGGAGCGAAGCGGAGAGGATTGGCCGCAATTTCTCGGTTTGCACTCCGATTCGATCTCCCAAGAGACCGGACTGCTCAACGAATGGCCCGCCGACGGTCCGCCGGTTCTCTGGAAGATGCGCGTCGGCAGCGGCTATGCCGCCCCCTCGATCATGGGCAACCACCTCGTCCTCTTCCACCGTCAGGGAAACGAAGATGTCATCGAATGTTATACCGCCGATACGGGCGAATGGTTATGGCGGGAAACCTTTCCCACCGATTTTCGCGATCCGTACGGCTACAGCAACGGCCCGCGCTGCACGCCCTTGGTCACCCAGGACAGGGTCTTTACGTTCGGGTCCAACGGTCGGTTGAGTTGCTTGAAACTTGAAAATGGCGAAATCTTATGGACGCGGGATACGAATGAAGACTTCGATATTCCCCAAGCCTTTTTCGGAGTCGGGAGTACCCCCATTCTGGAAGATAATCTGCTGATCGTTATGGTCGGCGGACAGCCCAATGCCGGAGTTGTCGCCTTCGATGCCATCACCGGCGATATCGTCTGGGAAAACGTGGGAACCGATGCCTGGGATATGAAGGGCAAGCCGGGAGCGGACGATCCCAAACTCGCCAGCTACTCCTCATTGGTGGTCCGCGAAATCCAGGGTAAACGCCACCTGCTGGCCTTGATGCGGCCCGGCTTGGTTTCGCTGGATCCGCAGACCGGGAAGATCAACTTCGCCTATTATTTCCGTTCGCGAATCCACGACTCAGTGAACGCCGCCATGCCGATTGTCGTTGACGATCAAATTTTTCTGTCCGCCGCTTATGGCGTTGGCTCGGTCCTTTTACAAGTCGGTGCTGATGGCCAATCGGTCGAAGAAGTGTGGAAAAACAAAGATAGCATGCGGGCACACTGGACGACACCGGTCTATCACGATGGCTATTTATACGGCTTCAGCGGTCGGCATGAAGTTCCCTCGTCGATGCGCTGCATCGACTGGGCCACCGGCGAAGTCAAGTGGATGACCGACGAAGAGGAAGGGGCCGAACTGGTCAATCCCCGCGATGGAGCCAGTTCCATCGAGCCGAAATGGTACGGCCGCGGTTCGGCCATCATGGCAGAGGGGAATCTGATCGTGCTGGGCGAACGGGGTGCTTTGGCACTTGTTCCGGTCGATCCGGAGAAGTTCTCGCAGATCAGCCGCGTGAAGTACCCAGAAATGAAATACCCCAGTTGGACCGGCCCGGTGCTCTCCCGCAAACGGTTGTACATTCGCTGTGAAGACAAAGCGCATGGTGGTGAGTATTACTTGTTGTGCGTGGACCTGACCGGCAGCGCGGGGTCGTAATCAGGCCGGTTCGTACTCGCCGCGGGAGCCGTTGTGGATGATCTCCCGCACGCGCTCCGGGTCGGGGATGCCGCGTACGAAAATTTCTACGCCCGCTTGCCCCGCACTGGAAATGCCCACGTTTCCCACACCCAAAATTCGCTGTAAAAACGTCTGCGCGATCTGCACGTTGCGGACGTTATCGTGCGTGACTTCATTGGTGTACTTCGAGAAGACACCCCGCCGCAGGGTCGTGCGTTCCTCGGTGATGATCAAAGTCGTGCCAATCGACTGGAAATACCAGATCAGCAGCATCACCAATCCGATGCCGAATGCGGCGATCAGTAGGCAGCAGAGTACAAAATAGACCGGCCGATTCCGAAACATCGCCGGGTGTTCTTCGTATAGGATGTCTTCCACGTTGTCGTTGGTGGTCATCGTTGTTGTTGCTTTTTCAGTTTACCACTGAGAATCGGAGGTCACGGAGTCGGGAAACTTCTGAGCTTGGGAGTCATAGCCAAAAGATTAGGGTATAATGGGAATGGCGATGATTGAGTGACGCAAGATGTGCCGGAGCTTCATCCCATATATTTTTCACGCAACTGTCGCGCAGCGTCCGCTTCGTTCTTTAGTTTTTCGTACACTTCATCCAAGCTGACTACCGCCGCTGAGCCGGGGGCAAAGCCGCAGTCGGGATTGAGAGTGATTCGCTCGGGTGCAAGGTATTTGAGCGCCTGTTCGACACGGGCGACGATGGACGCGGCGGAATCCACTTCTCCTGGCTCGCAATTGACGCATCCTAGGCCGATTTCGAAATCGTCGCGCAATTTGGAAAAAACCGCCATGTCGCCAGCGACCGGCGTCGTGAATTCCATTGTCAGGTGGTTCACATTAAGCCGGTTGAGTTGTTTGATGATCGGATCGTATCCGCCACTGAACTGCGCCTCGCCTCGGACGCGGGCTCCTGCACGTCGGCATAAGTGAACCGCTAACTTGATCCCCTCGATCCCTTCGACAATCTGATTCGTCATATCCACGGCGAAATCGGCCGACTGATCGGGGTCTGCGTAGCGGCTGCGGACGTCCTGATCGACGAACAGGCACAAATGCGGGTCGTCAATCTGTACAATGTCGACCCCTTCCTCTTTGAGCAACTCCACTTCACGTCGCAAAATGGGTACGCAATCCTGCACGAATTCTTCGCGGGTGGGATAGGCGGTCGACGATTTTACGGTATCCCACATCCGTTCTCCCAGCAGCGACGGAGCAGGGAGGGTAGCCTTGACCTTGCGATTAGTGATCTGTTTGAGATACGAGATTTCCCGCGCGATGAATCCCGGTTGCTTGGGGGATAGTTTATCGACAACGACTGTCCAAGGCCGTCCGTCCGCCGGATTGAGGCTCAATTCAAACCCGTGAGCCAATTCGGCGATCACACCAATATAGGACTTTCGCCACCATTCGCCGTCGCTAATCACATCCAAACCGGCGCATTCCTGCAAGGCGGCCAATGCATGAATCGCACCCCGCATGGTGCGGTTATAATCCGCCGTCGGGACGGGGCAGTTGTCGCTGATCAATTCTTTCACATACGTCGGCCGCGGCATCGAACCGACGATCGACGTAGGGAACAGAAGTGCATCGCTCATGAGTTCATTTCCAGTTTAATTTAGTGTGCCCGGTCGCTGTGTTGAATTTCAGGACCAATGCTGGCGAGCGTATTCAAAATCTTGTTGCGTATCGATTTCAATATAACCGCCTGGCGTGTCAACATGAACCATCCGCTCGCCCGTTTCGAGCATGTCCTGTAACATGTGAATCAAATATGCTTTTTCGAAGACCGCCGCTTCCCGATACGGCTGGCCGGCATTTTTTTCACGAACCTGGTGATAATAGTCCCGCAACCGACCGGCTCCCGCCGCTGAAAATTTGGCGACACCGATGTATTCGCCGTGGGCGTCGGATTCTTGGATTTCGCGATGAATTCTCGTCACGGCCCCGTTCTTAACGGTCACTTTTTCGGCATCGTCACTCGGATGTTCGGTGCGATGCTCGTAGCGGCTGAGCCAATCGGTATCGACGGCCAGCGAAATGTCTTCAGCGTTGGCAGCAACCCGCGCGACGACATCCGGTGTGAACAGAATATCGGAATAGCAACAGATGAACGGCTGGTCCATCAGGTCCTCGGCATGGAACAAAGACAGCAAGATATTGTTGTTCGGCCAATCGGCATTATGCCGGAATTCAAATTCCGGATAGTCGGCCTGGACTTTTTCAATTTTGTATCCGCCGATGAAGCAAAAATCATCGATGCCGTTCTGCCGGAATGCATCCAACGACCAATCCAGAATTCGTTTGCCACCGATTTCGGCGAAGCATTTGGGCGTTTCAGCCGTCGTGGGCATCAGCCGCGCTCCGCGTCCGGCACCGATAATAATCACCTGCACGCTACATTAACCTCTTATTTTATTGAAAAGTTAATTTTCCGTTTCGACGACGTTTGCCTTGGCGTGCGAATTCCCGCCGGCATTCCACAATGTTGCCGAGACGACCGCCGCTAGCAACGCCCAACCAGCCCAGGTATACAGGGCCACCTGCCAATTGAAATGTTCTGCAACCCACCCGGTCACGGTGTCTCCACCGAACGCCCCCAGATAACCCATGAAATTTACAAACCCAGCTGCTGCGGCCGCCGTGCCCCGTTTTGCCAGATCGGCTGGCGCCGTACCCACCAGCAGCACTTGCGGGCCATAAATGCAAAATCCAATCACGACCAGCAAGCCCATCGTACATTCCACGGTATATGCGGATTGCACGCGAGTGATAAATTCGTAGAGGACTGTCAATCCGGCCAGCATTAGCAACAAGAAGGAAATTACTGGCGCACGTCGACCACCGAAGAAACGATCTGTGGCCCAACCCGCCAGATACGAACCGGCCGCTGCTCCAATTGCGATTACCCCGTATTTCAATGTCACCTTCGACAGCCCGTCGGATCCGCCCGCCGCTTCCTGCATTTCCAGGAGATGCGTGATGCCCCAGTCAAGAAACCCATAACGACAAGCGTTCAACAACCCTAGTGCCAACCCCAAACGCCACAAGGCGAAATTGCTTACTGTCAGCTGTAAATTTTCCACGAAGGACTGGTCTGTTCGCACATGTGTACCGACAGACAAGTCGTCATCGTCATCAGTGGGCGACTCCCGCAAAAACAGCAACATGATGACGGCTGTCCCGGCAAGAATGGCTGCCGGCAGAAATAAGGCGCCTCGCCAATTGCCGTACCAGGTGACGGCCGCGCCGGCGATCACATACGTCAGTCCGAGTGTGATTTGATATCCGGTCCCCACAATACCGATGGCTTTGCCGCGCCTGAGCACGGGAACCCAGTTGCCGAGGACCCGCACACAGGGGGTCCACCCCAGCGATTGGCAGTATCCGTTGCAGGCCCACACGAATATCAAAAAATACAATCCAGTGCCAAATCCGAACAGAACATTCAGACCGGCGGAACCGAACATGCCCAAAGCCAACAAGACCCGCGGCGAAATCTTTTCCGACAATTGGCCGTTGAGCAATTGTCCGAACGCATAGGCCAGTTTAAGCCCGCCGAGAATGTACCCGATCTGATCCTTGCTTAGCCCCAGTCCTCCATCCTCCACCGGCATTTGCATACCCGGCAAGGCAACGGACAGATTCGTGCGACAAAAATAAAAGACGCCGTACGTCAACCAGATCAGCCAGACGACGGAATCCTCACCCGACCGTTTCGCCATGACGGATCTTGCAGATCTTGGTTGTGGATTGTTGTCCTGGCGCGACGACACACGACCTCCTCGAAACGGCTAGCAAGATTTGCGGAATCAATAGTCGTAGCATGGCGAATGTCCTCCTGGGAATCAACTACATCCGTCGATTCCTAAGAGATTTTTGGTTGAGTCCTCAGCGATTCGCTTCTAATTTGCCGCTGCCAATCCCCGTCGCACGCGGAGAATACAATACGCACACAAGGTAGCATTGACCACAAAGAACAGCAGGAAGATCGTGAGTCCCCCCACTTCGGCTGCCTGCTTGTGCAGCGGAAGCAGGACTTTCTCATCCATGCGGAACCAGCGAATGATTTCGCGAATCATGGCGGCGCCCGAAAGTGTCATCAGCAGTCCCACCGAAGCGGTCATCAGCCAGATTTTTTCCAACCGCGCTGAACGGCGGACTTGTAACCAAGAAGCGAATTGCACGCCCCAGCCGCTGCCGGCGAGAAACACATAAGGCCACCCCATATACCCGGTGATTGCCTCGCGAACCTCCGGAGGAATCGCCACTGCATAGAGAGCGGCGGCGATTGCCGAGGTCACCAACCCCGCCAAGGCCAACATCGACATCCGGTGACGGCCGACCGTTTCGTGGTCCGGAACATCACGCTGCAAATACCAAAGCTGCCAACCCAACACGAGCGCCAACGTGGGAAAACTACCGGCAAACCAGACGGCCAATCGCGGCAAGACCTCACGGGATTTGTACATCCAATTCCCAGCAGCATAATGCCCTGCCCAGGAACCGGCATTGATACTGAGCAAATGGTTTTCCGTCCAGGACCAAGCGATAAACGCAAATCCGGCGAAGGTTAATAATCCGAGCGGAAACGTGAAATATCGCGGCCACGCCTGCACACGTTTGGCTTTCCAGATATACAGCAGATAGAACGCGGCAATCAGCACCGGCAGAATCGCCATCCAACGATGAAACAGCAGCAGGTTGGCAGTATAGAAATTGCGTTTATACAGAATCTGCACAAACAACAGCGGTGCGATGCCGGCTGTGATTGCCGCACTCAACATAAACGGCAGCCATTCCCGCAATGTGCCCGCCACCAGCGAGGGGGTTTGATCGGGTTTCCGGCGTTCAAACAGACTCATCGAAACCAAATACCACGACCCGGCCAGCACGTAGTTCATGAATACGACATGGATCATCAGCGTGACGATGTACAAAAACAGGTACATCAACGTGGGCCACGGTAAACCGATCGGAAACACGGACTGCATGGGGGTCTCTTTTTTATTTCTGGGGATGCCTAGAACCTTGCGCGGTGCCCGCTTCATCCAGCCACGTTTGAATCCGCGCCAAAATCTCCGGATCCAGCGACGCTTCCTTCACTCCCTCCGGTCGTCCGGCTGTTTCCCAACCGATCAATTGCACCAGCGATTCCAATTCCACTGCGGACCCGGAGAAGGGGGGCATGAAGGGTTTGGTGTGTTGCAGTTGTGCGATCATCAACCGTCGCTGATCATCGGACCAATGCCCCGTCAATTCCACCAACCCATTCACGCCCCGCATCGTATGGCAGATGCTGCATTGAAACCGAAACACCTTCGCCCCCAATTGCAATTGTTGTGTCGGATAGTCGGCGGCATTCTGAAGCGGAAAGGGATCATCGGTCACCGAACCGCTCTGCCGTAATCGAGCGACTTCCGCCGGTAGAATCGAGTTGGAATACAACACCTCACGCACGGTATACGGTTTGCGCGCTCCTTCGCGAACAAACTCTCCCCCCGCCGTGGCCGCCATGGCTAAGGCGCACAACAAGGTGGCCGTCGCGCCGTTGATATACAGTTTGCCCCACCAAATTCCAATCGTCGCATAGGCCCCGACCAACAGCGACGACCCGACGCCGATCGCCAAAAACATCGACATCGCGGGACTTCCTCCCGTTACCCAAGCGCGGCTGTCCTCCGGCCAACTCATCAAATACCACACACCCAGCACGGGCATAACGATCATCGGTAGCAGAAAATGCGCCGCACGATTGATCAACACGCTCCGCGTCGGCCGGTCCAATCCCGGCATCACATTGATCACAACGCAAGCCACGAGCGCGGCAATGGCCATGGCAACCAGCGTGCGGTACAGCAGCGACGGCCAAAAACTGGGATTAAAAAATCCGTCCTGGATCGAATGCGTTTCCAGCCAGATTCCGGGCGTCAATTGCCACGACAATATCCCGTTGATCCAAAACAGACTGCCCCAGGCGGCAACGGCATACAGCACCAGCAACGTCATCCTTGCGGAATCATCCAAACGGGTTCCGTAGCGATAAAAGCAATAACCGGCGACGATTTCGAGACAGAAGAATGTCCATTCCACCGCCCAGATCCAGTGGAATTCATCCACCATCATGCCAATCGTGCGAGGACTGATTTGGATCGAGGTAAACCACATCCCCACCCCGGTGACAGCTCCCATGATGAAGCTGACCAAGACCAGAAAACGAAAAAAACCGTCGACAAATTGCCGCGCCGGAGCACAGCGGCCGGTTTGCGACAGCCATTGGAAATAGCACATCAACATTCCACCGCCGATAGCAAACTGCGCGAGGAAGACATGGAAAATCCCCAACGAACCTATCACCAATCCCTTCATGGCGGGACCAAAATCGTTGATGGGATAGTAAGTGAAGTCCATGGCAGTGCTCCGAGTGTTGGCGTTGCGGGTCATTCTAGGCCAGCTGGTCGCGTGAATACACTAGCGGTTTTCGTTCCGCAGCCAGATTATCGAAATCAGGAATTCGTGCGGACGATTTTCCCGTGTTTGCGTCGCACGACTCTAGCGCTCAACGACGATGTGTGCTATCCTGACCAAACGCTCAACAATCGTTTCCCATTCAATAAATTGCTCAGAGTTCAACGACATCATGACAGACAAACTATTTTCTGTGGCGGGACAAGTCGCACTCGTCTCTGGTGGCAGCCGGGGGATTGGATTTGAATTGGCCCGCGGATTCGCCACGCGTGGCGCTCAGGTGATCATCACCGGCCGCGATGAAGCAACTTTGGCGACGGCCGCCGAAGAACTTTCCCAAGATGGCAACTTGGTGACACCGATCGTTTGCGATGTCGTCAAGGTCGACGAAATTCGGTGTTGTGTCGACACAATCCTGGCTGAGTTTGGCCGAATCGATACGCTGATCAATGTTGCCGGCGTGAACAAGCGACAGGCGGCTGAACAATTCACCGTTGAGGAATACGACACGATTATCGACGTGAACCTCAAAGGGGCATTTTTGATGTCGCAGGAGGTCGGCAAACGGATGATCGAACAGCGCAGCGGCACGCAGATCAATATCGATTCGCTCAACACGTATGCCCCGCTCAAAGGCGTGCTGCCTTATGCGATGAGTAAAGCGGGAATGAAAATGATGACACGGGGCTTGGCGCTGGAATGGGGCCGCTACGGCATCCGCGTCAATTCCCTCGCGCCGGGCTTCACGCTCACCGACCTGACCCGCAAACTGTGGTCCGACCCCAAAATGCTCAAGTGGGGCAAGGAGAACACGCCGCTGGAGCGCATGGCCGAAGTCGAGGATATGGTCGGGACCGCCATCTTCCTGGCCTCCCAAGCCTCAGCCTTTATGACGGGCCAAACACTCTACGTCGACGGCGGTATCTCGGCTGGGATCTCGTGGCCGATGGAACTCTGAATGGCCGTTATTTCCCCAGCACCTCGCCATGCCACTGTCGGGCCTGGACGAGTTCATCTAAGCGGTAGTACCGCATCAGCCAATAGGCATGCAGGTAATCGATACTACACGTTGCTTGGTTAATCGCAGGGCCATTGCTGCGCCATGCGGAGTGAGGATTGTTCTTCCAGGCATATCCGCTATTCGGCTTGGACTCGTCGACCCAGACCGGGTAATCGACCGTCTCGACCTCACCTGGGGTGCTGAAACGGTCGAGGCGGAACCGTCGTAATTGTTCGATACCGGTGTACAGCAAATAATTTAGTTGCGCTCCAGTTCGCTGTTGTTCCTCAGGCTGAATGATTTTCTGAAAAACGACCGGATGGCTCAGCAGTCCGCACCACATAAAGTTGCACAGGCTATTGTGCTCGTTTTCGATCCGTCGCAAACTGTGAAACATCGTTCGGCCCATGCGGAATAAAAACGTGCCGTCCATTTCGGTCTGATCGCGGGCTGATTGATGCAGATCAAGCATCAAACTCACATAGGCTGCGTTGGTGACATGATTCCGGTCGTTCATCCCTTTGACCAACACACTGCCGCCGATTTTTTGCGGCAGGATAAAACTCTTCAGCGGCGCCGAGTAGTAGACGTGATGTTTGCTGCGGAGGCGTTTGAAGGCGCGCTCGATCTTTTGACGCCGCGGGTGATCCTGCGGCACAAAATGCATGCCAGTCGCCACGATCATGTAAGCGACCTGCGCATTGAACGGCACACCTTGCGGGCCAATCACGGGAGTCATATCGCCATAGGGAGTCGGTTTGCCGTCCTTGTCGGTGAGGCGATAATCGTGTTCCAACAAATGCACAACGGCGGCCGTTAGATCGTCGAGTGCCAGTTTTTGATCGGCCGCCGGCAAATCGTGATAGACCAACAGCATCAACGTGGCATAGCCGCCGACGAGTTGGTTATAGGTGCCCTTCGCGGGATCACTACGGAAATGATAAACCGTGCCGTCCTCGTCTGTGTATTTGTGTACATTTTTGTGAATCGGCTCCTCGGATTGCAGAACTGACCGAGCGACAAGTCCGGGATATTCGGTCACCTGTTGAAAAAAGTGCAGACCGCGCAAGAGGCTCGAAATGTGTTGCAGTGTCTGACGGTCTTTAGTGACGGCGTACTTGTAACTCAACGCCGCCAACAACGCGCCATTCCACGTCGAGGTATCCGCTCCCAAACCCATTTTGGGCGGGCGGCCGACTTTGTCCCGCAGCGTGATCTTGTAATGCACCTGCTGCCAGGGGGAGGTGAAGTAATTCTGGATTTCCCACTCGAAATGCGCAGCCTTGTCTGCCAACGGCATTTTGCGGTAATCGCCGCCATAGGGCGCTAGTAGAGCCGCTTGATAGCTCCGCAAGGATGCCGCTGTTTGATCATTTTCGGCCGGGCGGGGTATTGCCGAGAAATCGGCCGCCGCTGCGGAGAGTGGGGACAAGCCGAGAGCTAACGCCCAGAGGGCAACCCAGCTCAGTTGACGCAATCCACAAAAAACCATCTCACAGCCTCCTTGCCGTTTTGACCGCTTGCGAGGATCTGGAACTCCGACGGCTTCACCAACGCGGTTAGGCGTCGGTGGAGACCGGAGTTTGGATAGCTGGCGGGATCCGCTGGGGGGGATAGGCGGTCCAGACAGCGATCGCTGAGCCAATCGGCAGCACCAGCATCATCCAGTTCGCCATGGAATAACCTCCCCAATAATCTTTGGCAAGAGCAAATGGCAACGGGCCCAGGGCGCTGGCTACGATTTGAAAGGTAAGTACGATTCCACGGATCGCTCCTTGGTGCAATCGTCCGTATTGATTGACCCACACGGCGCTACCGGCTGTTCGCAGAATCGCACCGTGCGTGCCCAGCAGCATGCCGTAGATTGCCGCCAGTCCTACATGGTTCAGCGATGTCAACAACAACTGCGCCGTCGCTAAACAGACCATCGACATCGCCATCAATTTCCGTTCCGGAAAACGGTCGCTGAGGTAGCCAAACAACAAAGCGCCCAAGCTGGCTGCCGCTGCCTGAATGCTCAACGTGGTGACCGCCGTCGTGACCGACAACCCCGCTTCAGCAAAGATCGAGACCTGATGAAACACCAAACCGGTGCCTACTAATGCGCCGGTGCACAACGGCATTAACAGCTTCCAAAACGTCAAATGCTTCCACGCCTCTTCGACAGTCTGATCGTGACCAACGGCGGATTCCACACCGGCCATTTCAGCTGTGTCGGTCTCCTCTTGATCCTGACGGGGGCGAGTTGTTTTCGTGTCTTTGGACAACTGGCCATCTGGCAATAACCCGACATCCTCAGGGCGATTCCGGACGAACACAATTGCGGGCAATATCAGAATCGCCCAGACAATGACCGCCAAGCAAACCCATCCCGATCGCCAACCGAATTCGGTCGTGACGTACTGATTGATCTGCGGAATGCACATCACCGACAGCGTTCCACCCAGCCCCAACAACCCCATGGCCATCCCACGGCGTTTCTCGAACCAATGCCCGACTAACCAGGAACTCACCAAAGTCAGCGAGCCTTGCCCCAGCGGGCGGATCAAGCAAAAGCCGATGAAGAGCCCCATAAAGCTTTCGACCGACGACATCCACAGACAAGCGCCCCCGAGGGCGAGCGCGATGATCGGTAGTAACAGTCGCGCGCCGTAGCGGTCCGTCAATCGTCCGACAAAGGGCAAACAGGCGCCCGAGACCAACGTTGCAACGAGATAGGCCGCCGAAAACGCAGTATCGGTGACCTTCAACGACGCTTCCATCGGCTCTTTAAAGGTCGCCACGGAAAACGATTGACCCGGTGCCGACGCAAACATGCCCAGCGCGGCGATAAACAGCACCGTCCAACCCAAAAAGAACGGTTTCCGCTGCGGCGCAACGGGAGTCAGGCTCGGTTGGATTTGTACCGGATTGGCCAATCGTGACCGAATCGGTTTCGTTCTCAGGCGGGACATTGCGGAATGACTATTGGAGGGAAGCGCGGTGCGGAGGTGCACTGAGCGATAAATTCAATCGACTTGCCGATCAGGACAGCCGATTGCTGCCGCAGGTTCAGTTTATTCGATAACTGCAGCATGGAACAGGTCGCTGCCGACTTTGGGCGCGGGTGAGTCTAACGGCGACTTATTAAGCAGGTATTAACGCATTGATGAACAAAACAAAAGTCCAAATACCGCTAAGGCAAGCGTATTCACAGTGTTTGCTAACCGAACGAAAGTTAGCTGACAGGTTGAAATCTAGACTGCAATGCCTGCCAACATATTCTCCATTAGCCGCAGAAGTGAAGCTTCAGCGGTGTGGCTTTTCGGAGCCCGGCTAAAGGGCGTCAGTCATTGCCGACGATCACTAGACCCTGCAGCGCTAAATAAGGGTAATGCAGCGCTCCGGGTAATTGCGGTGCAATGAGCCGTCCCGCACCACCGGTGACGACAATCGTGGCTTCTGCAGGGAGCGTTTCGCGCAGATGTTGGATCAATTCACGTATGGCGCCCAATTGCCCCCAAAACAATCCGCTCCGCAGGGCATCACGCGTGTTTTTGCCCAGTGCTGCGGGAGGCTCGCCAACGATTTCGTCGTTCGAGATACGAGGCAACAAAGCTGTGTATTGATGGAGTGCCTGCGAACAAAGTTGAAATCCCGGCAAAATCGCCCCGCCCTCGAAGGCGCCGGTTGTGGATATGACATCCACCGTTGTCGCTGTCCCGGAATCGACGATGATCATTGGTGATTCAGGCGGCCGAATCACATTGGCAGCCACTGCATTGAGCAGGCGATCGACACCGACAGTCCGCGGTGAATCCACATGGAGTTCAATCGGCAACACGAACGGATTATCGATCACCTGCGGATTGGGCCAACCGGTCGCCGGCCAACCATCGAGGACCTTATCGCGCCCCCGGGGGTTCACGCCCCCTAGGATCACCGCCACCACTTCGCCATGGATTTTCTGAGTCCAGCGTGCCAATTCATTCCAGGGGACCGAAGCATCCACCTCGACTGCCATCGATCGCAAATACTCCGGCAAGCGCCGTTCGCTCCGCGCGCGGCCATTTTTCTCAAAGAGTCCCAACTTAATGCGGCTGTTGCCAACATCGATCGCGACCAACAATTCTCGGGAAGGATGATTCAACGGAACAGCCGGCTACGTGGTAGGGAGATGAAAAATGAAGCGAAACCCGTTTCGCAATTTGAGAATCGGTTTCGCGATATGAGTGAGTTCCTCATTATTGGCGAAAAACCACATGAATAACAATCCCAGCAAGGGCCGGATCGGCTCAGAATTGCCGCAATAACCCATCAATCGATGCCGATATTCGTGAATTCTTGGATCCGCTCCGTAATCGCCGTTTCCACCGGCAGGCGTTCCATGCTGCTGGCCCCATAAAAGCCTACAATCCCTTCGGTGTTGTCCAAAATATACTGCGCATCAGCCGGTTCGGCGATCGGCCCGCCGTGGCACAGCACCATAATCTCGGGATTGATTCGCTTTGCCGCATCGTGCATCTCCTGCACCCGGCGAGCCGCTTCCTCCAGAGTGATCGCCGTTTCGGCTCCGATGCTGCCTTTGGTCGTCAGCCCCATATGCGGAATCAGAATATCCGCCCCCGCCTCAGCCATCGCGGTTGCTTCGTCGGGATTGAAGGCATACGGCGAGGTCAGTAGCCCCAATTCGTGCGCCTGTCGAATCATGTCGACTTCCAACCCGTAACTCATCCCGGTCTCTTCCAGATTCGCCCGGAATGTGCCGTCGATCAGTCCCACAGTGGGGAAATTCTGCACTCCCGCAAAACCGGCCCGCTGCACGTCCTGCAGAAAGGACGACATCACCCGAAACGGATCCGTCCCACATACCCCGGCCAAAACCGGTGTGTCAGGCACGACCGGCAACACCTCGCGAACCATCTCCATCACGATCCCATTGGCATCACCATACGGCATCAACCCCGCTAACGACCCGCGGCCCGCCATGCGAAACCGGCCGGAATTGTAAATGATGATCAAATCAATCCCACCGGCCGCCTCCAATTTAGCACTGATCCCGGTGCCGGCGCCACCACCAATGATCGGTTTCCCGGCAGCGACCTTTGCGCGGAGGGTTTCCAGAATGTTTTCACGTGTGTGTTGGGTCATGGGATTTGGGGGTTGTGGTGATTGAATGCCCCCCGGCAAAGTCGGGGGCTGATAACGGGTGGGGAATGATTCGCAATTTCCATCAGCCCCCGGCTCCGCCGGGGGGTTCGGATGTTTTGCGGGATCGCAAAATGTCCAACAACACCGTCGCCGCAGCTGTGGCGAATTCGGCATCGTTAATATGCCTGTCAATCTCCAAAACATCAACAGCGCCGCAATGCGCGTGAATGCTCTCAAACAACGCCGCCCTCGCCGCCGGATCGTCAAACGGTTGTCCCTCCGCATCAATCGCCGAGACCCCTTGCAGCGGCAGCAGAATCTTCACCGGCCCAGTCGCCGCAGCCGCCTTACGGGCGATTTCCTCGCCCAGTCGGCGATTTTCTTCCGGCGTGGTCCGCATCAGCGTCACGGTGGGGTTATGTGTATACAACTTGCGGTCCGAGAATTCGTCGGGAATGCTCTCGGCCGGGCCAAAATTGACCATGTCGGTCGCTCCCACCGAGATGACTTGCGGGATGCCTGCACGTCCGGCAGCCGTCAGGCGGTCGGGACCGGCGGAGAGGACGCCCCCCACCAACTCATCGGCCAACTCGGTCGTGGTGATGTCCAACACGCCGGCAAGCAGCCCCTCAGAAATGAGCGACTCCATCGCCTCACCGCCATTGCCGGTGGCGTGAAACACAAGCACTTCATAGCCCGCCTCTTCCAACACGCTGCGGGCCTGTTCAATACAGGGCGTCGTGACGCCGAACATCGTGGCGGCAATCAGCGGTTTGTCGTCGGTCCGCTGATCGGAAACGGTATTCAACGTCACCATACCCGCCATGGCCCGCGCGGCGTTTCCCAACACGGCGCGACTGATACGATTGATCCCCGCGATGTCAACCACCGCATTGAGCATCAAAATATCCTTGTCCCCCACATACGGCCGGACCTGCCCCGAGGCCAGCGTACTGACCATCAATTTGGGGATTCCCACCGGCAGTCGCCGCATGGCGGAAGTCGCAATCGTGGTCCCCGCCGATCCCCCCAGCCCCAGCACCGCATCGACCGCGCCGGTGGCGTGCCGCTGCGCGATCAACTCCGCCACCCCTTGCGCCGCCAACGTGATCGCCGCCCCCCGGTCACCCGCAGCACGTACCTTAGCCAACGAAGTCCCGGCAAGTTCAAAAACCGTTTCACGCGAAATGTCGGCGGCAATCTGCGGTTCGCCGAGACAGCCCGCATCGACAACCACAATCTCCGCCACGCCGTAAGCGCGCAACTGCTCCCGAACGAAATCCGTCTCCGTCCCTTTGGTATCCAACGTACCAATCAGATAAACCGCCATCGAAGAATTATCCCCGCGACACAGTGAGTGCACACCTAAAAATCTCCCTCTCCCCCTGGGAGAGGGCCGGGGTGAGGGGCAAACAACCAACAGCAGACACCTCTTCAAACCCCAATCACTCCGCAACCCCATCCTTGTGTCCCAAAATCGCCGCTTCATCAAAAACCGCATGGTTAATGATCGTCCGCACCCCTGACGTGTACACGATATGAATCTTGCCGTCGCGAGTTTGAATCGCCACCGGATAGGCGGTCGTGTCTCCCGGGATGTTCACGATGTTTCGCCGGTGTGGCCAAGACTTATCGTTGTCGGTCGAGATCGCCACGGTGAGCGGCATCCGTTCTCCCTCGTTATTGTCGTTCCACACCATCAGCAGGTGGCCGTTTTTGAGTTTGATGAAGTCCAGCGCCGAGTTGGGATTCTTAAACTCCGTCGGTTCCCCTTTGCTCCAGGTCCGCCCCCCATCGTGCGACTCGCTACGATAGGCGACGCCCCCCTCTTTGAGCGGTCCAAACCGTCCGCCGCGACGGATGTAGGTGATCAAATAGTCATCATCGATCTGCACTGGCGAGGCTTGTAGATTGCCGATTTGGGAATAGATGCGATTCGTCGGCGTCCACGTTTTTTTCTTAGGGTTGTATCGCAAGAAATAACTACAGGTATCCGCAGCCGTTCCTTCACGGTCTTCGCCCGTCTCGTGATACAGCGGCAAAAAGTAGTCGCCGTCATTGAGCACAATCGGGGCGCTGCGTGCCATCGTTCCTTCTTCGAAGGACAGCAGATGCGAGTCGGACCAGGTCTTTGCCCCATCTTTGGAAATTTTGTATTTAACCCGCGCGGAGGACCACGTGGGGCCGTAATTCGTCACGTAGAATAACCAGACCGTCCCGTCCGGCGCCTGCCAGATGGCGCCGTTTCCGTCCGAGCGATCCGGCGTGTCGGCGATGACCACCGGTTTGGTCCACTCCGTCGCCCCCTTCACCAGACGCGTGCCGTAGACAGCCGTGTCCCCTTCGTACTCGCCTGCGCCTCCATAGTAGGCGATATACAGGTCGCCATTGTCCAACTCGGTGATTGTTGCGGGGTGTTTGTACTTGCCGGGAATCTCCGGCCCATGCACGCGTTGAACCGTGATGTCATCCGCAGCGTGGAGGGCGGGCGTGAATGCGAGCAACACTAGGGCAGATATAAAGGTTTTCATATGAGTCACCTCGAGTTCGGTAGCAGTTGAGGATGGTGAGTTCAGCCGTTGAGCATAACCGAAAACAAAGCCAGAAACACCAATCGAGGATTCAATGACAACCCCGTCATCAATATCCACGACCAATTCCTTAGGCGAAGGCCTTGCCTCGGTGTTTGTACAAGGTTCAGTTAGGGAATTGGGGGGCTGGCCAATTCGCACAACCGGCAAAGATTCTCGCATGTCCACTGGCATCGTTGAAGGGGGGATCGCCAATGGTGTAGTATCTTTTCAAAGGGCCTCTACTGACATCGATTCAGCATATCTCAGCTGACGAGTACCTTGGCCGGAGTTACAAGGGAAGAAATGTCTGCAGTCAACCGTCATCGCGTAGGCCCCGTTTCGACCGCTGTTGTCCTGGGGTTGCTGACCGTTGCAATCAAGTGGGCTGTGTGTGTGCAGGGCTCTTATCCAGAGGACTTGGTCCGCGTCGCCCCTTGGGGGTTCGGCTACGAGGAGGGGCATATCGCCGCAAACGTCATTGCCGGGCATGGGTTTAGCATTACCTCGGCTGCCGGGAATCTGCCAGCGGCGTGGGGGAGCACTCTTCCGACAACCTCTTCGGCGAATTTTCTGCCGACCGCGTGGGTTTCTCCGCTTTATCCGCTGCTGCTTTCCGAGATTTTCCGCTACTGCGGAATCTTCACCCCCGCCGCCGCGTCTGTTGTGATCGCCATCAATTGTGTTGCACAGGGGATCATCGTTTCGCTGCTCTACTTGCTCGGATTTCATCTGGGGCAAAGACGGGTCGGATTTGCAGCAGTCGGCTTGTTTTTAGTGGATCCCAACGCGTGGCAGTTTTTAGGCTGGGTGTGGCATACACAGCTTTATAGCCTGTTCTTGCTGTGTCATATTTATGTACTGCTGCGGCCCGCGCGTTCGCCGGTCTGGCAAGGCTGTCTGCTGGGAATCACCTTGGCTTTGGCGCTGTTGACCGACGGAGCGGCGATCATGCTCGTGCCAATTACCGTATTTTACGTGATCCGTAAAAAAATAGGGGGCAAGCGGATTCTAGTCGGTGGAACTGCGTTGCTATCCGGCGCGCTACTGATGACACCTTGGGCTTGGCGGAATTATGAAGCGTTTGGAGCCTTCAACCCGCTGCGGGGCAGCGTGAGTACGAATCTATGGGTGGGCAATCATCCGGAAAATCGTGACGAGTCCTATCACGGACTCAGTCAAAGCCCTTGGCACAATCAAGAGGAATTCCAGACGTTCGTCTCACTCGGTGAAAAGGGGTATTCCCAACTTTGTCGCGAGCGGGTGATCACTCGGGTCAGTTCGCATCCCGGCCGGTTCCTGGTCGATTCGTTGAAACGGACCACGGGGTTTTGGTTCGGCGAATGGTGGAACGGTTTCGCACATATCCACTGGGTTTACTCGGCCGGACTGGGCATTTTTACACTGCTTGCGATAGCGGGGGTTTATCGTGGACGCAAGCTGCACATCGAATTGTTACTCGCTGTGTTCTTGCTGTTTCCACTGCCGTACTATCTCACGGTTCATGGCCACGGACGCTACCGAGCGCCAATCGAACCGTTGATCTGCCTAGCTGCCGCCCTCGTTTTTTATCGAGAAGACAAGAGCCCGAGTCAGTCACAGCAAAAGTAATCTTTCCCGCCAGTCAACTGGCAGATTTTAGGTTCTGCCGGCGGGCTCGGGATGTATTCAACAAAAGACCAAAATTTCTTCGTTCAGTCCGTTGACTCTTTGCGGGGTCGCGCCTAATATATCTCTCACTGCCCACGCGGGCGGGTCGCTCTCGGTGTTGCTTTTACC
>NZ_SJPP01000005.1 GCF_007860075.1 Symmachiella macrocystis
TGCTGCTCGCCAAACATCAGGAAATTGTCCAAGCATTCCTGCTTGATGCTCTGGATGACCCGTTCGCAGCGCGAGTTGAGGTTCGGGCTCTGGACCGGCAGGACCTTGACCTTCAGTCCTTCGGCTTTGAACACGTCGTCGATCTGTGCCGTGAACTTCGTGTCGCGATCGCGTATCAGACAGGCTGGCTTGTCCTCGCAATCAGCGGTGTGCATCGAAAAGTTCCTCGCCTGCTGCGTGACCCACGCCGAATCGGGATGCGCCTTGGAATTCGTGACGAAGGTTTCACGGGTTTCGACATTGATGAAGACCAACAGAAAATAGTTCACGATTCCCCGCGGCGTAATGGCGCGTTGCGTGAAGAAGTCGCAGGCCCAGAGCGTCTTGGCGTGCATCTTGACGAACTGTTCCCACGAACCTTGCGAGCGTTTGGGCGACGTGTCGATCCCCTCCTCTTTGAGAATGTTCCGAACTGTTTGCCGACAGATACGGTTGATCCCCAGGCGACGCAGCTCACCGAGGATACGCGTGTACCCGACACCCGTTTCACGAGCGATCTTGCGGACCAACTTACGCAATACTTGCCGTTTTCTGGGGCGTCCCGGCTTGGTCGGCTTGTAGCCACGTCGCTCCTCCCGGACCCAGCGATGAAACGTGCTGGGGGGGGCGATGCTAATCAGGCGGTCGATGTCCTTGCCGAGAGGTTTCCCGAATTTGAGCAACCGGGCACGCTCTTCCGGCTTCGTGTGGATTTCACCGGGGATGCGAGCGCGAAGTATCGACAGTTCTTCTTTCAAATATTGGACATGTTTGGCCAATCTGTGTTCAGAGGCATTTGCGATGAGCAGCAACAGCGGGTGAAACAGCCGGGACATCCCGTGCCTGTCTGTGATTTCGATAAGGTGTTGTCGAATTGGGAGATCGCATTGTTTTTGTACCCCGCCGGAACGTGCGTCACAACAATTCGGCGCCGACAATCCACGGTTTTGAGCGACGAAAAATCTCTCTTTGTCGCGCAAGCTGTTAACCAATGAGTCAAAGGTTTTGGCACTCTCCTCCGGTTAACACAAAGAGAGACATTTCTGTTAACCAAAAATCGTGCGAGCGACATTCGATTTTGTCGCCCGAAGCCGATTTCGCGTCGCCTCCCCTGCTCCGCTCACGCCGTAACGTGCGCTCGCTTCATGCCTTACGGCGGTTAACAGGTCCAATGTCTCTTTGCACAAAGAGATATTGGTTCGAAGAGGGTTTTGAACGGGGAGATAGGGAGCGATAGCCTTACTTGGTTGAAAATTGGTCCAGGGAATGGGGTATATGTCTCTCTTCAAATGGATTATTTTTAGAATGCGAAACACCAGGTAAGGAGTTGACGTCGCCGACTGAAACGAGCCCGGCCAAGACAGCTCCGTTCCTACCACGTTCCATAATACCCTTGTAGCCAGAAGATGGGAAAAATCGGAATCCACTTGTTGTCTTTGAGTTTGTCGAACTGCACGGTGACCTGCGTTGTGCCGTCGTCGTGCAACTCGATCGCCCCTCCTCCTACCGGAAGTTTCGTGGCGTCGTCTTTGGTGTCCTGAAGGCCAAACCATTGTTTGGCCGGCTTCATTGCATTGTTAGGAGCATTCGGAAGGTAGATCACTTCCAGCGTGTTGCGATGGCTGGGCTGACACATCCAAACGAGACCGTTTAGTTTTTGGTTCTCAATGGCTGGAATGTTCCGGAGTCCCCACGTGTTGGCTGTCGAATCGACATACGACCACTGCGGCAACGTGTCAGGCAGAGCGCGATCGTCAGCTTGTCCGTCAACGCGATGGAGAATCTCCTCTAGATATGCGTCGCTAGTTGCCGAGAGGATCACGTTCGCCCCGACAGTCGTGACGTACACGCCTTGCCATGGTTTGAGCTTGTAAAACGACTCCATTTCGTTCTTGTCGGCCGGAAAAACGAACACGTCGTGGCCGCTCATCCGACGTATCTGATTGGCGTCGCGGCGCAACGCCTTCAAATACTCCTTGCCGGCTGTCGCCAGTTCGTCCTTGAAAGCCAAGATACTGCAGCCTTCGTAACGATACGTACCGAAAGCACTCACGACTTCGTAGTTTCGTCCGCCGTAGACAACCAGAGGCACGGTAACATCTTTGAGAAGCTTGACGTAGGACCCGCTTTTCAACATGTTGCCGCAGCCAAGCGTTGAAAACTTCCCCAAAGCCACTGACTTGGCCAAGTAGTTCATCGACGTGGTCAGTTGCTGAGATCTCTCAACACTCACTTTCTCCCGAACATCGCCTTCGGCGGATCGCGTCGGCTTGGAAAGCGGTACGTCATGCGCGACGATCAAGGTTTCTGTATCGACCGGAAGCCATTTCAGGAACTTCTCCACCTGAGGTGACAGCTTCGCTTCCACTTCTGCATTTGAATCGTCTTTGGCTGGCTTATGTTCATTCGCGGCTCCCTTAACCAAGTGAACGAGAATCTGCTTGGTGGAGGCTTTCCGCTCAACTGATGGGGTCCTCCGCCCGTTTTTGCTTTCGGCGCCTGGTTGAAGTCCTTGCCAGAATGCGGAAAGCTTACTGCCTGCCGTCGACAGAACGGCCAAGAGTAGTAAGAAACTCAGCATAGTACTTCTTTTCATGTCATAACCCCTGCTCTACCAAAGAGATTGGTTCAATCGCTTTCCTGCGAAAAGGACGGCCGATATTAGGACGATGCTTTTGACACGAAATAACGCAACAAAGTAGAGAATGATTAAGAAGTCCCAAAAGTCCTTCGGAATTTGGCACACCTAGTCCTGCCTCCATGGATGACACCAGTCACATGGACTGATTCTATCGCCAGAAGCGCCGATCCATTTTGTGGTAAGCAGGACTAGTCTAACCACCCGAAGGTCGCGTTCCCCAGCAGTAGGTGCACGTAAGGTTACCTCTTGGCTCGTTTGTCGAATTCCCCGGCTATTTGAGGGAATGGGGCTTTTCCGGAAATTCTTGTCACCGGCTGTAGTGCATTGGTCTCTATGATATTGTTAGACCATCAACCGCAAAAGGCTTCCTATGAAATCTATCGATCCTATCGACTTGTATGCGGCAACTGATGCTGAACTGATTCAACTTTGCGGGCAGGGCGACCAAAATGCTTATGGCCAAGTCGTTGAGCGATATCAGTCGCTTGTGTGCTCTGTCGCCTATAACCGCTGTGGCGACCTGGCGCTGAGCGAGGATCTTGCACAAGATGCTTTCATTCTCGCCTGGCAAAAGCTGGCCGACCTGAAGGAGGTCAGCAAGTTCAAGGCGTGGATTTGCACAATCGTACGAAATCTGGCCCATCGATCGTCGCAACGATTGGAACGTGGCGTCACTCGCGTTGCACATCTGGATGCGGTTCCTGACATTCCCTCAATTATTGAAACTCCGAGCGAACGGGCGGCGAGAGCGGAAGAAGAGAAGTTGGTATGGCAAGCGTTGGCCGACGTGCCGGAAAAATACCGCGAGCCTTTGATTTTGTTCTACCGTGAAGGCCAGTCGGTCGCTCGGGTCGCCGATGCGTTGGACTTGTCTGAGGATGCCGTGAAGCAGCGATTGTCGCGAGGCCGGAATATGTTGCGACAGCATCTTGCTGCAGTCGTTGAAACAGTACTGTCCGATTCCAAACCGGCAAAGGCATTTACGGGCGCTGTCATATTGGGGCTGTCCGGGGCAACATCAAATTCGGCGGCTGCAGCAGGAGTCACGACTGCTACGACGACCGTCGCAAAATCGGCTATCGGTGCTGGAGTGGGAAGCGGACTGGGCGGTCTCTTGCTATGGCCGATCCTGAATTTGCCCGTGATTGCTTGGTTGTTCAAGTCGGCATTTGACGACGCTCGTTCGGTACAAGAGCGGCAGTTGTTGCACCGCAATTTGTTCATTGGGTTTTGCGGTTTCGTAGTCTATGCGGCGACGCTTTTTTCGTCGCTTTGGTGGCAGCAGTACATCGAACCTCCCTTGTTGCGACCTTATTTGCCAGCTGCGCTGATGATTGTGTTCCTCATTCCCTGGATCGTCTTTAGTCGACAAATGGGAAAACGAGTCGAACGTATTCGCATCGAAGCGGGGACTTTCACTCCATCAAGGCCGCTCTTCGAATCCGATAACAATGGACCAATTACTTTGAAGGTCTGCGGAATCTTCTGCCTCAGCTCGCTGCTTGTGATCGCCGGACCTGCCGTCTTGCCATTAATAGCTCATGACTGGATTGTATTGTGGGCGATGTTCGCGACAGCGATCGGCATAAGTTTCATTGCAGCCCAGGTCAGCCTTCGACTTCCGAAGTGGTCTTTCCAGTTGTTCGGTGTTGGCACTGGGCTAACAGCATTTGTGACAATTCTCATCATGTTTTGGAGGCGGAGTGTCTGGGCATCAGCTTTTGTCGACTTCATCCCTTGGTACCTTGGAACCATGACAGCCGTAACAATGACTCAAGTTATCCTTACCACAATTGCCTGGAAACGGGTTTACGGCAGGCGGGAATAGGCGGACGAACGTATGTAGATGTCTAGGGAGCACGAGTCAGCTTGCGAGAAGCCACGTCCGCTTCGCTACGTGCTGATTGTAATGACGCCAAGCACTGTGTCAGAAAACGTTCGGAATTTGGCACACCTAGTTGCCAGCAGGACTAGTGCCCGCAGCGGCGGGCACTAGCGTGCATTCTGCCACCTGCGAATTCAAAATGCCATCAGTCCGTCGTGGCGGTGGTAGATGATATTAATTGTGGAAGACGGTCTGAGCAACTTGTTTGTTCCGGTAGAGCGGACCCAACCATCACTTTTTGGACCGATTGAGCGGTAGCAACAGCCGTTAACCCACACAAAGAGACTCTCTCTGCTCGAACCGAGAGTGTCGGGATTTAGCGGTGCTAGATTGGACGTCATTGTGGTTTGCGAAGGTTTTGTATGTTTGCTTTAACAGAGACGGATGATGTAATGGACATCACCGTGGGGAAGGATGCGGAGCGTAGCGAAGCAGGCTTCCCCACGGCGGCCGGCGACAGATCGATAAAGCCTGGGTCGTGTGAGACCGTCAAAGAGCGTGGTCGTCGTCGGCGTTTGGATTTTAGCCTGAACAGCCGCAAGAGCCGAAGGCAACGTCGCGTTTTTTCTGAATTGTTCGAACTTACGACAAAATAACTATGCTGGTATACTTGAGCGTGATTGCCCCGTCATGTAGTTGTTATCACCTTTGAGTTGTGATTGAGGCCATATGATGCGTTTTCAACTTCTTCTCTTGTTCGCTGTGTATTCGGTCTCTGCGAGCGTTGTGATTGCTTTTGACGAATCCGATGAATCTAAGGCGATTAAGAAGATCGAACTACTTGGCGGAAAAATTAAGCGAGACGACAAGTTGCCGAATCACCCTGTCGTCGGAGTTTCACTCGTCGGGAGCAAACGGTTCAACGACAAATACATTCATTTGCTGAAAGCATTCAACAACGTCACAAAACTTGACATCAGCGGCACCAAAATAACAGACAAGGGACTGAAGCAGATTTCCGAACTCAAGAGCCTGGCAGAATTGAATCTGATCGAGACCAGCGTTACATCTGCAGGTGTCCTTGAACTGCGTGCATCTTTACCAAAGTTGCGGGTCTTCGAGCAGGCCACGTCTCTCCAATCGATCAAAGAACTGGGCGGTAGAGTTCAGTGGAAAGGCAATGTTCAGGGACGACGGGATATCACTGTTTTTTTTGCTGACAATCACAATTTCGGTGACGAGCAGGTACATCTCTTGATACCGCTCAAGAATGTGAAGATGCTCCACCTTCAAAACACCAAAATTACCGATACCGGTCTGAAAGAATTGAAAAAACTCAAGAACCTGACGGTACTCGTCCTCTATGGGAACCAGATCACAGACGAGGGTCTGAAAGAATTGAAGGAACTGAAGAAGTTGTACTCGCTCTGGCTCGGAAATACGAAAATCACAGACAACGGACTGAAGGAATTGCTAGTACTCCCAAACCTCGCACAGCTTGACCTCTCACGATCCCAGATTACAGATTTGGGGCTGAAGACCCTGGGGGAATTCAAGAAACTGAATAACCTCAATCTCAGTTCATCCCCAATTACGGATGTTGGTTTGAAGGAACTAAGTAGCCTCAATTTGACGAGACTCGATCTCGTGAATACCCAGATCACAGATATTGGGCTGAAAGAGATGAGAAAATTCAAGAAACTGAGTTTTGTCAACCTTAGGGGAACTCGAATCACGGATGCGGGGTTGATGGAATTCAAAGCCATCAAGAACCTAAATGCCGTCTTCCTCGGAGATACCAAAGTTACGGATGCGGGCATGAAGGAACTCAAGGAACTTTTGCCGAATGTGCAGATCGGGCGATGAGAAACGATCAAGGCCGCGCGGTCCAAAAACAATGATGGCGCGCGGTCCAAAAACAGTGACGGACGCAAGTCGAACGACAAAACGAAGTTGGCCTCAAGATTTCTTGAACGTACTGTTGGCGGAAATCATGGTAGCGAGCGAGGAATTTGATTTCAAACCGGGACTGACAGCCCAAACGCGCACGGGGAGCAAAGATGCGAAGAGTAGCGAAATCGAAAAAAGTCACGCTGCACGTTCGTACCACTTGATCAGGCCGCCGAGTCGCTCGCGACGGACGATGTCATTTAGTACGATCGTATTGTTCTCGGGTAGTGGATCATCGCATGTTGGAGGCAGATGTCCACAGGCGGAATGGGCACGATCATCGTTGTAGTAGCGGACGTATTCACGGACGCGGTAGTTCAGATGCTGCTCGCCAAACATCAGGAAATTGTCCAAGCATTCCTGCTTGATGCTCTGGATGACCCGTTCGCAGCGCGAGTTGAGGTTCGGGCTCTGGACCGACAGGACCTTGACCTTCAGTCCTTCGGCTTTGAACACGTCGTCGATCTGTGCCGTGAACTTCGTGTCGCGATCGCGTATCAGACAGGCTGGCTTGTCCTCGCAATCAGCGGTGTGCATCAAAAAGTTCCTCGCCTGCTGCGTGACCCACGCCGAATCGGGATGCGCTGTGGAATTGGTGACAAAGATCTCGCGGGTCTCGACATTGATGAATACCAACAGTAAATAGTTTACAAGACCCCGCGGTGTGATGACGCGCTGCGTAAAGAAGTCACAAGCCCACAACGTTTTACCGTACATCTTAATGAATTGCTCCCAGGAGCCACGGAATCGCTTGGGCGAGGTGTCGATCCCCTCCTCTTTGAGGATGTTCCGAACTGTTTGCCGACAGATACGGTTGATCCCCAGGCGCCGCATCTCGCCGAGGATACGCGTGTACCCGACACCCGTTTCGCGGGCGATCTTGCGGACCAGTTCACGGAGCACTTTCCGCTTCCGCGGGCGTCCAGGCTTGGCCGGTTTGTAGCCGCGTCGCTCTTCCCGGACCCAGCGATGGAACGTGCTGGGGGTAACGATGCTAATCAGGCGGTCGATGTCTTTGCCCAGCGGTTTGCCAAACTTGAGCAGCCGAGCACGCTCCTCCGGCTTGGTGTGGATTTCGCCAGGGATGCGAGCGCGGAGGATCGTCAGTTCTTCTTTCAAGTATTGGACGTGTTTGGCCAGTTGGTGTTCAGAAGCATTCGCAATGAGCAGCAACAGCGGGTGAAACAGCCGGGACTTCCTGTGTCTGTCTGTGATTTCGATAAGGTGTAGTCGAATTGGGAGATCGCATTGTTTTTGTACCCCGCCGGAACGTGCGTCACAACAATTCGGCGGCGAAAACTAGGGGTGTCGAACGTAGAAAAACGTCGCTTTGTCGCGCATGCTGTTGACCAATGGGTCAAAGGTTTTGGCACTCTTCCTCGGTTAACACAAAGAGAGGCATTTCTGTTAACCAAAAATCGCGCGCGACATTCGATTTTTGTCGCGCTAAGCCGATTTCGCATCGCTTGCCCTGCCCTGCTCTCTCCGTAACCTGCTCGCGTTCCATGCTTTAGGTCGCGGCGTCCGTCAAATGTCTCTTTGCACAAAGAGATATTGGTTCGAAGAGGGTTTCGAACGGGGAAGTATTGAACGGGAATCGTAGGCCCAGCGCTTCTAGGCGTGCAAGGCCAGAGATTGATCCCAGGTGACGCAGGAGCGCTTGGGCAATTATTCGCCCCCTCATTCTTGAGAATATTGCGGACCGTTTTCCAGCAGATGTGCTTGGTGCCGAAGCGACAAGAATGCGGTATACTACAGTGGCTTTATGAAATGGCCTTCATCGAGCATTACTTCAGTATCAAAGGGATTTGACGATCTCTAATCGGGCTTAGTAGTATACATTCTGACGTGAATACCAGACATTTAATGGAGAAGTCGTCCAATGGCTAATCAAGGTGCCAGCAACGACTCGGTGGAGAACCGAGCGGGGGAACCTCAAACTCCTATCACGGAGCATGAACCCGATTTGGATTCGGAGACCGTATGTGATGGCCTGAATGTAAAAACAGTTATGGGCGCCAAGACGGAGTTCGACAATAACGAGTTTCCGACAGTGCCAGAACTGGAGGTCGGGTCCTCGTTGGGAAAATACGAGATCCGCCAGCTCCTTGGTACCGGAGGGATGGGGGCCGTCTATTTGGCGTTTGATCCGATGATCGAACGTGAGGTAGCCGTGAAGGTTCTTCCGCCTGAGATTGCTTCGCGACCGCAGGCGTTGGATCGCTTTCTCACCGAGGCCAAGGCCACCGGAAAACTGAACAATCAGCACGTTGTCGCGATCTATGACATTGGCGTCCAGGACAACTTGAATTACATCGTAATGGAGGTGATCCGTGGGGGGAGCGTTCTTGATCTGATGGAGCAGTCCGGCTCGTTGCCCTGGGAGGATGCCTGCCGAATCGTGGCGGACGCTGCCGATGGATTAGAAGCCGCTCATGCGGCAGGACTTGTGCATCGCGACATCAAACCCGAAAACCTGATGTTGACAGAGGGCCGGGTCGTCAAGGTTGTCGACTTCGGTCTGGCGAAATTGGTGGATGCAGCCAATCATACACGGACCGCCGTGACCAAAGCTGGCCAGGTAATGGGCACGCCACAATTCATGAGCCCCGAGCAATTCAGCGGCGCCAACATCGATCACCGCAGCGACATTTACAGTCTTGGCGGGACTTTATTTCAACTCCTGACGGGCCAGTTTCCGTTCGACAACTGTCCGACAATTGTGCAATTGATGTACGCCCATTTGGAACAACCGGTTCCGGATCCCAACGAGTTGAACGGTAATTTGCCTGCTGGATGCCGAGACGTGATCGCGCGGGCGATGGCAAAGGAGCCCCAGGAGCGTTATCAGGATGCAGCCGAGATGGCGCGCGACCTACGGTCGCTCGATCATCGACAATCTGAGCCGACATCTGGTACCAAACCGGAGAGGATTATTGAAGAATGGCGGACACTGGAATCGGTCTGCATCATTGAGCCATCGAAGATACAGGCTCTAATGCTGCGCGATGCTCTGGCAAAGTCAGGAATCTCATCGATCCGTGTGCACGACCGGGCGGCAGAGGCAACCAGCGATCCCTCGCTGGTTCCCGACGTTGTAGTGACATCCATGCATGTTCCCGATCTGAGCGGTGTCGACATGATTAAAAAGCTGCGTACCGACCAGCGATTGCAACAGTCGATGTTGGTCCTCAATTCAAGCGATTCGACAGTCGATGAATTGATCGACGCCGGAAAAACCGGTGCGCTGGCGCTCGTCTCAAAGAAAACTAAGCCGGACGACATCTTACGGGCAGTACATGCTTGCACGTTCCTGAACGCGCCGAAAATGTCATTTGACGTTCCAATCGATCCACTTTCCCTGCGCGTGTTGATTGTCGGTGACGGAGACCAGATTCCGTATTCAATGGCCGAGTTGATTCGTAGTGTCGGTTTGCTCGACGTTGAAATCACAACACTGGTGGATCTCGGGACAGAGAAGGGACCGGTTGGCAAGTTTGACTTAGCAATTCTACTACGCACCGCTGGCGACGCGACTGGCGATACCA
This sequence comes from Symmachiella macrocystis, assembly GCF_007860075.1. NCBI lineage: Bacteria > Pseudomonadati > Planctomycetota > Planctomycetia > Planctomycetales > Planctomycetaceae > Symmachiella > Symmachiella macrocystis. The sequence goes on from NZ_SJPP01000005.1 coordinate 10,004, forward strand.
AGCTCTACGCCGGCCGGTTGCTGCGAGTGTCTGAAGCCAAGACAATCGAAGTGAAAGCGACTGCGGCGGTGCAGGTTGATGGCCATCAGATGACTCTCCGAGCGTTGTCATGTAGGAGTTTCACGGCAGTAACTCGCTGTCTGCTCGATGATATCCGGCTGACACGCATTCTCCAGATCACGTTGTGATCGTCTTTCTACCAAAGCGAGGCCTTAGGCAGCGTGCCCTCTTTCAAGGTAGAACTTCCGCTGCCAGTTTTGCGAGTCGTAACGGATATATAATATGTGTGTGTGCGGTTGATTCGCTCCTTGGCTAATAGAATGATGCATATTGCTTTTGGGTACCTCAGCACTCATAATAAGGCATGCCCCAGGTTACCCACATTGACCAAACCGTTAGCTAAATTCAGCGAGCCATAACCGTGCAGGAACCAAGCAACTCGGCACTCAGCGAATCTATGGTCCGGAACAATAACACGGCTCAGTTCGTGGGCTTTCGATTGGAAGACCAGGAGTACGCATTCCGGATCGAGCAGATCCAGGAGATTGTTATTCTCCCGCAAATCACGCATACGCCCCAGGTTCCCGCCTACGTAGAGGGCGTCAGTAACCTCCGTGGAACGATCATTCCGATCATCAATCTGCGGTGTCTGTTTGGTCTCGAATCGCGACCGGCGGATCGTGAGAGTCGCACGATCGTGGTTAATGTCGGCGAACGAACGATGGGATGCACGGTGGATGCCGTCACACAGGTCATCCGCATCCCCGCCGAGAGCATACAGCCTGCACCAGACATGATTACCGCCGACCAGACAGGTTATATCACCGGCTTCGCCAAGCTCGATGACCGAATCCTCGTGATTCTGAACATCAATGAATTATTGGAGCCAGACAAGCTCGATCAGGTTCAACGAGCGGCGATTCACGATACCGCGACATCTGAAATGTAATTCTCAGTATTCTAACGCAACTAGAGATGACATCCATGGCCAAATCCACTCCCACACGTCGCTCTCGCAGAGCGTCTCAGAGCCAGCGAACGAAAACCGGCAGCAGTACGTCCAGTGTCATTGATGAGAAACTGGCTTCTGTCGAGAATGCTGGGCTAATGGATGCCATCAATAAGTCTCAAGCAGTAATTGAGTTTGAGATGGACGGCACGATCATTGCAGCCAACGAGAACTTCTTAGACGCGATGGGCTACACTCTGGACGAGGTTCGGGGCAAACATCACAGCATGTTTGTCGACGAAGACACCCGATTGAGTACCGCGTACAAGGAGTTCTGGGCTCAATTGAATCGAGGAGAGTACATGGCGGGTGAGTACCGCCGTGTGGGAAAGAATGGCCAAAACGTCTGGATCCAAGGTTCGTACAACCCAATTCTTGACCTTGATGGCAAGCCGATCAAAGTTGTCAAGTTTGCGACGAACGTGACTGAGCGAGTGCAATTGGAAAAAAACGCAATCGAACAAAAAAAGAAGACACAGGAATTAATCGAACTCGTCGTCGAAAGTGCCGATCAGTTTGCCGAAGGCTCGAAGGCGATTGCTTCCAGCAGTGCGACTCTCAGCGACGGCGCGCAGACACAGGCTGCTACGGTCGAAGAGATGACCGCATCTATCGACGAACTGACCGGCTCCATCCAAGTGATTTCAAAGAGTGCGGTTGGCTCCAAAGAGCAGGCTGACGAGACCGCGACAATGGCTAAGGATGGCGGAAATTCTGTCAATGAGGCAATCAACGCGATGCGCCTGATCGAGAAGTCGAGCGAGCAGATTAATGACATCATTCAAGTGATCAGCGAGATCGCTAGCCAGACGAACCTGTTGGCTCTCAATGCAGCCATCGAAGCCGCTCGAGCTGGCGAGCACGGCTTGGGATTCGCGGTGGTAGCCGACGAAGTGCGCAAACTTGCCGAACGCTCCAGTGAGGCCGCCAAGGAGATTACGCAGTTGATTAAGGAATCGTCTCGCCGAGTTGCCGAAGGGGCGCAATTGTCAGAGAACGTGGGCGACTCCCTCAAAGCGATCGTTGCCGCCGCTGACAAGACGGCGGCGGGAATCACCCATATCGCCGAGCAGACCGAAACCCAATCGATTAGCGCGAGCGAAACCCATTCCGCAATTAAGTCCGTTTCTGACACGACAGAATCGAACGCGGCCAGCGCTGAGGAACTGGCTGCGAGTGCAGAACAACTTGGTGCTCAAGCTGCCAATCTACAGCAACTCGTGTCGCAATTCAACATGTAAGGAGGCAAGCCAGTGGATCCCGTTGAACTCAATGAGGACGAGTTCACTCGATGTCAGGAATTCATTTATCGAATGAGTGGAATCCGTGTTCCGAAGACGAAGCGGTCACTCCTCAGCAGCCGCATTCGCCGACGGGTGAAAGCGGGTGGGTTTGATGGATATCAATCATATTTGCAACATCTGACATCCCATCAAGGAAAAAAAGAGGTTGCGTGTTTTCTGGATGTTGTCACAACCAACGAAACATTCTTCTTTCGGACGGATAAGCACTTTGACTGGTTTCGCTCACAGTTCATCCCGCAGGTTGTCCGAGAGGCACAGGTAGGAATGCGATCCAAATCATTGCGTATTTGGTCAGCGGCGTGCAGTACGGGCGAGGAACCGTACTCGCTGGCAGTTTGTCTGGCCGAAAACCAACTCCGCCTGAGGAATTGGACCCTCAAGATTGTCGGCACCGACATCAATGCCGAAGTCATTCAGAAAGCCGAACGTGGCGCCTACGACGAACGCGCGGTCAAAGGAGTCGACGACAAACGCCGAAAGCGGTACTTTACGAAACAGGCAGGAGATTCCCAGTGGTACGTACGGCCTGCCTTAAAAGACATGGTTGAATTTCGACGACACAATTTGATCGAGCCAATGGAAGTAAAGCCTTTTGACTGTATCTTCATCCGCAATGTCCTAATCTATTTCGACCGCGAATCCAAGAAGAAAGTGATCGGCAATTTGATTAGCCGCATGGTCGACAACGCCTGGCTCGTGGTCGGTCCCTCAGAAGGAATCTATGACATGCTTGGAGACCTGAAGAAGCACTCAACATTCCTCTACCAGAAGGTTAAATAAGCCCATTGAGTTGCATATACCAATTGTGCGACTCAACGGGCTGTATACGGCAGCAAGGCATTAGGGCAATCTCGTGGAAGACGATCCTCAACAACCCGATCCCAGCGAACCGTCGTCATCAGACGAGATGACGGATTATCTCCAGATCTACCTCGACGAGTGCGATGAGGAATTGGAAGCGTTCGTCGAGTCGCTGCTAACGCTGGAAGATGATCCACACAATATCGAGGCACTCAACGAAGCATTCCGCCTATTGCATACGCTCAAGGGTTCGTCGGGAATGATGGGCTTCGAGGGCGTGAGCGAATTGACCCACGAATTTGAAAATCGCTTTGAAACTTTTCGCACAGGCGATCGAATACTCGACAAGGCGACCATGGACCTCTTGCTGGAGTGCGTAGATTTTCTCCGGGCATTCAATGACGGTCTCCGCCGCGGTGAACAGCCCCCAGGGGATGGCAGTCACCTAATTGCACGACTGGCAGAACTCGATCAAAAGTCCGCCAACCCCAGTGCTGCGAATGACTTCTCTGTCGATGTGCCTGATGACCTGCCAGACCGATCTGCCAAGACATTGGCATTACAGGGTGCATATCGCGTGCGGGTCTGCTTCAAACCTGGACTTCAACTTGCCGATCTGAAAGCGCGTTTGATTGTTGCGAGGCTATCACAGATCGGTGAGATTGTGGCCACCGATCCATCCATTGACGAGGTCCAGAGTGTAGACGATCTACCACAATTTGCGGTCATCGTCATGTCAAATCACGATCCCAACGAGGTGCGTGAGATTGCCGATGTTGATGGTGTGGAATCCGTCAAGATTGAGGGGGGGGCAATGCTCGACCCGTCCCTTGGCGACACCCTTACGCATGCAGACCAAGAGCCACCAGAAGCACAGACATCGACGGTCTCGGACGGCGACAAATCCGTTGCTCCCAGTCCTGAATCTGGCCTGACGGAAATCAAACACAGCGGTCCGCCGCCAAGAAAAGAGCGTGAGCCAGCCCATGCTATCCCCGAAAATGACACCGCTAGGGAAATCATATCCGATTCATCGCCGCCTAAAACGGTAATGTCTTCCGGCGATGAAACGAAACCCAGTCTCACAGGTGAAGCAAGTCGCCCAAAGGTCGCAGAGACAGTTCGGGTCGACATCAACCGACTGGACCGGCTGATGAATCTCACCGGCGAACTCGTTGTCACACGTGCACGTTTCACGCAGATTGCTAGTAATATGACATCCCTGTTTCGCAACAGGAGTGCCTCGAACCGAGCAAAGGATCTCAACGAACGCCTCAGGCTTCGGCTCCAGAAAATTCAAGAGTTGAGCGATTCGATGGGTACCGAAGCTAATGGCTGGGGGCACGTCCTCAAGGATCTGGAAGACGATCTGACCGAACTCGAAGAACAATCCACAATCTGGGAGCAGGGAAGGAGGCACTTCACACAGATTGCTGAATCTGTCGATCAGCTCAACCGGGTCTCCAACAACCTACAGCACAGTGTGTTGGAGACGCGCATGGTCCAGGTCGCCCCATTATTTAACCGATTTCGCCGGGTCATTCGGGATCTGTCAGTGGAACGCAACAAACACGTGCAGTTGGCCATTCTTGGTGAGAAGACCGAACTCGATAAACGCATGATTGATGAGCTCGGTGATCCGCTAATCCATCTGGTACGTAATTCGATCGACCATGGGCTGGAATCGGCAGACGAGCGTGCTCGACTGGGGAAACCAGAAGCAGGCACGATCTCTCTCGAAGCATCCCACAGCGGCAATAATGTTTTCATTCGTGTGCGCGACGACGGTGCCGGCATCAATGTCGAACGCATCCGCGAGAGATTGCTAGAACGAGGCCTTGTCTCAGAGGCTGGGTTGCGGGAACTTAGCGAACAGCAAGTGATCGAATTCATCTGGCATCCTGGGTTCACCACAGCAGAGAAGGTCACTGACATTTCCGGTCGCGGAGTCGGCATGGACGTTGTTCGCAATCGCATATTTGACTTAAATGGCACGATCGAAATCGATTCCAAGCCTGGACAGGGCGCAACCTTCACCATTCGACTACCATTGACACTCGCCATCATTCGCAGCTTGCTCGTCCGCTTCGGTGACGGTGTGTTTTCCCTCCCCATCGATGATGTTCGTGAAATAGTCTCTGTGCCCCGCCATGAGGTCTACTCTGTCCACAATCACCGTACAATCGACGTACGCGGGAAATTCATTCCGGTGGCCGGGATGAATGAGATATTTGAATGGAACACATTCCATAAAATGGCCTCGACTGCAGCCGGTGAAAGGACAACACCCACGGCCGTCAACATTGTCGTTTTGCAAAGCGGAGATCAGACAATTGGGCTGTGCGTGGACGAACTACTCGGGGGAGCTGATATAGTGATCAAGTCGCTGACCGACAATTTCACCAGCATCCAAGGCCTGTCTGGTGCTAGTGTGATGGGCGATGGCACCGTTTGCCTGATGCTCGATGTCAATGCCGTGGCCGAGTTGGCATCAGAACGTGCGCGACTGCCGGTGTCTCAAGGGACAATGGCCGAGTGAATCCGGATGGGTGAGTTTTAGTGCGAGCAACTTCCAGCATGTACGATCCACGATTGACTGAACCACAACTTCGGCGCCTTGAAGCAGCATTTCATGCAGGGGCTGCGGAGGCGTCTGAAGCAATGGCCAAATGGCTGGCAGTACCGTCAATGATCTTGATCGAATCACTCGATCAAAAACCTTTGGCCGAGGTCAGTGATCTGCTGGGCGACCCCGAGACAACACTCTGCGTCTGCGCAATGGATTTCGATGGATCGCTGAGCGGCCAGCTCGTGTTTGCATTTGAAGACGCTTGCGGACTCTCACTGACTGATCTTCTACTCAATCAGCCAGTGAAAACAGCTACCGAATGGGGCGAAATTGAACAGTCCGCAGCACTCGAATCGGCCAATATTATCGGCTGTGCCTACCTGAATTCACTGGCTAGGCAGCTTTCGGTGGAAACGCCGACAATAAACGAGTTGATTCCCTCGCCACCCACCTTCCAGCGAGATTTCGCCGAGAGCCTGCTGCAGTCTCTGTTCATGTCACAAGCCGTCGTGTCTAACACGGTATTCCTTGCCCGAGCTCGGTTCGAGATTCGAGGGCAACCGCTGAACTGGACGCTCCTATTGGTTCCCGACGCAACATCAATGGCGAAGTTACAGGAATCCTTGCCTAATGAATGAGTCACGGATCGAACGTATTCCCCAAACTCGGCGGCGGCACGTCGCCGGTCGAGCTACCAGTGGCGAAGCACCGGAAGTGGTTACTGTGCGGATGAGCGAGATTGCTGTTGTGACAAAGGGCGAAACCATCCGGACGTTGCTTGGCTCCTGCGTCGGCGTTGCCCTTTACGATCCGCACAAAAAAATCGGCGGCCTTGCCCACGTCGTACTACCGGATTCTCGCGGCCAAGAAGGTCTTCCGGGCAAGTTCGTTGACACGGCAATTCCAGAGTTGATTCGACTCATTTGCCTAAACAACGGCAGATTGAAGAGCTTAACAGCGAAACTTGCCGGTGGCGCGCGGATGTTCGCTACATCAGCCGACGTCGCGATTGGCGAGCAAAATCTGGCCGCCATCGAACGGGAACTCGAATCCCGCAACATTCCCATACTGGGACGACATTGCGGCGGGCAACAAGGGAGGCGAATGATGTTCACACCCAGCACAAGTCGTGTCCAAATTGAGATTGTTGGGTGCGACGCTGTAGAGATTTGATGAGGCTGACACAATGCCGAACCGATTGATGATTGTTGATGACGCACTGATCATGCGCATGAAGATTAAGGAGATCGCCGCACTGGCGGGCTGGACCATCGTCGCCGAAGCCGACAACGGCGAAGACGCCGTTGTAAAGTACAATGAACACCAGCCGGACCTGATGACCCTTGACATGGTTATGCCGAAAATGGACGGTTTAGCCGCGCTCAAGGCAATTCGTGAACAACATCCCTCAGCTCGAATCGTTATGGTCAGCGCGGTCAATCAAAAGGCAAAACTCCAGGAGTGCATCGTCAGTGGAGCCTTAGATTTCATCGTGAAGCCGTTCGATCCAGAACATCTGAAAGGCTTCTTTGTAAAGTACAAATGTAAGGATGAATAGAGTGGGTAAGAAGCGTCTACGGGTCGTCGTCGTCGATGATTCCACCCTGTCCCGGGTATTGATCCGCGATGCGCTGCGCGAAATCGACACAGTCTCGATCGTTGGCAGCGCCGAGAACGGTATCCTGGCGCTTAAAAAAATTGGTGAGTTGGATCCCGACGTTGTAACACTTGACGTCGAGATGCCAGGGATGGACGGCATTCAGGTATTGCGTGAAATGAAAATCCGCGGTGACCGTGCTCGAACGATCATGGTCAGCCGCCACACCGCTGCCGGCGCTCAAGTGACAACCGATGCGCTGATGGAAGGTGCATTCGATTTCATCCTGAAGCCATCCGGCGGAAATGTCGAGGCGAACAAACGAGAACTAACAGATGCCCTCGATGGCATTCTCGAGGCCGTTTATGAATCCTACTACGGATCAATCGATGTTGCATCAGTTGAGGATTCAGCCCAACAAGACGAATTTGTTGGCGAGACGTCTCGTTGTGAACTTGTTCTGATTGGCACCTCGACCGGAGGACCAGATGCGCTCAGACGACTCCTGCCTTCCTTGCCAGCAGGCTTTCGCGCACCGATTCTGGTTGTCCAGCATATGCCGCCAAACTACACTGCCAGCCTAGCCAACCGGCTCGACGAACTCTGCCCACTGAATGTTGTGGAAGCCCAGGATGATACACCAATTTTACCGGGATCGATCCTCATCGCCCCAGGCGGACGACACATGGGAATAGCGGGCAGTAAAGGCGGACTCGTCACGCGACTTAGCAACGATCCCCCAGAACACAGTTGTCGCCCCGCAGTGGACTATCTATTCCGTTCAGCATTCCAAACGGTGCCGCAAAAGAAAATGCTCGGCGTCATCCTGACTGGAATGGGCAATGACGGCACCGAAGGTTGCGCCCTACTCAAAGATTGCGGCGCTCGTATTCTAGCACAAGATGCACGTGAGTGTGTCGTCTACGGCATGCCGAAATCGGTCATCAAAAATGGTCTGGCTGATCGCATCATCCCCTTGAATCAAATGGCGGCTGCAATTTGCCGCGAGGCGAAGTGAACACAGTAGATCCGTCGCGCGGTCCAAATATAGTGAGCAACTGAAGTGGAGCGAAGATAGCAAGTACGCCTTAAAACGTGTGCGAAAACTGTTGGCTGAAATGATAGCAGTGAGCGGTAGTCGCGATTGAATTCGGGTCGTTTTTTCACGCTGCGCTTATATGGATTTCGCAGGTGTCGCGAACGGGAGCAATTAAAGAATCACGCAGCGCGTTCGTACCATTGGATCAGACTGCCGAGTCGTTCACGGCGGACGATGTCATCGAGAACGATGGTGTTGTTCTCCGGTGGCGGATCAGTGCATGAGGGCGATAAATGTCCACAGGCAGAGTGGGCTCGATCATCGTTGTAGTGGCGGACGTATTCACGGACAAGGTAGTTCAGATGCTGCTCGCCGAAGACCAGAAAATTGTTCAGGCATTTCTGCTTGATGCTTTTGATGACTCGTTCGTATCTGGAATTCAGGTTCGGGCTCTGTACCGGCAGGACTTTGATCTTTACACCTTCGGCTTTTAGTACATCGTCGGATTGTGCCGTGAATTTCGTGTCGCGATCGCGAATCAGGCAGGCTGGCTTTTCGTCGCGACCGGCCGTTTGCATGAGAAAGTTGCGGGCCTGCTGTGTTACCCATGCGGAATCGGGGTGCGCCGTGGAGTTGCTGACGAAGATATCGCGGGTCTCGACATTGATGAAGACCAACAGGAAATAGTTCACAAGCCCTCTTGGCGTGATGACATGTTTTGTGAAAAAGTCACAGGCCCAGAGGGTCTTGGCGTGGATCTTGATGAACTGCTCCCAAGAACCTTGAGACCGGTTGGGCGAGGTGTCGATCCCCTCCTCTTTGAGGATGTTGCGGACCGTTTGTCGGCAGATGCGGTTGATGCCGAGCCGCCGCAACTCGCCCAAGATGCGCGTGTAGCCGACGCCGGTTTCACGGGCGATCTTGCGGACCAGTTCGCGGAGTACTTATCGTTTTCGGGGTCGCCCCGGTTTGGCCGGCTTGTAGCCGCGTCGCTCTTTCCGGACCCAGCGATGGAATGTGATTGGCGTGACGATGCTGATCAACCGGTCGATGTCCTTGCCGAGCGGTTTGCCGAATTTGAGCAATCGGGCACGTTCCTCCGGTTTCGTGTGACTTTTGCCAGGGACGCGGGCGCGCAGAATTGCCAGCTCTTCCTTCAGATATAGGGCGTGCTTGGCCAGTCGGTGTTCAGTGGCGTTGGCAATGAGCAGCAACAGCGGGTGAAACAGCCGGGACATCCTGTGCCTGCCTGTGATTTCGATAACATGTTGTCGAGTTGGGAGATAGCATTGTTTTTGTACCCCGCTGGGATGCGTGTCGCAACGATTCGGCGCCGACAATCCACGGTTTCGAGCGGCGAAAAATCTCTCTTTGTCGCGGTTGCTGTTAACCAATGGGTTAAAGGTTTTGGCACTCCCCTCCGGTTAACACAAAGAGAGAGAAAACTGTTAACCAAAAATCTGGCGCGCGACATTTAATTTTGTCGCCCAAAGGCAAACTCGCGTCGCCTGCCACTCCTCGCTCTCGCCGTAACGTACGTTCTTTACATGCCTTGCGGCGGTTAACAGCCCCGATGTCTCTTTGCACAAAGAGATATTTGGTTCGAAGAGGGTTTGGCACGGGGAGCTAATATTTCGGGAGCGAACTTTTGCTCCCATTTGGTTTACACGAAACGCCGTGGCGAGAGCTACGGCGTTTTTGCGTATATCCCTACGTAGTCAAAGGCTTTGGGGCACGCCCAGGTTTCTGGCAAAACTCTCTGGTTCGAAACGTTTGGATTGGGGTCCGTTCCGGAAAGTGGGTTTCTGGATTGGACCCCGCTTGGAACTCTCGAACTCTCTGGTTTTGGTGGGCCGGATGGTTAACGGATTACCTGCAAAAAAGTCTCAGTAGAGGCGAGTTCGAAGAGGGTTGCTAATGGTGCCAGATGGGGACAACTTTCGAACTGAGTCCGTCGATTGTTGCACGCAACATAGCATAGCGTTCGCGATCCTGGCTATCTCATTTGCCACCGCTGTGAGGGCTTGTTAGCACTTTGAATGTCGACATCGCTAACGGCACGATGATCGTACCAATGGTTGTCGGGTAGCGGATTGTGCCCTCCAATCGCATAAACCGAACGTATTCTGGGACTGACCGCGTTTAATTGACTATAGGCTGTGGTTTGGTCATGATTAAGTCTCATTTGTCATTGCCACAGAGATGTGCGGATCGCCTCTCCGTTTTTTTGTCGATACGCCAATCTGACCGAATAACAATCACCTGGAGTGACGCCATGATGAGAGTCGTGAAAATAGGTATGTTTTGTTTGCTGCTTACTGTTAGCAACGGAGTGGTTACAGCTCAATCGCAAGTAGGCAAGATCATCCAAGACGCAGAATACTACATTCTCGAAGCCCAGAATGGCCAGCGGTGGGCAGCGGAGGATAAATTACTTGACGAGAAACTTGCCACGCTGCGAAAGAAGCATGGCCAGCCGCCAAACATCGTTTACATCCTGTGGGACGACATGACATTTGGAGCGGTTGGCTTTCCCGCCCTACAGAAAAACTTTGGATTCACAACACCGAATCTCAACCGGATGGCGAGAGAAGGCATCAACTTCACACGGATGTACTCAGAACCATCATGCACACCCACGCGAGTCGCTTTTCTGACCGGTCGACACCCAGTTCGGCATGGAATGGGCGAGGTCGGTATGCCGCACGAAATGGCTGGTTTGCGTGCTGATGAGGTCACCATCGCCGAGGTTCTGTCCAAGGAAGGCTATGCCACTGCACATTTCGGAAAAGGACACCTGGGAGACATTGAGGAGAGCTACCCGCATAACCAAGGATTTGACGAAACGCTGTTCACTCCAATGAATCAAATCATCTCGCAGTGGAATAGGACAGGTGACGCCGTCGGGGCCGCTCGCGGCTTTTCCCCAGAAAACTACCCAGCCGACCCTTACCGACTCGACAATCCCGGTCTGATTCCGACGGGGCTTGTGATGGCAATCGAAGGGCGCAAGGGCGAGCAAGGAAAGGAATGGGAGACTCCGACTAACGAGTCGTACAGAAAAATGGATCCCGAGTGCGAAAAGCGGACCGTTGACTTCATCCGCAAAAACGCAAAGGCAGGTAAGCCGTTCTTTGTCGAGTATTGGCCAAATCTTCTGAACCTCATTAAGACCTATCCGAAGAAGAGCACGCAGGCGGGAACAATGGTTTCCGAAGAAATGCAGTATCTGGATGCATTTGTCGGCGATCTCATGCAAGAACTTAAAAGGCTTGGTATCGCAGAGAATACGCTTGTGGTCGCGATGGCCGATAATGGACCTATGGTTCATAGCCCACCACCGCAGTTCGGCATGCTCAGCTTGATGTACCGTGGTGGAAAAGGCGATTTCACCGAGGGGGGAGTTCGCGTGCCTGCGTTTGCATCTTGGCCAGGCATGATCGAACCGGGGCAGACCGTTGCCGACATCGTCCACGTCACCGACCTCTATACGACCTTCGCCCGCTTGGCTGGTGCGACAAAACATATCCCCGGAGACCGCGTGATCGACGGGATTGACCAAACGGCTCTCTTGCTGAATGGCGACACCCACAGTCGACGCGACTACGTCTTCATCTATGCCGGTCACACGCTCGGGGCGACCGTGAAGGGACGCTACAAGCGTCACTGGCTTGGCAGCAGCGAGGGCGCATCGTCCGGTTTGCCCGAGGCGTACTACGATCTCTACGTCGATACCCGCGAAGACAACCCGATGCTCATACCACTGATTCACACGCAGGGTCAGTTCAATCGCATGCGTGCCCGGCACGAGCTGATGAAAAAGAAGTATCCCGATAAGAAAAAGGCTTACGGGATTCCGTATACCGGACTTTCCAATGCACGACCGGAAACAAAGGCGATTGCTGACCACATCAGACGTAACATCAAGAACATGCCCTTCGACGTGAAGGAATACCTTGAGTTCGAGATTCCAGGTTCCAAAGCCGACCCCGATTTTGGAAAGTAGAAATCGCTGACGTTTGCGTCATCTCGCCCCGTCGGTCACGCGATCGGTGGGGCGATTTCGTTGATTCGTCTCATCAACCCGTTCGACATGAGACATCCCGTAATACCACCGTATTGCCACAAAACGTTGCCGGTTAGGTTTTTGACACTTGCCGACTTTCGAACGTTTTACGACAGTGCACTGTCGGATTTTACAGAACGAGTCACTTGAAGACGGTCCAATACCGAACTTTGTTAAGGCCGATCGTCTGCTAGACGGATCTGAGATAAGTTTCTGCTGAATGTGAGGCACTCCGCAGAAATTCATTGGCCGAATAATCTGCACGATCGCATCTCTTTCGCTTGTAACTTAATCAATGGTGGATTTGATCAAGATGGTAGCAGAACATTTCCGATGCGCACGGAAGGCCTTGCTCGGGCTTGATTCCGTTTATGGAGGAACTTGCCCAATGCGGTCCCTATCGGTGTTTTTTGTCGTTTTCTCATTTCTCTGTGCTCCCCAATTCGGCTACGCGCAGGAATTGAATGAGCAATATCTTGAAACCTGTGATTGCTGCGATACCTTGCTGTGTCGTGACAAACTCACGGGCAACTGGTTTGGTCACCGCACATCTCTAGCGCAGCAAGGGATCGTTGTCGAGTCGGCTCTGACACAGTTTTACCAAGGTGTAGCGAGCGGCGGTGCTGAACAAAAATTTCGATATGGAGATAAACTAGATCTTTTCATCCTCGGCGACACGGGGCGGATGGGGCTGTGGCGAGGTGGAAAGATAAAGATCCACGCCGTTGACTGGCAGTTCGGTCAGAATGTCATCGGGGATGCCGCAGGCTTGGCCCCTGTCAACGCGAATCTGGTCTCACCGCTTCCGGAACCATCATTTGCGCTAACACACTTGCTCTATGAACATGAACTTGGAGGCGGCTTTACCGCAGTCGTGGGTAGGAATAACACACTCGACTTTTGGGAAACGCTATACCCTGACTACGGTCGCGGAGTTGACGGTTTCATGAACATGTCGATTCCGATGCCAATGAACGCGACTCCCAGCATGCCATTTATTTCAAATATTGCCGCGATCATGAAGGCAGGTGAACGCGGATTGCAAGCTGCGTTTGTCGTGATGGAAAGCCAGGAATCTCCGACAACAGTCGGTCTCGATTTCCCGAATGGCGTGACGTTGGTGGGGCTCGCAAGAAACAATACCAACTTTGGAGGTTTGCGAGGGTCGCACACCATACTAGGGACATACGCCACTGGCGAGTACACGTCATTTGACACCTCCGATTGGGTCATCGTTCCACCTGGAGGCGTGACACCGACTCAGCAAACTGGTTCTTGGATGCTGCAATACCTAGCCGAACAGAGGATATGGGCCGACCCCTGCAACGATCGACGGTATACGAAATTGTTTGGTCGAGTAGGCGTATCCGATGAGGATACTTCACCATTCGGAGTAACAGCATCAGTCTCGATAGAAGCATTCGGCGCGATGGACAATCGGCCTAACGACCGCATGGGCATGGGCTACTTCTATAGCGGGCTCAACAGCGACTTCAAGAGTCTGTTTGTTTTTGCGAATCCGCTAGAAGATGTGCATGGTGGCGAAGTCTATTACAACGCGGAAATTACACCTTGGTTCCATTTAACTGGGGACCTGCAAGTGGTCAACCCCGGGCCCCAGGCATTAGATACGGCGGTTGTTATTGGCCTGCGGGGAAAGATTGACTTCTAGTCGATTATTGAAATACAAAGAGCTTGAGAGATGGCCCACATCGTGGTCGCACGACTCTTGCTTCATTTACTTGCCGCCACCCGAAGACAAATCAAGGACGCCGTTCTCTTTCTTGTACTGTTCCCAGCGGGCTACAAGTTCCATGAGTTTTTGCGGGTATTTTTTGCCTAAGTCATTCAGCTCGCCCGGATCTTGCTTCAGGTCAAATAACTCCCACTCACTCGTACCATGTGGTGTTGGCATCCAGAGAACTTTCCAGCGGCCCGCAAAGAAGGCTTTCATTCCAAACAGCTCGTATCCGACCTCACGAACGTCCGGACCCGTATCTAATTCGCGACCTTCGAGCAGTGGCAGCATGGAAGTTCCTTGGATGGGTTGTACCAAACGCCCCGCGAACTGCGTCGCCGGTTGTTTGATATTGGCCGCGTCAAGAATCGTCGGCATGATATCCCTAATGTGCAAGAACGACTGGTTGATGCTGCCGGCGTTTGCCATTTTGCCGGGCAGTTTCACCAGTAGTGGAGATCGAATGCCACCTTCCGCGGTGAAGCCCTTGAACATACGGCCTGGCGACATGCTTGCCTGAGCCCAGCCTGGGCCCATGTCGATGAGCGAGTTCTTCAAACCGCGGTTTTCGAGACGATTGTCGAACCTATTCATGTATTCACTCGTCTGACCAGGATAAGTCGCTAGCGAAGATCCGTTGGCACCATTATCTGAGAAGAAGATGATGAGCGTATTCTCATATTGGCCCACCGATTTCAGTTGATCAATAACGCGATTGATCTGCCCATCCATGTAATCGACCATGGCGGCGTAGACCTCCATGTCGCGGGCTGCCAACGCCCGTTCATCCTCCGGCAACTCTTCCCACGCCTTCACTGTGGGTAAGCGAGGGAAAGGTCTGGCATCCTTGTTAATGACGCCGAGCTCTTTCAACTTTTGCAGACGCTTCTCACGCAAGGTGTCCCACCCGCCGTCGTATGTTCCCTTGTATTTGTCGATGTACTTCTGTGGAGCGTGCAGCGGGTCGTGCGGAGCGGTATACGACAGGTAAGCAAAGAAAGGTTTGTCGCTGTCCTGATCCCTCTTGATCCACTCGATAAGGTTGTCGGTGTAGTTCTTGGTCGAGTAGAAATCTTCCGGCAGCGACTTCACTTCTTTGCCATTACGGCTGTACTTCACCGGCACAGTTGGCGTTACCCATTGACCGTCGCTCCAATGACTTCCACCTCCGCCAACGAGCACAAAGGTCTCGTCAAAGCCTCTTGCGTGCGGGATGGTTGATTCATCCTCACCAAGATGCCACTTGCCAACCATATACGTGCGGTAGCCGTTTGCCTTGAGTACCTCGGGCAACGCAGCGACGCGATGGTTCAAGTAACCTTCATAGCCAGGCTTACCTTTGGCTTGCTCTGTCAACAGTTCGCTCATTGTGCCCAAGCCCGCACGATGGTTGTCCATCCCAGACAAGAGAATCGAACGTGAAGGTGAACAACTCGCCAGCACATGATAGTTGGTCAACTGAAGGCCTTGTTTCGCCAACGCATCAAGGGTAGGTGTTGCGATCTCACCACCAAATGGTCCGATGTCCGAGTAACCCATGTCGTCGGCGACGATTAGCAGCACGTTTGGAGGGGAATCCTGTGCAACACTTGATGACACTAGCGCAAACAACAAAGGCGTAATCAACAAGTGCTTAATCATCAATTTACCTCCACAATATCCTGCAGAAAGTAGCCACCGTCGATATTTATTTCTATTCGTGCCGTACATATGATTACAGTTTAACCAGCCTAAAACAGTGACCTCCCCCCCCGAACGGATATCACCAGCTCCCGCAGTTTCATGTTGCCGCAATGCTATTTCAAGCTTAGAGCCGATTGTCTCAAATATCCGTTGAACGATCTTTGGCACGAGACGCGCCGTAAAACGACCGTATTGTCAAACAACATTGCCGTCATGGTTTTTGACACTCACCGATATTCGAAGGTTTCCTGACTTGACCAACGGCTGCGATGATTCCGTACTGCCGGTTCACTTCCGAGGGGGCTTTGCATAGAGAATTGGCTTGCTCGGCGGCACTACACCGTTCACCGATGCGTAGGTGCGCCACTGAGCAGCAAGTTTATTCAGTCGATTGGGCTGCCTGTCGGCAAGGTCCGTAGTTTCACCAGGGTCGACCAACAAATCGTAAAGCTGCCATTTGCCAGTGCCATACGGTGGTGGAAGTTTGAGAATTTTCCAATTCCCCTGTCGATAAGATCGGATGCCAAATAACTCACCGCCAAACCCTCGTTCATCAAACGTGGCTCGGTCTCCACTTCGCATCAGAGCCAATAATGATTTCCCTTGCATGGGGATGGCTTTCCTATCGATTTTCGCACCTCCGGCAATTTCGAGAAGCGTTGGCATAATGTCCATTACATGAACTGGAGCAGTATTGAGTCCAGTCGGTTTCTTCCACACTGAGGGGAGTTTGGCAATCAAAGGGCTCAACACCCCGCCTTGTGACTGGTATCCTTTCATCAGACGAAAGGGAGCTGCCAGGCCATAAGCCCAGCCTGCGCCAAGATCGACGCTCGAACCTGATAGGCCGCGATTGTCGAAGTCGTTCTTGAATCCTTTGACGAAATCGGCCCCGGCACCATCAATTTTCAAGTAATCGGCAATTGTGGTCTTGCTCGGTCCGTTATCCGACATGACAAGGATCAACGTGTTATCGTATTCCTCCAGCGTCTTGAGTCGGGCCACAAGACGCCCCACATTGTGATCGATGCGATCAATCATGCCAGCGTAAATTGCCATGTCCCTGGCGGCGAGTTTCTTCGCCGAATCACTAAGACTGTCCCAAGACGGAATCCAGTCCGGTCTCGGTTGCGGCTTGACGGATTTGCCGATCAATCCCCTGGACTTCAGGCTCTTGAGGCGACGCCGTTGCTGTGCGTCCCACCCATCCAAATATTTGTCTTCGTATTTCTTAATCGACTCAGCGGGGGCATGAAGTGGATTGTGGGGAGCGGTGAAGGATAAGAAAGCAAAGAACGGCTGATCGGGGTTCTTGCGGCGCTCAATGTAATGGATGATTCTGCCGGTGTAGTAGTCTGTTGAATAGAATCCTTTGGGGAGTCGTTTGATGGTTGTGCCATTTTCAACATAAACACTCGGCTTTGATGGAAACAGAGGTGCGTTGTCTTCCCAATGACTGGCGCCGCCGTTCAGCAGAGCGAAACAATCATCAAAGCCCCTCGCGGAGGGCCAGGTGCCAGAATCACGGCTGCCCAGATGCCACTTTCCCGCCATCATGGTGCGATACCCGGCAGTACGTAGGGCCTCGGGCAGCGTAACAACGCGATTATTCAGGTAACCCTCGTAGCCGGGCTTGCCCCGTTGGTTTTCTGCCGCCGCGCCGTGCGTGCCAAGGCCCGTGCGGTGATGATCCATCCCCGTGAGCAGCGAAGCCCGCGTTGACGAACAGTTCGGCGTGACATGAAACTGCGTGAATTGCACGCCGCCTTTTGCCAGGCTGTCAATATGAGGAGTATCGATCTCGCTTCCGAAGACACCAAGGTCGCTATAGCCTGCGTCGTCCAAGACGATAAGTACGAGATTCGGATTCTTGTCAGCACGAGCATGTTGGTTCGTTGCGACAATAAGACAGAGCGCCATCAGAAAAACAATAAAACTCCGCAGAGGCAGAATGTTTTCCATATCGAACACTTCGGTTGGATGTGCAAAGTCAATTCGGAATCCTACGCGGGTTGTGAAGGGGCGCATTATCGATTTCAACATGGTGTCTCAGGCCTCAATCAATTCCAGTGTGGATGGATGAAATATCTCCTCCACGCTGAGTTTACGTTTCGCCAAGCCCTGTTCATGAGTGTAGCGCATCACCAGTTCCAATTCTTTGCGGTTGGACTTCACCCCGTACGGCCAGAAGTTCTCTCCCATCAACGCTCGCGTCTCTGCCAAATCTTGGTTCACCCACGGCAGAGTCACTTTCAGCACCTCGGCAGCTTCCAAGTCGTCATAGGCGGCTTGCTTGGCCTCGCTGTACATGGAAAAGAGTTTTTTTGGCAGGCTCGGGTTTGCATCTGCAAAATCTTTTCGGACTGCGACGACATGCATGATTGGAAACACACCTGTCTTCTTGTAGTACTCCTTCTCCACTGCTCGGACATTGGGAAACAGACGCCTGATCTTCGGGTGTCCGTCGGTGTAGGCCTTTGGCTCGATGGCAGTTATGAGAGCGTCGACTTCGCCAGAGAGAATTAGCTCTGATTCGTCCACGCCTTCCGGGCCTCTTTTGAGTGGAAAGTCTTTTGGCAGAAAGTACTTTCCGAATCCGGAATTCAATTTCCCGCCGTCCGAACTCTTTGTGGTCTCGACCCACTGCATTTCCTTGGGTTTGACGCCGTATACGTCTTGCAGGAAACCGCGAATCCAGGTGTGAGAACTCATCCCGTAACCGGGTGTTCCAACGCGCCGGCCGCGCAGGTCCTCGGGCTTTTCAATCCCACGATCAGTCCGAACGAAAATGTTCCGATGTCGGAACGTCCGCGAGATAAAAACGGGAATCAGAGTATAGGCGCGGAAGTCTTCGTTGGCGTACCTCGTGACGTAAGGGATGAGTCCCGTTTCGCTGACCTCGTAGGTCCGCTTTGGGCCGAAGAGATGCCTGTTGAGGTTATAAATGTCATCGGCATGAAAGCGGACTTCGAAGCCTTCCAGGTCAAGTCGCCCATCTTGAATCGCGCGCACGCGGTCGTAGGCATAGCCGGCAATGTTAACCTCTGGCAAGCTGTTCGCTGCCAACGCTGGGCGTGTTCCTGCGACGGCAATCGCCCCGAGTCCTCCAGCCGCAGCGGCCCGAAGGCAACGGCGACGGGAGTACTGCTTTCCATCCATCTATTCTCTCCTTCACAAGTTCAAGATTTCCGAATTACTCGGCAGCCTTCCGCGCCGAATAATAGTATTTCAGCAATGCCTTGGTCTCCGGACGAAGTTTGGCAATCCCTTCGTAGGGTTTGCCGCGTGTTTCCCCACGATCCGGGAAGTTTTTCTTCAAGGCCATGTGGCGTTCCCGCATATCAGGGAAGTACGCGACGGACCACATGCCCGTGGCCAATAAAGGCTTGGTTTCCTTAACGTCTCTGTACAGGTCGAAAACCGGCAGCGCAAAACCGGGCGATCCTGGTGCAGGCCAGTGTGCCTTGAACTGTTCTTTGATCGTGGCCTTCAGATGAGGGCCCTCATAGACATGATGGTAATCGCGACGACCATATCCATCGCCATTCAAGAGCAGCGCCAACTGATTCACACCGTCAATGACGCGATCGCGCGGGATGTGTTTATCTGCCTGTGCAATTGTTGCCAGTGTCGTGTACCAGTCACCGCAATAAACGATGTCGCCGGCAAAGGTATCAGCCTTGATGACATCCGGCCAGCGGACATAGGCATTCACCCGGATACCGCCTTCAGTTGTATCTCCCTTGAAGCCGCGGAAGACCAGTTGTGAGTAGCCGGATTCTGGCATGGCCTGCGCCATCGGGCCGTTGTCACTCATGACAACGACCACGGTGTTCTCTGCCTTGCCGGTTGCTTCCAGTGCTGCAAACAAATCACCCAGGTGATTGTCGAGATCTTTCATGCTCTCAACCCAGGTGCCTCCGTTGGCGGTTACGAAATTTCTGTTACGGCGTGTGAAGTTAACCGGAATCTGTGGCCAGTAGTTGAGGAAGAACGGTTCATCCTCGGCTGCCAGCTGGTTCAACCGTTCAATCACCTGCTTCTTGTATCGCTCGTTCAATGCGTCGTAGTAGGCGTAGTCCAGTGGTTTTCCTGCTTCCGCACCCCATTCGTGTGCATCCTCGCCAGCAACGGCATCAACACCCAATACCCAGCCTGCCGGACGAAAGTTCTTGTCCATGCGGTAGTTCGGAATGGTCTTGCGTGTCGCGACATTGTCGGCAAGACGGTCTTCTTCAGATTCGATGGTCATGAAGTTGAAGGTCGCTTGGTTGTGAAGGGGGTAGCTGGCCGTATCAAAACCCTGATTGTGTGGTGCAGCCTGCGCAATATCGCCTTGATGCCACTTACCGATGTGTGCTGTGTTATAGCCCTCCTTTTTCAAGAGTTCGGCCAACGTAACTTCATCTCCATGTAAGCCCGTGCCTTCTGGCGGCACGATTTTTGGCTCTAGCATATGACTGCGAACAGGCAGACGGCCGGTCAGGAGAGCGGTGCGGGTGGGTGTGCAGGTGGGTTCAGAATACATGCGGGAGAACGTCAGGCTTTCCCGGGCGAATGCATTGATGTTCGGAGTGGTGTAACCCCGCACATGATTCAGTACCGGGTCACCCATCTCACCGAAACCCACGTCGTCTATTAGTACAAAAAGGATATTGGGGCGTTTGCCACCATTGGCTTTTCGCACCTCAGCCAATTTGGCCCCAATCACCTTGTCTTCACGGGCCCATTTTTCACCGTGCTGAGCCAACAGCATATAGTGTTCGGCATCGTGTTGAATTGGTTTACTCCTTTGTTGGGCCAACGCATCGCCAGTACTCGCCAGGAGCGTCACTCCAATCAGAATTCGCAAGGCATCATTAAACATCATCATGTAGTTCCTCAAGATTGAAGCAACGTCGGCACCTTCAGCTACGACGCTTCAGGTATCGTGAGACAATATGGTGCACCAACCCCGACACCGATTTTTCTTCTTCGTCAGCGACCTTCATCAACTTCTCGAACTCAGCGTCCGTCATTAGCGTCACCACGCGCTTGTTACGAATGGACTCCGGAGCTCCAGGGGGGCGTCCGAGTCTACGACTGCTCTGGGTACCGATTTGCGGTTTAGTCATGTGGACACGCCCCTTTATCTGGACTTTCCATTGCCTGTCATACAAAATGTATTGTCCGACTTTCGATGATCGCTCGCTATCAATTTCGGATCAAATTATCGATATCCGATCACGAATTCGCGGGTTGACCAGGACGAGGCCAGCGCCGCTCGCCAAGAGAGCTTACCCTTCAATGCAATCTGAGCTGATCCAAACGGGAAATAGTGTCCTCGCCACAACACCTGAAGCATGGGAAGAATCCATGCGACCGGTTACAGATGTTAGCGTAACAGAGGTGCACGGCCGAGAGTTTTCTGCAGAGATGAAGCTGTTCGAGTTACCCCGTACTGCATTTTTCAGTCTCAAGCTTCCCAGGGCCCGGGTTGTCGTTTCCGAGGGAAGCGGTTTTGTCAGTGTCAACATCGTCTCAAGTGGCCAAATACGCACCGCTAGTCCAAGACGCGGTAGCGAATGGGAAGTTGGAAGCGTCCACGTCGTGAATCACGACGACTGCGAATTCGATTTCACAAGCGATGAGAGCCTCGACGTCACCACATTGTGTTTCCAGAGACCGCTGCTTCAGCAATACGCTCGGACATTCCATGGGAACGATGACTTTCGGTTGGACCAGGTTAATGCCAACTTGAAACGTGATTCGGGCGCAGGTGCATGCTTTACGAGGTACGCGAATTTCATATGGGAAGAATTAAATCGCGGCGGGGCTTTTCTGCAATCACCTCTTGCGACTGTAGAAATCGAGGACAGCCTCTGGGCATTGTTATTGTCCGCAGTTCAACGTGATCGCCACGAAAACGTACATCTACGTAGCGGAGGCTACGCAGCCTACGTCAAGCCTGCCGAGGAATTCATCCTTGGGCATCTAAACTCAGCGCTTCGCGTTGTGGACATTGCTGCAGCAGTGGGCATCAGCGTTCCGACATTGAACCGAGCGTTTCGCAAGTGCCATGGCATGGGACCAAAAGCATTTATCAAACAACGGCGTCTTGACCGAGTGCGATCAGAACTTCTGCGAGCTGATCCGCAGTCGACCACCGTGACAGCGGTTGCAACAAGATTCGCTTTTGGGCATCTGAGCCAGTTCGCAGCGGATTACAAGAAAGTCTTTCACGAATCACCCTCTGAGACCCTTCGACGTAGATAGGATGTGTACGACAACCAGTTCAGTACCCTCGGTAAATCCTCTCGGTTTCTGCCCTGAAATGACGCCCACTTGCGTGTGAATGTGCTGAAGTTCTTGACATCGTGAAAACGGTTGGGGTGAGGCACACCGTCGTAGTTTCAAGACGCGGCGAACCAGCATGTGTGTCAACAACCCGTTTCGCGTCACCCTCGCCGAATCGGGATGCGCCGTGGAATTGCTGACGAAGATTTCACGAGTCTCGACATTGATGAAGACCAGCACAACAGCGGGTGAAACAGCCGGGACATCCTGAGCCTGTCTGTGATTTCGATAACGTGTTGTTGAGTTGGGAGATAGCATCGTTTTTGTACCGCGCTGAAACGTGGGTCGCAACATTTCGGCGCCGAAAACTGGGGGTGTCGAACGTTGGAAAAGCTCTCTGTGTCGCGCAAGCTGTTAACCAATGGGTCAAAGGTTTTAGCACTCCCCTCCGGTTAACACAAAGAGAGAGATTTCTGTTAACCAGAAATCGCGCGCGAGACATTCGATTTTGTCGCGCAATGCCGAATTCTCGCCGCATGCCCTGCCCCGCGCTCTCCATAACATACGCTCGCTCCATGCTTTAGGTCGCGGTGTTCGTCAAATATCTCTTTGCATAAAGAGATATTAGTTCGAAGAGGGTTTTGAACGGGGAGCTAATATTTTGGGAGCGAACTTCCGTTCCCCCATTGGTTTACGCAGACGCCGTGGCGAGAGCTACGGCATTTTTCGTATATCCCTACGGCGTCAAAGGGTTTGGAACGTGCGGTCGCCGTAGGCAAAACTCTGTGGTTCGAAAGGTCACGATTGGGGACCATTCCGGAAAGTGGGTTGTTGGATTGGACCCCGTTGGGAACTCTCGAACTGTCTGATTTTGGGTGTCCGGATGGTTAACGGCGCGGCCGGGCTGAAATGCAAAGAGATTCTTGGTTCGAAGAGGGTGTGGAATGGTTCCCCTCGAAAGGCATTATTTGCATGCGTAGGTTGTGATCGAAGTTTGCCTACAGCGACGGCCTTACGTTGTTCAAATAACAGTTGATATTCCGCACGTCCGAGGCATCGAAGGCCCCCCCAAGTGTTCGGTATGTCCGTGAGCACTTGCGCACCTCCTCAGGTTGACGTCCTCAGTTCTTGTGAGCGAGTCGGCAGAGGTCGCCTTAAGCCGGATTCCCCTTTTTTTGTCCAAGTCATGCTCGGGGTTAACGGCCAAAGGTCCTTCGAGATAACTCTACGGACCGGCATCATTAGATTTGATGAGCCAGACTTCAGAGACCATACAGCCACGACCGTCGACGAGGTTCCATTCTACGTCCAGAGTACCGCCTCGGGTTGCTGCCTGGGGCACGTGGTAGCTGACTGGCCAGATGGGGGATGGTTGAGCGACAGGACCATGAATGCCGAACTCGTCGTTCAAAGTGAGCGTCATGCTGGGGCGGAAACGGCCAGCGTATGTGACTTTGAGTCGGTACTGGGCTTTCGGATCGAGACCTTCGTACCTCATCTTGAGCGGCGTACCGTAGAGCGTGGTGATTTGTGTTTGCCAAGACCCCCGCAATTCTTGACGTCCCGTATGGGCTCCTGCCACGCGGGCCACTTCTTCTTTGAACGCCAAGTCGTCCTTTTCCGTCTGTCCGGTCTGCTTTGCAATCGTCTTGGCGTCCGCCTTGTAATTCGGGAAGGCCACGCGAGAGGTGTGATTGCCCGAGGGGTCCTCTTCCCAGCTGTGTTGCGAAATTACGTGCGAGTACTTTCCGATTGTCCCCAGATCATCGTAGAACCCGCCGGGGCCCGGATCCTCCCAATTCAGGATGGTTTTGATTTGCGCAAGCTGCTCTGCCTGATTGGGGAGTGCCAGAATTGCTTCAAACCGCTGTTCCAGCCAGGGCCGATTGTTCAATGGCTGATCCAGCCAGTCCAGCATAGCGCCGCGTTCTGAATTTCGGGCGAGATAGGGTGGCTCGACGCTCAGTTGATAACCGATGCTCTCCAGCATCAAAGGTCCCAATTCCTCAAGGCCGGACCGCAGCGCAGGTGCTGCCGGTCGGTCAGCTTGAGCCAGCGCCGCACGGGCACTTTCGATGGCTTGGCTCACGCCAGTCTGTGAGGCATCGGCCAGTGCGGCGAGTGCCTGGGCTTCATAACCCTTCTGGGCACGGGCTTCTGCCTGGACGTTGGCGTCGAATCGGGCGCGAAACAGATACATCTGTGCTCGCCAGTTTTTGTCAAAATCGGGAACGCGCTTCGCAATTTTTTCCCACAAGGCCAGCGTGCGGGGAATTGCTGTGTTCTCCGCAATAGGTCCACTCCAATTGGCCTCCAGCCCGCGCAGCCCCTCTGCAACGTCCTTCGCCAGATCGACTCCAAACCAGACCTTGCCGTACTCCTCAAGGGCGATATCCATGTCTGCCTGCGGATCCCAGCCGAGAACGTTCCAGACCTGTTTATTCAGATCATCATGGATTCCATCAGAATACGTGCCGAAACCGTCGCTGAGATTTAAGTATCTGCGGTAGATGTGAGACTGCTTTTGGGGCATCGGCATCACGGGTTCTCGGCCAATGGTGTGCGCAAAGGCTGGGTCCCAGTTGGGGATCGGGTACTGGCAGCGCACCGTATGGTTGATGTCCGGATATCGCCGGATGGGATAGCGGGTTGGTGTGCGTTCACGCATTTCCTCCCATCCCATCTTGATCCATGGTCCGTAGATAAGTCCGGCGAGCCAGTCGGGGCTGTTGGAGGTAAGGTAGTCGAAGAAGTAGTCGTTTTCTTCCAGCGTGAAGGTCTGATTGGATACCCAGATTTTGGCATTGGGATGAATTTCCTTGAGAACGACTGACAGCTTCTCAAGGAAGGGCATCAAATGCTCGGCCGGTGTATCGCCGTCGTCACCACCGGGAATAAACAAGTGATCGATCGCCGAATAATCCTCGAGGAATTTGCGACGCAGTGCGATCGCCCGCGCCGCGCCCTCCGGCGTTGTCACATCTTCACCCTCGATTGCCATGACCGGCGACCAGATCCAAACGTCAATGCCGTAAGACCGGATTAGCTCCGAGAGCGCCACGTTCATCGAACGCATCGTCTCGGTCATGACCGGACCATCTTTGGCATTCGCGTCAAGATTGCTGATGAGTTCCACGCCATTGCAACCGAATAAGATCAGATCGCGGATGTATTGCTCATACATGTCCACCGTCCAGGCATCGTATGTATTGGCTGTATTGCGGTATGCCAACTGGTGCGCGCGAATTGGAACGTCCGGCGACGAAATGATCGGTTGATCGAGCTTCAGGGTCAAAATTCCGGGCCGATACGTCGCGAGGCGAATCAGTCGCCCCGCAGCGTAGAGTGCGCCTCGCGCGTCATGTCCGACTAGGCAGACTTCTTTTTCGCGGACGGCGACCGTATACGATTCGGGCTTTTGTGGTACCTCCACAATCGAAACATCTGCCGATGTCCCCAGACGGATGACCACCCCATCTGCGGGTGCGGATTTGGCAATAGGCAGTGTGATGCCGCTGCGCTCAGCCAGTTCTTCCTGCAGCATGACTGCCGCCTTCGCCACCACGGGCGACGGAGAATCTGTCACGATTGTTGCCGTCGACAAATCGATCGTCGAAGCCGCTATCGCGACAGCAGGACTGAGGACAATGAACAGAAATCCGCCTAGTAAGCTGCGATACATCGGATCAATTCTCTCTCTCTCGTGCGGTCTGGCCTGATTGTGGTGTTGGTTGGGCGGAGCACTCGCATCGTCCCGAATCGTTGCAGGCAAAACTCCAAATCAGAGGGCGATCGATCAAACCGTTTCGTCCTAAAATTACCCAAATGGAATCCGTCTTGGCCGCAGGGCGATTTGTTCGAGTATATCCTGAACTTGCCTGCTCCGCCACGAGTTCATTGCCATCGCGACCGTTTCGCCGCACGTGGGACGGCCTCCAACGCCCTTCTCTCCCCGTTGCGAACGGACCGTTCGTACCTTCCTTTGTCAACTTCGGAGTTGTTCAACGCGGCAGGGCCTCATTCCGGCATGGGAAGGGGGCGTTTCATTTTCAGCCGATGGATCCGCTGTAGCAGTTGCCGAAACAGTGGACGGGGAATCGCCACTTCCCGAGCGGTCCAAAAACATTGGCGGCCGAAAGCCGAATGCCACAACGAAGTTCATCGGATAAAGTCATGCATGAACTGTCGGCAGAACTCCTGGCATTCAGCCCCGTGCACCACCTATAAACAACTGAGCCACCTGTTGAAAAACTCTCTGGTTCGAAACGCCTGGAATGGGGCCGTTCCGGAATATGGGTTTGGGGATCCGACCCCGTTGCAATATCTCGAACTCTCTGGTTTTGGGTAGTCTTGCCGGTTAATGGCTTGGCCGTAAAAGCCTCACTGGGGACGAGTTTGTAGAGGGTTGCAAATGGTGTCTGATGTGGACAACTTTCGAACTGAGTCCGTTCGCAACATAGCATGTCGTTCGCGACTCTGGCTGTATCATCTGCCGCCGCTGTGACGGCTTGTTAGCACTTTGAATGTCGATTTCGCTGACGGCGCGAGATCGTACCCATGGTTATCGGGTAGCGGATAGTGCCCTCCAATCGCATCAACCAAACGATTACCTGGAACTCGAGTACGGCAATTCTGAACTCTGTAAGCGTCTCCCATTTTGATCTGGGGTAGCTGAAACTTCTTGCAATCGCAATACCTTTTTGGCATAGTGGCACAACAAGTGATGTTGCCTGCGTCTGCGCATAGTTTATCGCACTTTTGGCGGTGATGCAGTTTGCAATTCGCCGTTTAAAAACGTCATCATAGATACAGCTTCAAAGCCCGATTGCGCCTGCTTTTGACACGGACAGAGAGTGTCGGAGAAGCGTTGCCAGGGGTTAAACAGTCGTATAGAGGATGCGATTCATGAACGATATAACCATCGAAGTATGGGATGCAACTGGCAACAAAAAACAGTCCGTGGAACTGCCGGAAGATGCTGAGGTCAATCGCGTGATTGTCGTTCTCGTCGAACGCATGAATTTACCCGTGCACAGCCCGGATGGACAACTCATGAGCTACAAGTTTCATCACAAAAGCAGCGGCCGACAATTGTTGGATGATGAGACCCTGCATTCGGCCGGTGTGAAAGATGGCGATATCTTACGGCTGCAACCAGAAATCACTGCAGGAAGCCCTGGACCGCAACAAAACGGCGTCGCGCCAGTTCCAATTGACAACTTGGGGGGACGCATTGGCCATTTCAATTAAGTGGAGTGAAAAAGAAGGCGATCAGCGTTTCGACCGGTTCAAATTAATCTCCTGGTGGGACCAACAACGATTGGCCGAGGCGAACGTGTTGGTAATCGGTGCCGGGGCGCTTGGCAACGAAATTCTTAAAAATCTGGCGCTGCTCGGAATCGGTCAAGTGTTTGTCGCCGATTTGGATTCGATTGAGAATTCCAATTTATCTCGATGCGTTCTGTTTCGTGCTGAGGATGAAGGACGTCGAAAATGCGACGTGGCGGCCGGACGGGCGTCTGAAATTTATCCGGATATGAAGATTCAGCCGTTTTTCGGCAATGTGGTTTACGATTTGGGGTTAGGTGTCTTTCGCTGGGCTGACGTGATTTTGTGCGGTTTAGATAATCGCGAAGCCCGTGTGGCCATTAACCGTGCCGCTGCCCGTGCAGGCAAGGTCTGGATTGACGGCGCGATTGAACGATTGGACGGTGTGGCGCGCGTGTTCGATCCGGCATGTGGTCCGTGCTATGAGTGCACAATGAGCGAAGTCGACTGGAAAATGTTAGAAGCACGGAGGAGTTGTGCGCTACTCTCGCGAGATGAAATGAATCAAGGAAAGGTCCCAACGACGCCGACAACCGCTTCGATTATCGCAGGAATTCAATGCCAAGAAGCGGTCAAGCTACTGCACGGTCTCGATGTGCTTTCCGGGCAGGGATTCGTTTTCGACGGTTCGAACCATCAGAGTTATGTCGTCGACTACACGCAGCGGAGCGAATGCCCATCGCATGATCCCTATCAGCCCATTGTCCGGGAGTCATGGAGCGTCTCCGACATCACTGCAAGTGACATGTTGCAACGCGTTCGCAGAGATCTAGGGCCGACGGCTGTGGTCGAATTCAACAACGACCTATTAGAATCGTTACGTTGTCCAGAGTGTGAGAACGAAGAAATGATGTTTTCCTCGTTGGGGTGCGTCAATGAACGAAAAGGCCGCTGTACGTCATGTGGGGCAGACCGGATCCCGCAAACATTCCATACCCTCAACGGCCAAGAAAAGTTTTTGGATCGGACACTCAAAGATTTGGGTGTCCCGGAATGGGATATTATCGGAGGCCGTTCTGGCCTAGAACAAAAGTATTATGAGTTTGGCGGCGACCAGGATTCCGTATTGGGGCCTCTAGGTGGGACTGATCATTCCCGATGAATTACCACAAAGTTGCTTTCGGTTGATCGCGCTGCGACACACAACGGGAAAGACGCGGGAGTCAGCATGACAGATTCGAGTATGAGTTTGCCCGACGTCCGGCAAATTGTGTTGGAAGAATTGCCTCAAGCGGATTTTCCCGTCAACCTATCTGAGGATTTTCGCGTCCACTTCACTGAGAAATGCCATGTGTCTATTCTGGCTCATGCTGAAGAGGATACGTCCGTCGAAATCTGTGGTGTACTGGTGGGAGGAGTACAGCACGATGCACACGGCCCCTTCGCATTGATCTCTGAACACATTCGTGCCGACGCCGCTACGAGTAAGTTCGCTGAAGTGACGTTTACCCACGAAGCCTGGTCAAAAATCAATGCGGAGATGGATTCACGGTATAGTGATTTGAGCATCGTCGGCTGGTACCACACACACCCAGACTTTGGAATATTTCTGTCGGACCGAGATGAATTCATTCACCAGAATTTCTTTTCCGGTGCCAGTCAAATCGCTCACGTGGTCGATCCGATTCGTAAGACCGAGGGCGTCTTTGTCTGGCGCGAGGGCAAGCCACATCTCTGTTCCCATTTTTGGGTCGGCGACGAAATCCGCGCGGAAACCCAGCGCGAAACAGCGGCCGGCCAATCGCCGCCACAGCCCGGTGCTCCCGAGGCGGTCGTTGCGCGGGTTGAAAACGCCGCACCGGGGCCGTTGTACTTTTGGATGTGTATGGCGCTGGTGTTTCTTCTGGGCTATATGCTATCAGGCATACTTTCGAATCGGCGATCCAATTGGGAGCAACGGATGATCTTCCGTGGCGTCGTTCAGGAATATGGAATTATCAAGAATCTGCGACCAGGACTGAAACGGCACCTGGACGCCGTCGACTCGGGCTTGGGGTTGGCGACTTTGGAGATTGAAAAACTATCCAAGGAGCATGCATTACTGGCAGGTGATGAAAAGAACAAGATTCGCAAGCAATGGCGCACGGTGCTCAATACGGTCGCAAAAAGTCAAAAACAACTGGACGTGATTGAAGCGACATATTGTCTCACAAACGAAGAATCTGAAATCGTTGAAGGCCTGCTCAAACAAATTCTCACCGACGCCGCTCCCCAGCCCGCCTCGCCCAAGTCGCCAAGCGAGCAGAAAACGAGCGAATCCTCGTCATCCGATAAACCACCAGCGGAGTGAACTGAAATGCCTGCCCCGAATCAGCCAATCCGCATCCACCAAGATGACCTGCATTCTCCAAGTGTGGAGGAATCTCTACAGCAGCAGGCGCATCTGGGCCGCGACGTTGGCGAGATGGCGCCACAATCGTGGCTGGTTCGAACACTTTTTTCCAGTTGGTTCTATCTGTCAGTGACGAGCGGCTTGGGGGCGTTTGTTGCCTGGATGATTCTGGAGCCTTTCTTTGACGACTCAATGGCAGGTCAAGACGACGTCGAAATTGTCAACTTGCTTCTGTTCCCTACTGTTGCCGGATTCATTGGCCTGTTTTTGGGAGCTGCCGAAGGAATCATGTGCCGCAATGCAAGCCGTGCCGTGATCAGCGGTGCGATTGGGCTGGGAGTTGGCTTTGGGGGTGGTTTGATTGCTTTGGTTGCCGCTGGCTGTATTTTTACAGTGATGACATCCATCGCACTGGAGTTTTGGGAAAATCCACAGGACGATGAAATGCCAACCGGATTTGCTCTGTTAATCCTTATGATGGGTCGGGCAGCAGCCTGGGCCGTTGCAAGTATTCCTGCTGGATTAGGTCAGGGCATCGCGATCCGCCAGAAAAAAGTGGTCCTCAACGGAGTTGTGGGAGGAGTGCTGGGCGGGTTAGTGGGAGGATTGTTATTCGATCCGATTAGTCTGCTATTTGTCACTGATGACGGTGAGGCCAGTTTAAGCCGAGCCATTGGGTTAACATGCATAGGACTCTCGGTCGGCCTATTTGTCGGCTTAGTCGAAGGCTGGACGAAGACAGCCTGGTTGCTGATGCAAAAGGGGCCATTGGCCGGAAAGCAGTTTGTAATGTATCGCGATACCACAGTGCTCGGCAGTTCACCCAAAGCCGACATTTATTTGTTCAAAGACGATGTGATTGAACCGCGACACGCGCTGATTCATAACCGGGGTGGACGTTTTGAACTTGAAGATTGCCAAACCCCTGATGGGACCTACGTCAACGGGATTCCGATCAAACGGCACGTCTTGCACGCGGGCGATCAAATCGGCCTCGGCAAAACCGTATTGGAGTTTTCAGTAAAAGAAAAAGTATAGGTTGATCATTCACATCTTTAGGAGCCGGTCGTGATTGAATTTGAGTGTCCAACATGTGGGAAAGCATTGAAAGTCCGTGAATCCTCCGCTGGCAAGACGGGGAAATGCCCCGATTGTAACGGAAAGATCCAAGTCCCGGACGCCGTGTATGATGCCGAAGAGGTCGAGTCCTACTCAACGCAGGGCGACGACGATTTCTCTTCGTTTGACGGCTATGAAAACGCCGGAACTCCGATCCCACGTGAAGAGGCCGAAGGCGCTTTCCGACATCCGTGCCCGGTTTGCGGAGAGATGATTAAAGACTCAGCCGTCAAATGCCGCTATTGCGGAGAAATCTTTGACGAGACACTCAAGAAGAAGGAGAGCCGTCATTCGGATGAGGATGCCGATTTGACGACGGGCGACTGGGTGTTTTGCATTATATGTAGCGGAATCGCCTGTATCTTTGGCATTGTTTATATGATTCAGGGAAAGCCCAAAGGGATCAAAATGGTCGGCATCTCTTTTGTAATGCAAATCGTTTGGGGAATTGTCCGAGTAATTCTTGAAGCAGCAGCGAATCGTTAAAAAGAGGTGGAAACAACCACAGAGACCGCACAGAGACCGCACAGAGACCGCACAGAGACCGCACAGAGACCGCACAGAGACCGCACAGAGACCGCACAGAGACCGCACAGAGACCGCACAGAGACTTAGGCTGACCAGCAATGTCAAACATCATTCAATGTGAGTGTGGGGCGAGTATACGATTGCCCTCTAATACAGAGAAACGCGCTCTGCGCTGCCCCAAATGCAAACAGGGCATTGCGCTGACCGTCCACGCGACAGCGCTGAAGACAGTACCAGTGGATGCAGGTGAAACAGTCGCAACCTGTTCGATATGTCAATCGTCAGCGCATGCGTCTGAACAGTTGGTCAGCTGCCCGCAATGCGATCAGATTCATCACCAGGAATGTTGGGCGGAAGTGGGGGGATGCGGGACTTATGGTTGTAGTGAAGCCCCCGCACATGAGAAAGATGTGAGTTCTTCTCAGACGCAGCGTTCTGGGTGGGGGGATGAGAAAACGTGTCCTGCTTGCTCTGAATCGATCAAGTCGATTGCATTACGATGCCGTTATTGCGGCACCGACTTCAATACCGTTGACCCTTTGACTGTGAAAGATTTGCGGCGGCAGGTGAAGCATGAGTCGGCGGTCGGAGATTTGCGAAATTGGACCATTGCCATTTTTGTCATGAGCTTGATCGGGTGTTTTGCCCCCATCATGATATTCGTGGCCTTCGGTGTATTACTGAACAAACGCAAGGAATTAAAAGCAGCCGGCCCGATTTACTTGGTATTGTGTTATTCCGCGGCGATTCTGTCTGCGATATACTCATTTTTGATGCTTGCGTTTGCGATAATAAGCGGACTGAATTAACCGACGAACCCGACTGTTGAATAAAGCCCGTCCAACATTGGATCAACCCCATAATAAATCACTGCTGGCTGGAAGCCGTGAGGCGGGAGTGCTTTGCCCCCACTGCCGAGGAGAGATCGAACTGGGCGAGATGGTCTCCATCTGCCAGGCATGTGGTCAAGTCCAGCATGAGAAATGTTTTCAGAATTGGGACACGTGCGGATCGTATCATTGTGCGCCGCAGCGACGTGTGGAATTGGCGGCGCAGCCATCTGACATCAAAATTACTTCCGGCGATCTAAAACGCGTGCATCCAGCGAAATCCGTATTTCATCCTCGCCGCCCACATGCCAATTCTGCTTCCGCAGCGGGAGTTTCGTCCGACCGGCCAGGGATGAATCGCTTGGCAGTCATTGCACTGGTGATAGCCCTGCTGGGAATTCCGTTATTCGGCCTTATCACCGGGTTAATGGCAATTGCGCTGGGGTGCATTGCTCTGGCGACACACAAACCCAATGCCCGCGGCGCCGGATTCGCTGTCTCTGGAATTCTGCTGGGCGTGGTTGATATGGCGGGTTGGGTCGTGTTTCTTGCCTTGTTCTTGAACGGCCGCGCCGAGAATCATCAAGTGATCGAATTCGAACCGGACGCGGCTGAAATCGAGGCTGCCGCCCCACATATTCGCCGTGCGATCAAAGCAAACGTGTTGATTGAATCGCACAACGGCATACCAGGATTTTCTGGAGGCTCGATCGGATCGGGAGTGATCCTCCGAATCCAAGACGGAGAAGCGTTGATCGTAACCAACCGGCATGTCATCGACGACGAGTATACAGGGGACGAGTTTCACGACACGAAACTGCCGACAGATATCGGCGAATTACGAATCAAGCTGATTGGGCAACTCTCGCAACCGGGAAAACTAGTCTGGATGGCTCCCGACGGGATCGACTTGGCGTTGTTAACCGTGCCTGTCTTGTCACCGGATGTGTTGCCTGCGGTTTGGGATGCTGCGGTTCCCCAACTGGCCGTGGGGGATGAAGTATTTGCGATTGGGAATCCTCACGGTTTGGGCTGGACACATACGAGCGGTGGGATTTCACAGTTTCGGTCCCTGGCCAGCGGCAATCGTAAAATTCGCGTGATTCAAATCAGCACCGCGATCAATTCCGGTAACAGCGGAGGAGGTCTTTACGATCAAGCTGGGAAATTGATTGGCATCAATACCTGGAGCGATGACAAGCGATTTAGCGAGGGGCTTAGTTTTACCATCGCGTTTGAATCTCTGTTAGAATTGGCACCACATCCATTGGAGGGTTTTATCCCCCCTCAAATTGAGGCCTCAGACGCACTATGAGCAACGTACGACTGCGCCGATTGCAATCGGACTATGAGAAGTTGGGGAGTTTTATCAAGCAGCATCCGAGGCTGACATTGATTCAAGCCGATGGTGATCCCCCCGAGAGATATCAACTGGAATACCGTATCCGCAGCATTCGACAAGTCGATGATGACGTTGAATGGATAAAAAACCACACTGTAGAAATTTTGTTGCCACGGAACTATCCACGTGTCCCGCCCCAATGTCGGATGCTCACTCCGATATTTCACCCCAACATAGCGCCGCATGCCATCTGCGTAGGAGACCACTGGAGTGCGGGCGAACCATTGTGGTCGATCGTCGCTCGCATCGGCGAGATCATCGCCTATCAAAGCTACAATACAAAAAGCCCCTTAAATGGCGAAGCGGCGCGGTGGGTCGACGAAAACAAAGTGCAACTGCCACTCGACCCGGTCAGTATGCTCCCCGAGGAGAAGGCATCGCGATCCCGGAAGATAACCCGATCCGCTCAATCCGCGAAGGGCAAAGTCAAATCCACACATGTGTCGGAGCCAGCGACGCTTTCCGTCCCGTGCACGAATTGCCAAGCACGCTACAACGTGCCGGTTGATAAGGCCGGCAAACGTTTTCGTTGTAAACGTTGTCAAACTCTGATTCAAATCCCCGGCCAACCGGTTTCTTGATGATTAACGATCGTATGGCACAGAACGGATTACGGATGCGCAATCGGCATCTCATGATGTTGACGACTGCAGCCGTTGTTGTCTGTTTGGCTTTTTTGCTCGAAGTACGCCCCGACCAAGGCGTTCAACTCCGCATGTTTAAAAGTCATCCGCTTCCCTCAAGTTGCATTTCGAGAGATGTGTTTGGTGTCGATTGTCCAGGTTGCGGCCTCACACGGAGTTTCGTGTATTTGTCGCACAACCAATGGGCGGAATCTTTAGCCGTACATCGTGTTGGGTGGGTGTTGGCCATAGCTGTGCTCCTCCAGTTTCCTTATCGCATCGCCGCACTGGCCTATCATAAAGATTATCCGATTGGCAAACCCTTTACGGTATGGTTTGCCTGGGGACTGATCGCGATGTTGATCGGGAATTGGATACTCGGATTCTGGCTGTGATCGCTGATAGGCAATAAATGTCGCTCAGCAGCGAGTACGTCTTGCAGTGCGTGCTGTTGCTCTGGAGTTATTTATTTCCACACGGCCGCATAAAATCACGATGGCCAAGACAAAAATGGGAAAGTTTATGAGTGCGCTTGCTGGATCAGGTTTCTTCTGACTGGCCGAGCCTGAAAACCCAGTAAATTCATTCCTCTATCTTCATGGATTCGGGATCGCGTTCCCAACCATACTACTGCCGATTTCATTTCACCGTTGGTATTAGCAACTGTATTCGGCCGAGGTGTAGTAGACCTGTGGATTTAGAGTAGGCAAGTTCCCACTACAAACGCGGCGTTATCCTCAAGGGCACATCTTAACGGAGGATGGTCCATATCCTGCGTTGCCTCCCCCAATCCGCCTCCGCCACAACCGCCCGCAGTTCGCGCTCCGTCATCGCATCCCTTCCCTGTTCCACTGCTGGCAGAAACAACAACGCCTCTTGGATATCAGTCGCTAGATTGAGCAAATTCATAATCTGCGTCACCCGCGCCCGGCTGACATGTCCCTGCCACGCCAACTCCGCCTGGTCAGTCACGACGCCATCGCAGATCAACTGGTCGAACCGAATCGCCAACGCCATCAACTTGGCTATCCTAGGAATGCGTTTTGCCGGCGGCGCGGGCTTTTCGCCAGTCTTCAATTCTTTCCGGCTCCGCCGCCCGGCCCCGAAATGCACGTTTGCCGTTACAGTCGGTCCACCAAACATTGCACCACCTCCGTTGCTAACGTCTTGATTCCCGTCGCATGAAACGTCACGCTGATCGTTCCGGCCTGCCCGTCGTAGTCGACCCGCTCGATCAGCAATTTCAGAAGCTTCGATTTCTCCTGTGAGGACAACTCGTCCCAGACCGGATCGAATTCCGCCAATGCAGTCTGCACGTCCGCCTCATTGATGATCCGGTTTCGCAAGTCTGCCAATTCGCTACGAATCTCCGACTGTCGCCGTTCTGCGATCGCCTCGCGTTCCTGGGCGTCGGCCAATCGGGCCGTCTCCTCCGCGGCAACTGCCCGTTCCATTTCGCCGCCCAAACGCCCCAGTTCCCGCGAAAACGCCCGCGTTTCAGTTTTTAGTTCTTTGATCGCCTTTTAGGTCTGCGACCGCGACGCAGCCTACGTGGCGGCGACGAGGCCGGGATCGCGGCCGATCGCTCGGATCTGGTCCACCACAAACCGTTCGATTTCGCCGGCCGGTACTGATTTTGGAGGGCACTCGCCGTATCCCCGTTTCTGCGCATTGGTGCAGACGTAATACCGGTACCGCTTTGTCTTGTTCTTGACCACGTGCGAAGGCGTCATCCGGCAACCACACGGTGCGCAGTGGAGCAGTCCCTTGAGCAGCGCGCCGAACCGGTTTCGCACGTCGCGACCGCCGTTGCGGTGGTTTTTTCGCAGCAATTCCTGTACCCGGCGAAATATCTCCTGATCGACGATCGCCTCGTGTTCCCCCTCGTAGACGGCCTCTTTGTGCCGCACTTGGCCGATGAAGGCCACGTTGGTCAGTTGTTTGTGCAGACTCGTCTTGTCGAATCGGCGGCCACCACGGGTTTTGCCTTTCTTGGTGGTCCAGCGCTTCGTCTTCCAACCCCGCTGATCGATTTTCGCGATAGTTGGCAGCAGCCCTTCGTGCTCCAGATAAAGCTCGAATATCTGTCGGATCTGCAGTGCCTCGATTTCGTTGATGACCAGTTTCGTGTTGATGATGTCATATCCCAGGATCGGCGGGCCGCCAGCGTATTTTCCCTTGCGGCGGGCAGTCGCCATCTTGTCTCGCGTCCGCTCGGAGATCATTTCCCGTTCGAACTGGGCGAACGACAGCAAAATGTTCAGCGTGAGCCGTCCCATGGAATGGGTGGTATTGAATTGCTGCGTGACCGAGACGAACGAGATGCCGTGTTGTTCAAAGACCTGCATCATGCTGGCAAAATCAAGCAGGCTGCGGCTAAGGCGGTCGACCTTGTAGACCACAACGCATTCAATGCGGTCCGCTTCGATGTCGGCCATTAGTCGTTTTAATCCCGGACGGTCCATGTCTCCTCCCGAAAAGCCACCATCGGCATATTCGGTGGGCAAGCACTCCTAGCCTTCGTGACGGTGGCTGGCGATGAATGCCTCGGCGGATTCTCGCTGGGCGTCGAGCGAATTGAATTCCTGTTCGAGCCCCTCGTTGGTCGATTTGCGGGTGTAGATGGCACAGCGCGTCATTGCTGTCCTCCTTTAACATTCAGGCGGAAAATGAGAAATCCATTGGTGTGTGTGCCGGTGATCGCCTTGGCGACCGCCGAGAGCGACTTGAAGGTTTCCCCCTCGTATTCGAAGCCCTCGTCGAGCACCTTCACGCGGACATCACCCCCCTTCTAGATTCGGGAAAGCGTCGTGCCGGGTAACAGCAGTCGGGGATCGTGGCGATTCGGCAGCTGTCCCGTCCGCGCGGGTGGCTTTGCCAGATCGTGCCCCTGTGGCGGTTTGAGCCACAGATCGGCGTCGTTGGCCAATTCCATTGCCCGGCGGCGAGTCCGTTCCGACAGGTCCCCTTCCTCATTGGCCTGCATCCGCCAAGCAATCCGCTTGATCAACCATTGTTTGTGGTTGGAGCGGCATTCTTCGCCGAAGACCTCCTCGTACCGCACCCGCAATTCACGGGGCGTCATTCGCCGCAACGCGGTAACCTCTTGCTCGATGTTCAACGCCATGAATTTACTCCTGTGTGTGAGACTCTCGAAACCGTTAACCAACGGTGACAGTGAGCCTCGAATCGTCGCCGGCATCAAGGCATGTCGGGGCGGATTTTTCTAGGCGTGGAGGGGAGATTGGCCTGGCGTGGAGCCGCTGAACGGCGCGGGCGAGGAGTTCGGCGATTTGGCGGTCGCGATCTTCCGGTGTGTGGTGGGGGGTGCTGTGTTCATACTATTTATTTACGCAATCGGCCGTTGCGGTTGCCCGAAAAATGAATCGTTTTTTCCTGCGTGGTAATTTGGAAGACTTCATCCTGATCCCACACCATTGATGTACAACAAGGAGACAAGTAATGGCTGATTACCGCATGAAGCGGTTGTCGAACCCGGGGGTGCTCCGGTCGATCGATCGAAAAAACCTTAGTGGTTTCCTGACGCAATATCGCGATTTCTTCGCGAGGCGAGGCTTAAAGCTGCCCGAAAAGTCGAAAGGCGGTCGCCTGAATTACGACAAACTTATCACCATATTGATGACCCCTGACGAGGAAACGCCCCACGAGTTGCTCGATGCGTTATATCTCATCGACGAACTATCGACGCCAGATGCGCAGGCCGCGCTCATCAATGAATTCCATGCCAGGAGCGGCGAGATGGAGATTTTTGTCGTTAGTTTTCCTGAAAACCTGACGCTCGACAATCCCAGCCCTGCCGATGTCGCATTGTGCATGTGGTTGTACGATCGAAACGTCGTGGTGCGAGTGCATGCCGAGTGGGCGATGCCCAATGCGACACGATTTTATTATTTCCGCTCCAGCGAATCAGAGTTGGAATTCCCAGACCGGATCGAGGAGGCACTATCGAACTTACAGACCGAACTTGGAAATTGGTTCGAGTCACAGAAGTGGGGACGTAGCACAGAAATATTCGATTTTGGTGGTGATGTTGATCGCTGGTTTCTAGTCCGGCATGGACAACCCTACCGGCGCCTGGAAGGCTGGAATGGAAAAAGTATCGTTAGCATTGAATACCAACCATTGATATACGATGCGATTGTATTTGACGGTGAGCACGGCTTGCTCAAAGTCAAACCCTGCTCGCACCCCGGACCCGAAGCCGAACTCTATCGCAATCTCGTTGGCAAACACGTTTTTGGCGACGATCGGATGTTTAGCGAAGACCAAGTGTTTTCGCTGGAACCACTGAAGGACTACGGCCAACGGTCGCTGGGTTGTGGTGCGAATGAAGGCCTTGACTCAATTCGTGCCACCGGATTGATCTGGCATTTCCAAGATGTTTATGGCCGCGTGGAAACGTGGAATTCGGACAATATCTTTAGCAGCAGTACGGATCTGGAGGGCGATGTGGTGGAAACGGCCGCGCTCATCGAGGCTGAATTTAATGTGGTGTTCTCCGGCGAGACGAATCCTCGGCCGTTTCGGCTTCAATTGCCAAACATTGCTAAGTTCTCTCGCAATGAGGACATCTCACTAATCGAGCGGTGGTTAACAGAACAACGATTTATGGACAACGAGGCTGGGAATGACAACGTGGCAACGATTTTGTGAAGCGCTCGAGCGTATCCCCAATCAGGAGGCTGTGCTCGTTCAATGGCGGTTGTTGGTGGGTGACGACATTGGACTCATCCAGAAGTTATTGCGACGGACGGAGCGGCGAGCTTACACTATTCTGACGCGACAAGGGGCAGCACTGTCGGTAAGGAATTTGCCAGACGGTAGCTGTGTCGGTGTCAACCGTGAATCCGGCGAGCGACAGATAATCATTGATGACGAACGTTGGATCTACGAGCTGGACGAGGTTAATTTGATCAAGGGTGTTTGCCAAGTTTTGGGAGCCTTGCCTTCAGCAATAACTGTGGAGCTTCCTGCTTCGACTCGCATGATCGGCAAACTGTCTGCGGATCCCGATTTGGCGGTTCCTACATATCTCATCATCGCTATCAGCTCAGGGCAGTTTGAACAATCTCTGAATGCTCTTGTAGCAGGGTCCTCAGAATCTTTCATCGTATTCGCTGCAACAGACAAATTCCTCGATGCGTCCTGTACAGCCCTACTTGATCGACAACGATGTCTGTTTCTCCCATTTTGCGAAGTTTTCCAGTTTTACGAGTGTGATTGGCTGATAACTCCGATCGGACGGCGCGCAGTGGAGGTGTTCTCAGAGAAGTTTCGAGAGGAACGCAGAGACGAAGGCCGATCGATGGAACGTAATTCCAGGATTCGTGTTGAAAGGGAATGGCCGGATCCGAATGAACATACGACTGCGAAGGTTTGGACCGTTAAATCAGGTGCATTGAAGATCAGTACGAAGACGGACGGGCACCCCGATGAAACGGTTGAATTCTCTCCAAACCAAGATGGTACTCCAACCAAACAACTCCAACTCATGAGATTGTTGTGCTTCAAGTTCCCCGTGCCAGTCACATTCTCAACTATCCTTGAAGAAGTTTATCCTGGGGCCTTGGTCGAAAGCCCGCGTGAACCTGAAACGCTAAAATCCACATTGGCAAAAATCGGAACACTTGTAAGTGATTGTGGAAAAAAACTGGAAAAAGCTGGACTTAATCTACGCATATTGCCATCGCTGAAAATCGAACCGACACGGGGTACAGCGATTTCGCTCCAACTCCGAAGTCTTCACCGAATGGACGACAAGTCGCTTGATGAGGGTGACGAACCACTTCTCTAGCGAACATCTGCGCAGATGGCAAATCGCAGAAGTCGTTTCTGCGCAAGGTTCTACACCGGCCGTTCTATTCAGGTAGCAGGTCCGGTGAAACCTACTAATTAACAATCAACCGCAGCCAATGCGGTCGCACCCCGTGGGAACTCCTTCACCGGACTTGCTTCCCACGGGGTGATTTATTTGGCCACAGGGCCAGGAAGCGAGGATTCGTTATGAGTTCTACTACACGACAGGAAATTCCGTCTTGGATCGACGAGATTACAGATGGTCGTTGCCGTTTAGTCACCTGGATGCAGGACGTCTATTTCGGGCGCCTCGAAAACTTGTTGGTACGGGACGGCGAACCACAAGAGTTTCCAGAGCCGATTCAGGTGTTTCGCCGACCTATTGATAATTTACGAAGATGCGGTTGCAACAAGCTGACGTGGTCTGGTCCTCACCCTAAGGCTCTGGACAACCTATGGGAGCTGTTCGACATCGAGCGCAACCTTTGGGTTGAAGTGATTGAGGTCCGAAATGGTCTGGCGACGCACGTGACGTTTCGCCCGCTTAACTAAACCTCTACCCAGCGCGGCGGGATGCGCATCCCGCCGCCTCTTCTGATCGTCCCACCTGAGGATGGAACCAATGTTTTTCTGCGATGAAGGTACGTCCCGACTGATCCGCCGTAAGGCGAGACAGTTGATGAAACATCCCGCGCTCCACAAATTGGACCGCGAAGACATAGAGCAAGAGTTGTGGCTGCACGTCTTAGAAAAGCAGCATCATTTTGACATTGAACGTGGGGCTTTCAACGCATTCGTGACACGCCTTTGCCGAAACAAAGGGGCGTCGCTGATTCGTTATCACACGGCGGAGAAACGGAACCACGCCTCCAATGGGGTTTCGTTGAACATGCCGATCGACGAAGAACCATACGAACTCGGCGACACACTGACCGTATCGGGTGCCCGCAAACATCGCGGTACGGCACCGCGGAGCGACTGTGAAATAGCGCAGCTTCGGTTCGACGTCTGCGGAGTATTGGGTCGACTTCAGGCAGATCTTGCCGCTCTGGGAAACCTGCTAAAATGGAATTCTAAGTACTCCGTGGCAAACGCCCTCAACATTTCTAGGCGTCAAGCCCACCACCACATCACCCACATGCGACGTCGATTCGAAGACGCCGGCCTCAAAGAATATTTGTAATTCGCGGGCGCTTGCGCCACCCGATTGCGTAAATAAATAGTAGGTAGAGGGACTTCATTGAGGAGTACATTATGTACAAGTACACGTTTGCGCCGCAGGTAGACATGCTCGAGATTGAAGCCTCGTTCCTGCTGGCCGTGTTGGCTACAGAGAGTCTTCACGGTGAATCGCAGGTGCGTTTGGAAGCTAAGCATGCCATGGATGTCGATAGGCGGACCTGTGTGATCGACGCCGGTAATCTAGTTGGCCGCGATCTGAATAGCCTGTTCGTTAAATTCGTGGGGCGTGAGTTTGGGGAGGATGCGTTTACGGTGCGGGAGGTGCCCGTCTCGTGAGCGACTTATTAAGCAAATCCATTGAATACACGAACCGCGGCTGGTCCGTCATACCGATCCCCCACAAGTCGAAAGCCCCTCGTCTCAATGGTTGGCAAAAACTTCGACTAACAACGGAGAATCTGCCGAAGCACTTCAACGGCAAACCGCAGAACATCGGCGTGTTGCTCGGCGAACCGTCCGGGTGGCTGATCGACATTGATCTGGACCACCCGGTAGCGGTGGAATTGGCGCCAGAGTATTTGCCGCCGACCTCCGCCGTTTTTGGTCGCGCTGGCAAACAGCGGTCGCACTATCTTTACCGCGCCACTGGGCCAATTGAGACCAAGAAGTTCTCAAGCAATTCAGAAGGCATGCTGGCCGAGTTACGATCGACCGGACAACAGACTGTTCTGCCTCCCAGTACGCATGTGAGCGGTGAGGCAATCGAATGGAACGAAGCCAACCCGGAACCGGCGTTGGTCGATCCAGAAGAATTGCAACGGTGTGTCGCCAAGTTAGCTGCGGCGGTTAAAGAGCGAATCGGTGAACTTCCCGCAAACGTCTGCCTCGATGCGATGCTCCGCATGAATATGGCAGATGGTAAGGACGGATCTAAGCGTCTGTTTGCCGCTGCGTGTCGGGTCGTGGAGCATGACCTCTCCGACCAAGACGGGTTGGCCCTAATTCGTCAGTACGAACAGCAACGACCGTTCCCTCGCCAATGGAGTGACAAAGAGATTCTGCAGCGGTATCGGGACGCTGAGAAAAAGGTTGAGCGTGGAACAGTCACGGAAAGGCCGAGCGGTTTTGCGAAGACCGGGGAACGCGATCCAAAAAGCGGCAAGCTGGTACTCTCTCCCAAGAAAACTCTACCGACGGCGGAAGCCTATGTCGACGAATTTCATACACAT
The DNA here is from genome assembly GCF_007860075.1 of Symmachiella macrocystis. NCBI lineage: Bacteria > Pseudomonadati > Planctomycetota > Planctomycetia > Planctomycetales > Planctomycetaceae > Symmachiella > Symmachiella macrocystis. The sequence goes on from NZ_SJPP01000005.1 coordinate 52,476, forward strand.
CCCGAGGGACGCACGCTGTACTGTCACAATGGAGTGTTGTTGCACTGGGAAGGCAATCGGTACGTGGAATTAGAGGACGGCGCTGCTAAAAACAAGTTTCAGCGGTGGCTTCACGACGCGTTGATGTACAAGACCATCTCTGGTAAGCCACGACTGGTGCAATTCGAAGCAAATCCTCGCACGGTCAACAGTGCTCTGGAGTCGATTCGCACTCATGTGCATTTACTCAGGAACGATCAGCGATCCCTACTGGTTACAGCCGCAGCCTGGCGATCAGCAGCCTGACGAAATTCTAGCCGGACGGTCGCAGTTGCTGCATTTACCGACCGGCAATTTACTAATTTCCACCCCGCGATTCTTCACGAACAATGCGTTGGAGTTTGACCTTGACCCCGAAGCACCATCACCGCAGGAATGGCTTAAGTTCGTCACGCAACTCTTCGGCAATGACCGGGAGTCTCTGGAGTTGCTACAGGACTGGTTCGGTTATTGCCTGACTTCCGATACGTCGCAACAGAAAATGCTGCTGATGGTCGGTCCCACGCGTCCCGGTAAAGGAACTATCGCTCGGGTGCTTAAAGAGCTGGTCGGCACAGCCAATGTCTATGCTCCAACCACATCGGGACTAGCGGGTAACTTCGGGTTACAACCGCTGCTTGGCAAGTCGCTCGCCATTGTCAGTGATGCCCGGTTCCGCGGCAAAGACATCTCCACTGTCGTTGTGCGGCTGCTCTGCGTCAGCGGCGAAGATCCACTGTCCGTCGACCGCAAGTTCATGGGCAGCGTATACCTGAAACTCCCCACGCGGTTCATGTTTTTGAGCAACGAGTTGCCGAAGTTGTCGGATGCCAGTGGAGCGCTAGCCGGGCGGTTTGTGATGCTGCAAACGACGAAAAGCTTTTATGGCCTGGAAGACCACGGTTTGACTGCAAAATTATTGGCCGAACTGCCCGGCATTTTCAATTGGGCGATCGAAGGCTGGAAACGCTTGCGCCATCGAGGGCGGTTCTTTGTGCCCGCTAGTGTTGCGGAAGAGTTGCAGGCGATGCGCGACCTCGGGTCACCGGTGGGGGCTTTCGTCCGCGAGAAGTGCGAGGTCGGCCAAGGCCTCCGCGTGAATGTAGAAGACCTATATAGCGCGTGGGTGGGGTGGTGCCGCCGCGAAGGGCACACAGTCACCCTGTCGATACAGACGTTCGGCCGCGATCTGAAGGCTGCTACCGCGACGGTTGAATGCCGTCGCGGCACTGGCAATGTGCGGTTCTATGACGGCATCACATTTAAGGAGGGCGTGTAATGGCCATTTACCGTCGCGATCACCGTCGAGATGTTTTGCCGATGGGAAATCCGTATAACCTTACCCGGAAGCCAGTTTGGGAATCCGCCGTCGCACCATCGCGGAGGTTCCTATTTATTTGGAGTAATACACGCATTTTAAAAAAACACAAATATATGGCGCACAATAGGAAACGTCGCGACGGTGCGACGGTAGCTCGCTGTTGATCACAGATCACAGCCTTAAGACTTCTTCCAGAACGTCGACCGCCGCGCAACCACCCCTACCCTAAATGACCATGGCGAGGCCGCCGTGCGTTAATGACTACGATCAATTTATATTCATAGGAAACCACACAATGCAAATAGACCAACGCCCCCTCACTGACATCCAGCACTACGAGAACAATCCTCGACTCAATGACGGCGCCGTCGACGCCGTAGCGAAGTCCATCCAAGAGTTCGGCTTCCGGCAGCCGATCGTCGTCGACGAAGACGGCGTGATTATCGTCGGCCATACCCGCTACAAAGCCGCGCAGAAACTGGGCCTGGAAACAATCCCGGTCCACGTAGTCACCGGGCTCAGCGCGGCACAAATCAAGGCCTACCGCCTCGCCGACAACAAAACCGGCGAATTGGCCGATTGGGATCAAGCCTTGTTGCCGGCCGAGCTATTGGACCTACAAGAAGTCGACTTCGACCTGGATACGATCGGCTTCACACCCGACGACCTGGCGAAGATGCTGGGCACCGATCCGGCCGATGGCTTGACCGACCCCGACGCGATCCCAGAACCGCCCGACGAGGCGACCACGCAACCGGGCGACCTGTGGATCCTCGGCGATCACCGGCTATTGTGCGGAGACAGCGCCAACCCGGCCGACGTGGACCGCTTGCTGGACGGCGCGGCGATCCATTTGGTGAACACCGATCCACCCTACAATGTCAAAGTCGAGCCCCGGTCGAACAACGCCATCGCTGCCGGGCTCTCCTCCTTCTCGGCAAATCAGAAATCTGCCACGCAAACCAAGCTCCGTGCCAAGGATCGACCACTGGCCAATGACTTCGTGTCCGACGAAGAATTCGACCGCCTGCTCGTCGCGTGGTTCGGCAATATCGCACGGGTCATAGTTCCCGGCGGCGCGTTCTATATCTGGGGAGGCTACGCCAACCTGGGGAACTACCCGCCGGTGCTCAAAACCTCCGGGCTCTACTTCTCGCAGGCCATCGTGTGGGACAAAGAACACCCCGTGTTGAGCCGCAAAGATTTTATGGGCGGTTTCGAACTGGCGTTCTACGGCTGGAAGGAAGGAGCCGGTCACAAATTCTACGGTCCCAACAATGCCGTCGACCTGTGGCACGTCAAGAAAGTCAATCCTCAGAGCATGATCCATCTCACCGAAAAACCAGTGGAATTGGCCACACGGGCCATCGAGTATTCCTCCAGGATCGGCGAGAACGTGCTGGATCTGTTCGGCGGCAGCGGGTCGACGCTGATCGGTTGCCAGCAAACCGGCCGCAAGGCATTCCTGATGGAATTCGATCCGTTGTACTGCGATGTGATTGTGAGTCGCTGGGAAGCGTTCACCGGCCAAATAGCACGGCGCGTTCCACAGACAGCCAAAATCCCCGCCTAATAATAGATTGGAGTTAGAGAACATGGCGTCCAAGAGCGTCATCAAAAGCCGCGTGCAAGAGGTGCTGAGGCTCATACTGGCCGGCGCGGAATTCCCCGAAGTTCGGCAACATGCGACTCAGCAAGGCTGGGAGCTGAGTGACCGGCAGGTACGGCGGTACATAGAGGCCGCCTATCGCCAATTCACCAAACTCACCGTCCGCGCTGTGGAACAACTCCTTGGCCGGCACATTATGCAGCGGCGGAGTCTGTTTGCCCGCGCGCTCAAAAACGGCGACCTACGGACCGCGCTGGCAGTTCTGCAGGACGAGGCCAAATTGGAGGGCTTGTATCCGCCCAGCAAGATTGCGCCCACCACGCCCGACGGTCGGCAACCGTATGCGCCGCATTGCAGCATTGAGTTGCAGGAACGCCTACCACGGTTGGTGATCGCGCAATCAAACCATGACGACGCGGAGATGCGGCTACTGGAACAGGCGTCGCCCCGCAAGTTTTACGCGGCGCCCGACATTGCGATGCCCCTACAGCGGCTGAACGTGATGGCGTTGATCTACGTCAACGAACAACTGGAACAGGCGGGACAGTTGTTGCATGCGTTCGCGATGACCAATTGGGAGGGTGATCCGGACGGTGTGTGGAACGCGATTGCTGCGGCCGCCGCTTACCGATTTCGGATCGGTAAGTTGGCCTGGGAAGAATTCACAACGGAGATCGGCGTCCCCTGGTGATGCGCTCGTGCGAGCGAATTACCAGGGGACGCTGTTGGACGTGTGCGCGGAGAACATTTGTAACTTGGCACCGCCGCGGGATCAGTTACAGGCGGTATGTGATGTGGACGTCAAGACATGCATCGCCGATCAGGTTAAAAGTTGGCGGGAGATCAACAACGGCAGATGGGATTCAGTTGACTCTTGAGAACACGCTTGGTCGTTTGAGATGATCCGTTTCGGCATGCAACTGCAGAAAACAGTCGTCTAAAACGCGAAACCGATGAGAAAGTAACTTCTGTTCTTCGGACTCATAACTAGTTTGGGGCTTCTTGTGAATTCCGGCCCAGACGAACAGGACATCCTCCGACATCGGATAATTCTTCGCATCGACCGCTGGTCCTCGGAATCGAGTGTTGGACACCGAAACTCGTCTGCGATTTCGTGCAAGGATACGTAACGTCTCTAGATCTTTATCATGAGATGGCAAGGCGCGGGGTTGATACTTGATTTCAATGACAGCGATCACTTCTCTGGTGTTACAGATTACGATGTCGGGGAAGAAGACCCGCTTCGTTCCGACTTTCATTCCAGGTTCAATGAACATCCGTCGCGTCTTGGGTGGCAGTGTTCGATTGAGTTGGGCCCAGAGTGATGCCTGCAAACTCCGTTCGGAGTTGATCCGCTGATTACAATAATCACGCGTGATAGCACGCTGCCAGGCGCGAATGACTTGTACTTGCAAAGGGCGTCGAACCGCCATATGCCGCCACTCCAATCGTCGAGGGGGTTTGGTCAGTGAACTCGTCGGCTCGCAATCATACAACAGACCGGCATCTATCCGCGAATAGGACCATCGATCACTTTTTCTCCAAAAATGGTAACCATTTCATACAAACTGCGCACCATTTTCGTTGAGTTTCGGGCGGGTGTGAGGTAACTGGTGGGTGACCAAAAAGTGTCAAAAAATGTCCGGATTTGTGTCATTATCACCTTGGGGTAAACCCGCGCATGCATGCATTTGAGCCTTGGAATATAGACGTTTCGCAGATCCTCACCCGCCGGGAATTAATGTCCGTCGTGACATCTTTGAAAACGCGGTCGGATCGGTTGCCGAATGTGCAACAGAACCTGGCGCTGGTACGACTGGCGTACTGCTGCGGTCTGCGAGCCAGCGAGATTGGTGGTTTGAAATTGGCGGATGTGACGACGGGTATTTCCCGGTCGTTTATCCAGGTCCGCGCCGAAACCGCCAAAGGGGGCCATGCCCGGCGCGTGCCGCTATGGTGGGATGCTGGGACGTTGGAGGACCTTACGGACTGGAAGTCGAAACGCAAATCGCAGGCCGCGCGCTCCGGTGATCCGTTCCTCTGTTCGCTGCAGGCTGCGACGTTTGGCAAGCCAATTAATCGGCATGTGCTCCGGCGGAGATTCTTGACCGCCTGCCGCGTATTGGGCTGGGATCGCTTACGAACGCTTACGCTACATCACGGCCGGCATACGTTCATTAGTCACGCACTGGCCGGTAATCGCACGTTGGCGGAAGTCCGCGCGGCAGCGGGACATGCGAGTTTACTAACCACCAGTGCGTATCTGCATGTAGCAGTGGACGACGACGGCACGGTGGGGGATTTGTTTGCGTTTGCGTGAATTGCGTGGTCGGTATGGGCAAAGGATACACGGCCTTTTGATCTGACGAGTCAGTCGTGTTGTCGCAATTCCTAGAATACCAATAGGAAGAACGCATCCGTCACCGCTCTGTTGCTGTGTCATCATGGACTACCCCGATACAATGAGGAACTTGACCTTAGCCGATTTGCCGTAGCAAAACGTATATATAAAAAATTTACTCGCCCCATCAAACCTCTAAAAAATGTCCTGGAGATAACGAGAAATCCATGAGAATGATATACACCACGACCCGCTTCTCAGATCATGTGTCGTCCGTAAAACACCTGCGGGTCCTGGGTGCCTGTCTTCTGGTGGTGAACGTGATCTTTGCAGATCACACCATTGCCGAGACGGCTCGGCCTCTGCGGCTGATATACAACAGCGATGCGGACAATATGTTTATTTACGTCAAGCCACCGATGCGGCCAGCGGACGTGTATGCCTACGTAGACGAAATCGCCGCCGCGGGCGTTACGACAATCTATATGTGCCCGAACTACGGAATGCCGGTCAACTATCCGAGCGACGTGACGCAAATGTTCGGAACTGGACTGACCGCCGAACAGGACGAGCATGTCGCGAAAGTCGCCCCGGAGAAATCTTCACTGGAACGGGGGGCCGCGAATTTGCGATCTCTCGTAGCGGCTGGACATTCCCCGCTCGGATTGGTCATCGATCGCGCGCGTGTAAAAGGATTGGAGACATTCATCACGTTTCGACCCAATGAAGTGCATTGGATCGATAAACCGGACGACTTTCCGATCAACCTCTTGCTCTCGAAATATTGGCGGGAACATCCGCAATGGCGAATTGGCAAGGCGGGTGACGCGATCGGCCAGTTGCACCGCGACATCCTTGGCCCACGGACCAGCCCGGTTGTCGCCGGCTGGTTACCCGGAGGAATGAACTTTGCGGTTCCGGAGGTCCGCGCGCAGCGTCTGGCACAATTGCGGGAATGCTGCGAGCGATTTAACATTGATGGCCTCGACATTGATTTCCAGCGGTTTCCGATGTACTTTCGCATCGGTGAAGAAGCGGCAAATATCAAGACAATGACCGCTTGGATTGCTGAAGTTCGGAAAATGACTAAAGAGGTCGCCAGGAAACGTGGGCAACCGATACTGCTTTCCGTACGTGTAATGGCTAAGCCGCAACAGAATCTTGGCCTGGGGCTGGATCCAGTCGACTGGGCAAGAAAAGGGATGATCGACATCGTCGTCGCGTCACATTACCTGCACAATAACTTTCCGCTGCCGATCGGCGAATATCGGGAACTGCTCCCGAACGACGTTCCCCTGTATGGTTCGATTGAAGTTGAGGCGAGCGCGGATAACTATCGTCGCATCGCCAAACGGATGTGGGATGATGGCGTGGACGGGATCATGATGTTTAACTTCTTCACGTGCAGAGAACTGGGAACCGAGCCGGAATTTGGACTGTTGAAAGAATTGGGCGACCCGTCACAACTTAAGGCGGATGATACGAAACCGGATGAAGGTGACTAAACACTTTTCGAGGCGCGAGCAGATGGCAACCACAATCCCGGCAAACGACAAGACGAATCCCCAACAATCCCGAACTGGTGATTCCGGCTGTGAAACGTTGTTCGTCGACGAGTACATCGACGGTATTCTGGATCCGATCAAGGAAATGCTGGGACCGGTCCGCGACGGCGGGCATATTGTAGCGAACACGACGCCGGGGTGTTGGGGACCGATGATCACGCCGGCGATTCGCGGGGGACATGAGGTCACACGGCCAGTCGCCGTTGCCGGCGCGGACGTGGGAGATGCGATTGCAATTCGTATCAAGGAAATCACCGTTACTTCCTTGGCGACTGCGTCGGGGAACGATCGCACCATGGAAGGACGATTCCAAGGCGACCCGTATTGTGCTGCCGTCTGCCCCCAATGTGGGACTTCTCATCCAGAGACGGTGATTAAAGGCATTGGTCCTGAATCGGTTCGATGCACGAATTGCGGGGCGGATGCGACTCCGTTTACTTTCGCCAATGGGTATACCATTGTATTTGACGCGAACCGGACCTTGGGAGTCACGCTTCCCCAGGAGGCGGCCGAGAAGATGGCGCTGGATGCACGCAAGTTCGCTGCACTCCCGGACGGCTCGGTGCAGAATCCGATTTTGACTTTTGCCCCGCACGATTTGGTGGGCATAGTCGCCCGCCTAAGACCGTTCCTGGGTCAGTTGGGTACTACACCCGCGGTTGCCATGCCGGACTCACACAATGCGGGGGATTTTGGAGCATTCCTGGTCGGTGCCCCGCATGAATTCGCTCTGACCGAAGAGCAATTAAAACTACGAACCGACGGGCATATGGATATTGATGTCGTCCGCGCCGGCGCAGTGTTGATTTGCCCAGTCAAGGTACCTGGCGGCGGCGTCTATCTGGGCGACATGCATGCATTGCAAGGCGACGGCGAAATCGCAGGACACACTTGTGATGTTGCCGGAACAGTCACATTGCAAGTCAGTATCATAAAAGACCTCGACATCGATGGCCCGATTTTACTGCCACTTGTCGACGATCTTCCGTTTCTCGCTCGGCCGTTGACAATTGAAGAAAAAGCCCAGGCTGCGACACTCGCCCAATCCTATGGTTTGCACACGCTGGAACAATCAGCACCGATTTCAGTGATCGGTACAGCCGCTGATCTGAATTCTGCGACTGAAAACGGGCTGCAGAGGGCGTCTGATCTGCTCAGTATGTCGTTGCCGGAAGTCAAGAACCGCGCCACCATGACAGGAGCGATTGAGATTGGGCGACATCCTGGTGTCGTGCAGATCACTCTTTGCGCCCCGCTTGAAAACTTGGAACGTGCGGGTTTATTACCAATTGTCAGCGACTATTACGGAATCAAATGCTAAGTCGCTGCATTGCCCAAAGTTTGTCGCGACGATCGATTTCACAGCAGTCCATCAATTTCGGTATCCAATGTCGACAACAAGGAGTTGCAGCGCTGCCATCATATTGCCGCAGACGGGGATATTGCCTCGGCATGGGTGTGAGAGTGAACTATTTCGAAAACCTTTCGAATACTTACACAATTTCTCCACTGAATGGATCTTGTGTTCGCCTCGTGTGTCCCACGGGCGAACCCTGGTAGTATTCGCTACTCCAACCGAGAAAACATCCCACAGCCAAACGTGGGGCGGTAGTCGCGAAGCGGTCTATTTCTTCAACGCAAACAACCCACGATCGGCCTTCGCAAACCGCGAGTCTTCGCTCTTGCGCTGAATATCGCGGAGCAAGGCCGCGTACAGCGTCGCATGCGGCGTCTTGCCGCCGGGGCTGGTCCAGTAGCCCTTGGCTGCCATCTGCTCGATCATCTGCTTGGTGGTCAGCGGCTCTTTGGCTTCGCTGAGCACTTTGGCGGCGGCGTTGATGGCGCTGAGATTCTTGGCGCCGGTTTTTCCGGAGGCCTTTGGGGAAAGGGAAATCTGAGTGGTGGTCGTCTTCTTCGTTTTCGGTTTCCGCGTCGTAGTCTTCTTGGTCGTCGTTTTTTTCGTGGTCATGTCCGTGTCCCTTCGTGAATCGGGTGTCATGTCAGTCCGGCGGCCAACATAGCCACCGAGAACAGGACAGTCAGTTACCTCGTCTGCCGCGAGACATCCAGCGCTGTGTGGGAGATATTTTCAGAAAATCTCACCCACACGCGAGGTTTTCGATTCCGCAGGTGGTTGGCCGCTGACGAAGCGGGGAGATTTCGATCAGGCGTTTCTTCGGCGGTTGGCGGGTCTGACGAAGACGGTCGATACTTGTCCCGCATGTGCCCCGTCCTACGTCTTCCGCTGGGGCTCGACCCACGCGTACCACGGCCAGGGGCTCATGCACGACCCACACGACGTGAAATGGTACGAGCGTGTTGCTGACGAGGAGCCCGTCGTGGCGACGGCCGGGATTGAGCCGGCGATTGATTCGGAAACGGCTTGTATGTTCGACATTGCACGGTATGACGGGTCCGTGATAGCCAAATAAGATAGTCGAATTCGAATCTGGGAGGGGATTTCGAAGAGGGCATAGAACGGGGAGCTGCAGTTTACAAGGCTCTTCGAAGGTTGAGACACGGCGATGGGAGAAATGGGCGGTGAGATGCTAAGGCCGCCGGGTCTCCAGATTGCCTGTACTTCGAATGGCCTTTAGCAACCGAAATCCTAACAGTACCGCAGCGCCGCAACCCGCGGCTCCCGGCACCGACACACCGGAAACAAGGGGTGGAACCCCACGACTCCAGAGCTGAGCCGATCCCATGAACAGTGCGGCACTGAGAATGCCGAGGACCAGTCGGTTGACGGTCTGCTCCAATCGGCGATGCTCCAAATGGACGTCGAAACGGCCCCGCTTAATTTGCGTGAGGATGTCGCTGAGATCGCGTGGTAGGGCTTCACCGAGGCGCGACCAGTCGGTCCAAGCGTGTTGCAAGCGTCCGAAGAGCCTCTGGGGCGACAGTCGCCGCTGCATCGCCTTTGCCTGCCAGGGTTCGAGCAGTTCGGCCAGACTGAATTGCGGACTGAGATTTTGCGACGTCCCTTCCAGCATCACCAGCACTTTGATCAGAAGAGAGACACGTGCGGGTAGCACGATGCGGTATTTGCGAATGATCTCGGTCATGCCGTTCAATGCGCCGCTGAGGTCGAAGTCGCTAAGCGATTGCCCTGAGAATTCGATCAGGAATTCTTCAACGTCGGCCCGCATCCGGTTGTCGTCGAAGTCGGGAGGGACCGATCCCAACCGCACGATTCCGTCGCACAGCGCGGTCGCATCGCTACGCACCGCGGCGATCAGCAGGTCCTCGATTTGCTCGCGCAAAGTCTCATCAATTCGGCCAACCATCCCGCAATCAAGCAGTCCAATCGCGCCGCCCTCAAGGACCAAAAGGTTTCCGGGATGTGGATCGGCATGATAGAAGCCATCCCGAAATATCATGTCGAGAAACATGTTCGCTCCGCGACTCGCCACGTCGTTGAGGTCGTAACCGGTTTGCTGGAGTTCGGCAGGCTTCGAGACGCTAATCCCATCGAGACGATCCATTGTGAGCACGCGGCGGGAAGACAATTCGGGGTACGGAGCCGGTATGCGAATGTCACTCTGTTGACCAAAGTTCCGAGTGAAGGTTTGCAGACTACTTTGCTCGCGCGTGAAGTCCAGCTCGGCGAGCAGCGTCCGGCTGAACTCTTCTGTCGTATCGACCGGCCGATATTGACGCAGCTCCGCCGAATATTGTTCCGCCAACTGTGCGAGTTGCTGTAAAATTTCCAGGTCGTTGCGGATGCGATCTTCGATACCGGAATGTTGAATTTTTACGACCACTTCGCGACCGTCCTTGAGAACGGCCGCATGAACTTGTCCGATTGAAGCCGATGCAAAGGCGCAATCGTCGAACTCTCGGTAGAGATTCTCCGGAGTATCGCCGAGTTCTCCGGCCATCAACGCACGCACGGTTTCGGGGGCATCCGCCGGCGTGCTGGATTGAAGCTTCTGCAACTCCGCACTCAATTCCGGTCCCGCGAGATCGGGCCGCGTGCTGAGGATTTGCCCGAGCTTAATGAAGGTCGTACCTAGTTCAGTCAGCGCCTGCCGGATACGAACCTCCTCGCTCAACTCACCAAGATGCTGCCCGGCCGAATCGCGAAACAGCCCTTGGATCCACTCAATGCGCACGCTCTGCATCCACGGCGCAAGTCCGTATTTCGCCAGAATGGCCACAACGTCTTTGAATCGAGCAGTGTTTCTGGCCAATTTTGGCAGCGAGGTCAGGGCCATCAGAGTACCGCCTTCTTTGCTGAGTTCCGTCGATGCTGGCGCGTAGGAATCAGAGGCTTTTGCGAATACGGTCAAAACTATTCATGACCTCTTCAGCAACCAGATTCATTGCCTCAGTGACACTTTCGGTCGACTCCGAAACTGCTCGTTTTACAGGGTCGTAATCTTGCGTCAGTTCGTCCAGTTTATCAGTGGCTTTCTCCCATTCCTTTTTGGCTTCCGCCGCTCCAAGATGAATCTTGACGGCCAATTCGTCGCGTTGTTGTTTGAGCGTGCTAATTAACTCGCCGATGGAGTTTCTCGCGTCAGTCATCTGTTTCTCCTCGTTAACGACATTGCAGTTGTCTGACCGCAGTTCAATTCGCGGTCAACGACATGGGGTTCTGACGGTCCAGTTTATGGTGGCAACAAACGTTCGACAAGCGATGTTCTCGCGTTTTGTGGCGTCCGGTTGCGAGTTGCACTATAGCGGAAATTGCTATCGATCGTTCCTTTGATAGCGCGCGCCGACAGGAATAAATGGCCGTCGTCACGGCACATCGATTCCTTTAAAAAGTACGAGTTTCTGATGTGCCCAGCGTGTGTCAAATAACGTATAGAGTCTGAGACAAATCCCCAACCACTCGTCGCCCCGAACCAAACAAGGGTCGAATTACGGCGCATGTCATCTATTAGATCAGCCTTCCGGCAAGTTTTTGGCACTGCAGAACACCGGTCCGAAACACCGACGATTGCCGCGGGCTGTATCTTGCCTCGGTCATTTACACCGTCGCAAGTTGGCGGCCCCGATTCGCCGCTGAAGTTTGTCCAACCGCCGCAGATTTGTCGTCCGTGATCGTGGTGAAGGCGAGAAATGGATTTTGAAAACACGCTCTTAGGCTCGTACTATAATCGGGGGAGAGTCACAAATTAAATGACTGTCTGCCATCTTGCGATTAATAACACAAGTACCCAAGAATGTTTCCAATGAGCGGTGATTTTGATCCGGATACAAAGACAACGAGCAAGGTGACACTGTTGAACGGGGGCGCGGTCCAAAAACAATGACGGACGTAAGTTGAACCCGCAAAGAAAGCACAGACGAAAATCGCAGAGGAAAACTGACGGCAAAAATAACCTACTGATTAGCATTCGACAACACAATCCGACAATTCGTCAGCGGCGAGGCGCAACGATAGCGTCGTCGATGAGAATGCGGATCATCGGAGGATCACGCAGCGCGCTCGTACCACTTGATCAGCCCGCCAAGTCGTTCGTGGTGAACGATCTGATCGAGTCGATTGTGCTGATCTCCGATGGCGAGTCATTTCACGACGGCTGTCGAGAGCAGAATGCAAAGCGTCCGGCTGTTAAATCTTTGCCACCGAATTTCGAAGAGTGTCCCTATCGTTAGTTATGACCGAAACGGACTCAAACGCGATAAGTCATAAGTGATCAGCAGGTTGCGGAATCCGCCCCAAAGAGTATTGTTACGAAGAGGGTTCCTTTCGGGGAGGAAATTTCCAGAAATTCACCATTACACGCGAAAAGTTCGAATAAGCCGGTGGTTGGCTGCTAACGAAGCGCGGGGATTTCGCTCAGACGTTTTTGCGGCGGTCGGCAGGCGTGGCATCGATGGCCGATCCTTGTCGCACACGTCTACGGTCCTTTGTCTTTCGCTGGGGCTCGACAGGCTCCTACCACGGCCAGGGGCCCATGCACGACCCGCACGACATGGAATGGTACGAGCCGGTATCTGATGTTGTGTCCATCAACGCGATGAGCACGATTGTGCCGGAGCTCGATTCATAAAATGTTCGCGCTGTCGACATGGCACCGTATCTGAAATGTCTTTATTGACCGGATGTTTCCCGCAATCTTCTTGTTGTCTCCAAAGGCTCGATCTGAATTCGGATATTCATATTGCCATTCTTGCGCGAGTTCTGTCAGTCCAATCGTTGTTAAATTGGCTTTTGCGGAAGACTGAATTTCACATTTCTTCGCGTTTTAAGCGTCTCTGAAGGTAGCTCACCAAACGTGCGGCGGTAGCGGGAAGCGAAACGACCAAACTCCCACACGCCGCTTGAAAGCATGGCATCGGAAACGGATACCACATCGGGAGACGCTGCTCGGAGCGCTCGTTGGACCTGATGAAGCTGCCTGAGTTGGAGATAGCGAGCGGGGCTTAAACCATAATACTCGTTGAACGCCGTCCGGAGAGTCCGTTCAGACACTTCGGCGGCCGCTGCCAATTCTCCGACCAAGATGGGTTCGTCATAGCGTTCTTCCAAAAATTTCTTGGAACGAAAGATGATTTCATGCCGCGAAATCTTTCGGCGACCTATTTGAAGAGGCTGGGCCGCGGGTAGGGTCCCCACAATTGAGGAGGCCAATTTTGTAAGTTCTGCGGCCGCGCAGGTTGTTGCTGGCTCTTTACTTTCTAGCCTGTATTTGGCGTCCAGGGTCATGATCTGGCTCAAAATCGTCTGGACTCGATTGGCAATCTGGACATTGGAAGGGGTAACTCGGCAAATCATCTTGCTGGAGCCGTTCGTCGGCTCGAGCTGATTGCCGCTACGAGCGAATATGTCGTTTGGAACGAAAAATGAGCACCAATCGTGTTCCATTTGCGTGCAGACAGAAAACTCACAGCCCGGCTCCAGGACCATGAACGAATGCCTGTCCAGGACGGTCCCGTTTGCGGTGTAAGCACACGCAACCGTGAGCGGCAAGTAAAACAGATATCCGTCCGACCGTGCTTGGCCCTCAACAATGTTGCCGCTACCCAAGCTTCCCACTTGAATATCGACGCCGGGGATGCTGGTCTGAAGAACGCTCCAGGTGTGCCGCTTGGCATTATGGAGCATCATCTTGGCATCCACATCGCGGATAGAATCCGCAAACTCGTCGAAATTTTGGAAGCAATGCGATTTCATGCTTTTTCTCCGAAATGGCATTTTTGCCGAAATTACATAGATGAAACCGGCTTCGGAACATACTTTAATCAAAACATATCACTCTGTCGATTGTTTCTCGTCTAGGAATTCTCCCTTACCAACTATCGCATCTCTGGCGCCTGATCCGGGCGTGCGGCAGATGGCTATCGTCTGTCGAAGGTGGTGAAACCCGCGAAAGCCCGGCGATTTCAGTGGTGCCTGCCCTTCCCAGGATTTGGTTGTGCATAATTACTAATTCAGTAAAAAGGACGACGATTCTATGTCTCAACCTACCGTAGTTGAATATGCCGTTAATCGGCTCTCCAAGCTAGGTATCACCGATTGTTTTGGTCTTCCAGGTGACTACGCATTCCCGATCAACGACGCGATTGCCTCGAACGAATCGATCGAGTGGCGTGGCTGCTCGAACGAACTGAATGCATCTTACGCCGCCGACGGCTATGCTCGCATTCGAGGCGTCTCGATGCTCAATACGACCTATGCGGTCGGCGAGCTGAGTGCGTTGTGCGGGGTGATGGGAGCCAAGGCGGAGCGGTCGACCATTTTTCATCTGGTCGGCATGTCCAGCATGCGACATCAGCAACTGCGAAAGCACGTACACCATACGTTTGGCGATGGTGTGTTTCAGAACTTCATTAATATCTCTGCCCAGTCGGCATGTGTGCATGCAATCCTGACACCGGACAATTGCGTCTATGAAATGGAACGAGTCATCGCCGCGGCGCTGGCCAACCGGCAGCCGGCGTATATCGTCGTAGCGGAGGATCTTGCCACCAGACCCATTACTGGTCCCGCGCTGGAACCCTTTCCCGAGCCAAAAAGTGATGCGGGCGAACTCAAAGCTGCCCTGGACGCCGCACTCAACAAAATCGAGGCTGCAAACACGGGTTGCATTTTGCCGGCCTTCACCGTGTCGCGTTTCGGACTTCAGGCCGAGGTGACGGCTCTGATTGAAGCCAGTGGTCTCCCCTTCGCTACCACTGCTATGGACAAAGCGGCGCTCTCCGAAGGGCATCCTAACTATATCGGCGGTTACGCTGGCAAGTTCTCGCCTCCCAACGTCTTCGAAGCGGTCGAAGGGTGCGATGTCGTGATCAATGCTGGTGGAGTCCTGTTCACCGACATCTCCACGGCGGCGTTTGCGGACAATATTGATCCCGCCAAGATGATCACGATCGGTATTGATTACACCCAAGTTGACGGCCGCATTTACAGCAATGTTCGCATGCGGGACATGTTCGTTCAGCTTGCCGCCAAGGTGAAGAAGTTCACCGATGTGAAGCTCCAACGGCCGGCACCAGCTGAGTTGGTCGGTGGGCCGGATGATCCGATCACACAGGAGTCGCTCGTCGGCCGTTATCAGCGATTTCTAAAGCCTAATGACATCCTCGTGGCCGAGACCGGCACCAGCGCTGTCGCGACCGGCGGTCTGCTTATGCCTGAAAACGCGGTCTACCACAACCAGACGTTGTGGGGCTCTATCGGCTGGGCGACAGGCACTGCTCTGGGGACGGCGGTTGCTGACCGGTCTCGTCGCACCGTCCTGATCACCGGTGAGGGTTCGCACCAACTGACCGCCAACGAGATCGGTAACTACGGACGCCACGGTGTCAAGCCAGTGATCTTCGTCCTCAACAACTCAGGCTATGGGGTCGAACGAGTGCTAGAGGAGTACCCAGACTGGGTCTACAACGACCTGGCGCCATGGGACTATCACACTCTGCCGGCAGCATTAGGCTGCAAAGATTGGTTCACGGCCAAGGTAAAGACCAACGCTGAGCTCGAAGCGGCGATGCAGAAGGCGGAGGCGGCAGACACGGCCTCTTACATCGAGATGGTTGGCCAAAAGCACGACTATCCGGCGGGACTCAAGCTTATGGGTAGTAGGCAGTACGAATTCTATGGCATTTAGGATAATTGGCGGGCTATGCGGGCCGAGGCCTTTTTGGGCCGGCAAGGCACTAAACAACCAAAGCGCTTCTTTTTTATCAGCAACTCAGTATTCAACGAAAGGCTATTAAAATGGCTGAAACCAGAAAACGTCGCGTCGCACTCATCACAGATACGGCGCAACACATCGGACCGTGGGTGGCCCGGGCGTTGGCCGAGCGTGGTCACGACCTCGTGATCAGTGATCCCAATGTCGTCATCGAAGGTGCCGAGACGTCCGCACCCAACCTGGTCGCCGAGCTCAAGGAAATGGGCGGGAAGGTCGAGGTGGTTGATATCCCGGACGTCAACGCGGCTGGCGCCGTGCAGAAGCTGGTCGACCGCGCGATAGATGTCTTCGGCGGGTACGATGCGGCGTTCATTCGCCCGGGCATCCACAGCGCCGGCCCCTGGGACAAGATCACCAAAGAGGAGATGATGGACAACGTCAATGGCAACCTGCTCTCGACGCAGTACGCGTTGCAGGCAGTCATTCCGCCCCTCGTTGCGCAGAAATCGGGAAACGTCCTCATTGAAGTCAGCGCCACCGGCGCGAAGAACTTCCCCGGTGTCCCCGCCTACGGCGCGACCCGTGCCGCTGCGAAGTACCTGATCAACGCCACCGCACTCGACATCGCGCCGCATCAGGTCTGCCTCAACGGCATGGGCACTATGTTCTGTGATTATCCCGGCTATCGGAACACCCTCGGCGTGAACAACCCCGAAGCACTGGCCGAGGCATGCAAGCCGATCCCCATGGGCCGCCTGGGCCAGCCCACTGAGATGGCGCACATGGCCGCCTCACTGCTCGATGGCGGGTGCAACTACTACACGGCGCAGTTCGTGAACCTGAGCGGGGGCTGGAACGGGGACTGAAGCGGGGCCGACCTGGAATTGTGGTGCCGCATATCGTTTGATGGGACAGCTTGTCCTGGCTTGCGCCAGGGCGAGCAGGTCCTGATCCATGAGGGCGACCTGTTTTCCAATACCTTGCCGACACCAATCGCAGATGACGCCCATTGGCTTCGTTCGCCCGACGCCAATTGTCGCCACGTGAATATGTCGCTATTCGGAGAGTAGCTACGATGCAATACGTCCGCATTTACACGGGTTCAGATGGAGAAACCCATTTCGAAGATCTGGAGGTTGAATTAGCTGAGGTGAATTTTGCGCCTCCGGCCCCTCCCGTCCAATTGTCGGCATTCACCGCTGCCAAGCAATGGATGTTTTTTGCGATACCTCCGGGCTGGGTGGGTGATTGGCATCCAACACCGAAGCGACAGACATTCTTCTATCTTGTCGGCGAGGTCGATATTGAGGTCGGCGATGGCACGGTTCGACGCTTCGTATCAGGCGACGTCGCCATCGTTGAAGATACGACGGGAAAAGGGCATCGCAGCCGAACAGTCGGGGACGAGACTGCACTTCAGGCTTGCGTGCAAATGGGTGACGATGAATAGCGTCGCCTGGACGATGGCGCCCATTGAACCGGTTCGCCCGAAGCAATCTATCGCCGCGTGAATATGTCTTTTTTTAGGGAGTAGCTTGGGTGCAATACGTCCGCATTTACACGGGTTCAGATGGAGAAACCCATTTCGAAGATCTGGAGATTGAATTAACCGAGGTGAATTTTGCCCCTCCGGCCCCTCCCGTCCAACTGTCAGGATTTAGCGCTGCCACGCAATGGGCGTTTTTATCGCTGCCTCCTGGTTGGGAGGGTGATTGGCACCGAGAGCCAGGGCGATCGGTTTTATTCTATCTTGCCGGCCAATCAGAAATTGAGGTAAGCGATGGCACTGTTCGACACTTCGGACCAGGTGACGTCACCATCGTTGAAGACACAACGGGCAAAGGGCATCGCAGCAAAACTGTCGGGGACGAGACCGCACTGAAGGCTCAAGTGCAAATGCCTGCCGACGAGTAGCGTCGCCTGGACACGGAAACGAGACATTGGAGACAAGGGCTGATATGAAATCCTGGTGCCGCATTCTTGTTGATGGATCACCTCATCTTGGTTTGCGTCAGGACGAGCACATCCTGATCCACGAAGGAGACCTATTCGCCAATCCCGTGCCCACGGGTCGAGAAGTGGACGTGGCAGAAGCCGAATGGCTCGCGCCCGTTGAACCACGGCAGTTCCTTGGTCTTTGGAACAACTTGCATGAGGCCATGGTGCACGGCGGCAACCAGCTTCCGTTGTCGCCGCTTTACTTTACGAAACTGCCAGATTGTCTGAACCGATACCAGGGCGACATCCCGGCTCCGAAAGGGTTCGGAGACAAGGTCCTATTCGAAGCCGAATTGGGTGTGGTCATCGGTCGCGAGTGTTTCCAACCTTCGCGAGATGCAATCGATGATTACATCTTTGGCTACACGTGCGTGAACGACGTGACAGCTGCAGAACCATTATTCGAGAATAAGGAATTCCCCCAGTGGACACGGGCCAAGAGCTATCCCGGATTCGGCCCAATTGGCCCGTGCATCGTGCGGGGGATCGAACCGGACGAATTACAGGTTCAGGCCTTTCTGGATGGTGAGAAAAAACAGGACTACCCGGTCAGTGACATGATCTTCTCACCGCGCGATGCCGTCTGGCAGATCGCGCGTGAGCTGACGCTCTATCCGGGTGATGTGATCGCATGCGGTACCTCGGTGGGGACCTGTTTCATGAAGCCAGGCCAGCAGATCGAAATCCGTATTTCAGGGTTGGGGAGTTTAGTTAATTGCTTTGCGGGATGATTGGCCCGTCCACATAAAACACAGGAGAATCAGAATGTTAAGAATGAGACGAGACAGTTTGTCGCTATTCAGTCTCGCTGGATTGATGGTCGTAACTGCCATCGGGTTGGGATGCTCTCAGCAACCAGTCGCTGTCAACGGTGCGAACGTTGACGCCACCGCGAACTCGGACACTAGCAAGAATGCGGCAGATGCCGAGCAGATTCCGCCAAAATTCATCGTTGGCCCAATTCCCCAGTCCATTCTCGACGTCAAGACCGATGGCGATTTCATTTACGATACTGTAAAGACGATCACTCCGGAAATTGATGGGTACGACGACGTCCTGCTGGAGGAAGATCTCGGACTTGCCTATGTCACCGGGCGGGATGGATGGCTCTGGAAAGTCGATCTGAAAAAAGAAAAGGCGGAACACTTCGTCGATGTCCCCGTTATGGCTGCCGGCATCCATCGGATCCACGGAGAAAAG
The DNA here is from genome assembly GCF_007860075.1 of Symmachiella macrocystis. Lineage (NCBI taxonomy): Bacteria > Pseudomonadati > Planctomycetota > Planctomycetia > Planctomycetales > Planctomycetaceae > Symmachiella > Symmachiella macrocystis. Next base: position 71,620 of record NZ_SJPP01000005.1, read on the forward strand.
ACCAAGGTCGCTCTTTCGTGCTCGCGCAGTGATCGGGGAAACTACCCGGACGGGGGTGATTATCCAAAGAGCGAGAAGGTTGGATTGTACACTCTAGACCTCGCCACCAAGGAACTGACCCCGCTGGTGACCCGCGTGCCGAACTCGGCGGACGTGTCGAAACCGACCGTCTTTGCTACGGCGAAACAGGAACGCGTCCGCGTGGATTCGCTCGACGACTCAAATAGCCGATTGCTCTCGATCTGCAACGACGTCGCCGTCAGCGCGGACGGCAAGCGGATGTACTTCACCGAGTCGTACGTGGCCGACGGCGCGACAATGGGTGGCGCCGCCTGCCTTCCCCCAGTGGTCACGCTGAGTACGACCGGACGCCTCTGGATGTATGATGCGGAGGATCAGACGGTGGGGCTCGTCGCAAACGGCTACACATTCACCGACGGCATCCTGATGGACGGCGATAGCAGCGGGATCGAAGAGACTGTCCTGCTGACCGACAACGCGCGCTATCAAATCCACCGCGTCCACCTCGCCGGCCCAAAGGCGGGTGAGAGTGAGGTGATCTGGAAAGATCTGCCGGGGCTGGTCGACGGGATGCGCCGCGATTCGAAGGGTCGGATCTGGGTTACGATCATTACCAACCATGGTCCGCAGCTTCCTTGGGTCCATGCCAATCCAGAGGTCAAGTCCTTTCTGATGCAGCATCTGCCGTTGCTCAGCATGCCTCCGATCACGAGTCTCTTACTGCTCAGCCCAGATGCTTCGACTCCTCTATGGTATACGGAGCACTTCCAGACCCGCGTCAACGCCATCGCCGCGATTACTCCCGGAAAGTCGGGCCTGTACGTGGCAAACTACAGCGACAAGACACCGGGACTTCACCGGATCGACAATCCGGTGGACTGACCGTCACCGAATCTTCCGTAGTGCAACGTGAAGCATTCCACGTGCGATATCATTATTAAGAATCAAATAAGAGGAGAAATAGAAAATGAGCGGAACATCTACTAAACGGAAAACCGACCTTCTCGATTATGCTGGGAAGATTGGTCATTCCGATATGGGCGCCACAGATGCGGACGGGAACCACAAATTGGGATTTAGTGACCGCAGCAGCAAGCCGAAGAAGGGTGATCCGCTGGCGCCCTACCAGATGCCGCTCACCCAGGAGGAGCAGGACATCATGGACGGCAAGCAGGGCGAGGAGCTGGCCAAGGTGATGAAGATCGTTGTCGCCCATGGCAATGCCTTCAACGCTGAGAAACTCGTCGATCTCGGCGGCGCGCCGCATAGCTCGCTGTTCACCGGGCAAGACTACCTCATGCCGATCATTGATATGTTCCAGAAATGTGCGGACGCGGGCCTCAAGGCTTACGCCCCTTACACCGTCAATCCGCGGTGCTACGACGTCTACAACGTCAACAACAACGCAAAGGACCTGAAGGTCATCTACGAGCTTTACGCAGTGCAGCGAGAGCTCGACTGGGTGCACGTGCAACTCGGTGCTCCGGATCTGAACCTTCGCAGCTGTGCCTGCTACGTAGACGAGGTGGGCAATAGGCCGCCCCCGGGAACCTACGTCGCGTGGGCCGAATCGTCCGCGGTAAACTATGGCAATTCTGCCCTCGGACTGCGGACCAACCGCAACGCCTCCGGCATGGAATTGCTCTGTGCCCTGCTCGGCAAGGCGCCGCTGTTCGGACTGATGACCGACGAGGGCCGCATGTCCACCTGGCTTGTCGATGTGAAGACCACCAAAGAGCCGGATTGGGGCGTGCTCGGCACAGCCATCGGCCTCAAGGTGGTCGACGCCAACCCCTTCATCACGGGCATTGACAAATACTTGGGCACCGAAGTCAGCAACGACAACATGCACCTGTTGAAAAAGATGGGAAGCGCTACCGCATCCAGCGGCGCGGTTGGTCTCTATCACGTGGAGAACATCACGCCCGACGCCAAGGAGAAGGGACGCAATCTCTTGAAGGAAGGGTACCAGACCTACGTCTTCGACGACAAGGAGCAGGCCCGGGTCCTGGCCACTTACCCGACCGACTTCCCCGATCGTCCGAAAGATCCAACGGTCGCGATCATTGGTTGTCCTCACAACACCTACAAGGAAATCCTCGATTGGGGAACGTGGGTGACTGAGGCGATCGAGAAGAAAGGCTTGGAAAAGCCCGCCATCCCGACCAGGCTGCTCTGCGCGAATGTCGTGCGGGACCGCCTCGTCAAGGAGCACCCGGAGTTGGTCGGGAAGATGACCGCCGCCGATATGAGGTTCAGTAATATGTGCTCCCTGAGTTACGTGGGCATGAAAGATTTCTCTGAAGATATGTTCGCTGTTACGAACTCGGCCAAGACACGAAACTACTATGGCTTCGCACAGTACCTGAAGGACGAACCACTCATTGAGACCATCGTGTCGGGCAAAATCCCGGAGGGAGCGTAGTTGAAATCACTCTCCCTCTGGGAGAGTCGGGCTCTCAGGCCCGGAGAAGGCGACAAGACCCTCCCCGGCAGCTACCGCGTCCGACACTCCCACAAGTGGGAGGGTGAATAAGAAATCACAACAACAAACATTATCAAACAAAAGTAATTCGACTCGGAGAATTTTAATGGCGAAAAAAACATTCAAAGGACGTCCTCTGATTCCTGGCAATCTCGAGGGAAAGGCGCTGGCTTCCAAACACCCGTTCAACGTGAGCGCCAGCTACATGGAAAACCTTTTCGGTGGCAATACAAAGACCGCTCCCTGCACGGATGTGGTTAACAAGGAGTGGGCCGGTAAAAACCTGGCCGGCCAGATCCTCTGTTTTCCAACGGGTGTAGGCTCCACGATGGGTGGGGCCTCGTTGATGGGAGTTGGCTCCATGGGTCTAGGCCCCAAGGCGATGTTGTACGCTCAGCACGTCGATTCCGTCTCGGTTGCCGGACTGATCATCGATAATGTCTGGAATGAACACAATGTGATCACGATCGACCAACTCGGGGACGAGTTCCTCAACACGGTCAAATCCGGTGATCCGATTTCCATTCATGAGGACGGCACTGTTGAGGTCGGATGAGAAACATACCCCAAATTGCACAGGCTTCGTCTTGAGTCGGGTTGTGGATCTGCAACATTGGGAGTTATTACGAGCTTGTAGACGATTTCGTTTGATTCAGTCGGACAGGAACCAGGAATGAGTGTGGATCACGTAGCAAAAGTTAAAGTATTTCTGCCTTCAATCCATGCAACCAACCCCAGCAGCGCTAAGGCCGGAACGACTCCAGATAGTTTCTCGGCCGCCCCGCAACTCGCGGTTGGACGTCTTGGCGCATTGACCTATTCTTCCTTGACCAAATTGAATTCAATATGAAGCTGCAGCGTCGGCTCTGTCACGGTGCGCCATTTTATGTACTTGGACCACTGGTCACCGATTAAATGCTTTCAGCAGGTTGTGCGTGAGGCAGACGATCATCCACTCACTTTGCATCTTCTCAAGACTTCGTAACTGGAAGTGACGGAAATCACGACACGCTTTGATGTTCTCGGGCCGCTCGTGACCGACATCGCGCCCGGCTACGACCACATCACCAGGGCGATTGGTGCTGTAATGGCCGGCTGGCAAGGAACGGTGATGCTCTGTTACTTGACGCCGAAGGAACATCTTGAACTACCGAACGCTGAAAGCGTGAAACAAGGTACGATCGCCTACAAGATCTCGGCACATGCCTCGAATGTCGCTCGAGGACGCCAGGGTACTCAGAACCGTAACCATGCGTTATCGAAAGCTCACTTTGAATTCGAATGGAACGAGCAGTTCTGGCTGTCGATTGATCCTGAAACAGCTCAGCGGTTTCACGACGAAACGTTACCGCTGGACACCTTCAAGAGCACTCACTTTTGCAGCATGTGCGGACCCAAGTACTGCTCGATGAAAATCACCGAGGACATCCGCAAGATCGCCCAGAAGAAGAAGCTGGTGGAGCTGCCCACGCCGGACTAGCTAGCTTTGCTATCGCACAATTATTTTGGTCACTAGTGCAGGACCATCAGCAATCTGGCATTGAAATTCGTCGACACAGGCCACAATTCCAGCTAAAAATGCCAAATCAACGGCAGGCACACAAACTTGTGCCTTGTAGCATCCAAAAGTTAGGCGGAAGGGCGCGTTAAAGTCGCCCTAATCCTAACATTCGCTCTTCTAAACTAACTCTTTGCACGGATCGTTCCGCGCTAAATTCAGCAGCTGTACTTTTTTTACCGATAATAATGATTGAAGTGCGCACACGCACGACAAGCCTTCGTGAGTTTTCGCCAAATGGAGTTGCCCGGTGAAGCGACTTGTCCTTAGCGCACTCTTATTGAGCATCCTCATGCCGGCGACTTGATTCGGCGAGGATGATATGTCGGAACAGTGCATTGGACTATCAGCTCCCCCCATCGCCTACGCGTCCAGCTGTATTCTTCCGGGCTTCGCGACGCCCCTCTGAACCCACCCGAACGATTGAACCCGGATTCTCTCACTTACACTGGTACTAATACCGAGGGAAGGCCATAAGGAGGATGCAATGCACAAGTCGGTGCGGTATTTACTGGGATTGATTGTCACGTGTTGCATTTGGTTGAACACAGCGTCGAGTTTCGCGCAGCAGTCGTTAGCACCTGCGTGTGATGCTGCACAGGGAAACTACTTCTGCAGTAATGCCACCAATCCCTGCGCTGATTGGCTGACGTCCCCAAACATGCTGGGTGACCTGGGGGGCGCCCGGTCCGGTTTGGCTGAGAGCGGCATTCTGTACAACGCCTCGTTGACGAACTTCTATCAGGGTGTTGCCAGCGGCGGGAATCAGCAGACCTTCGACAACGGCGGCAAGGTCGATCAGTTCGTGATCTTCGAAGGAGGCAAGCTCGGCCTCGATGAGGGCTTCACAGCTATCATGCACGCCGAAACACGATATGGTGAGGACGTGATCCTGGACGCGGCACCATTGGTACCTGTGAATACGAATCTGCTTTATCCGTCACTGAATAACGAGACTGCGATTACCGGCCTGTTGTTTCAACAGGCGTTAAGCGAGGAATGGGCGGTCGCGTTCGGTAAGTTTAATGCGGTCGACTTGTGGAATATGGTCTACCCGCAAACCGGTCGAGGTGTAACGGGGTTTATGAATGCTTCGATGATCCTCCCCATGTCGTTCACTAAGACGTTTCCGCTTTCGACGCTGGGAGGCGGAGTCATGCGGATGAAAGACAAACAAATCCAGGGCGCACTGCTCGTCTACGACTCGAACAACTCGACAACGACCAGTGGCTTTGACAGGCTTTTCGACAACGGAGCGATCGTTCTCGGTTTATGGCGGTTTTTCACCGAATTCAACGAACTGCCTGGCTCCCACCTGTTCGGAGGGACGTGGGCCAGCGGTAATTATTCTTCCTTGGACCGGCTCGATTGGGCGTTCATTCCCGGTCAGGGAATTGTCGCTGGCCCACAAAGCGGTTCATGGTTCTTGATGTATGTGGCCGAGCAAAAGATTTGGATTGATCCATGCAACCTCAATCGCAATGTGGGTCTGCTGAGCCAATGGGGATTGGCTGACGAAAACACCAACCCCTACCGCTGGACTGGCAACGTGGCCTTGCAAGCTCAAGGCCTGATCCGCGGCCGCGATAAAGATACGATGGGCGTCGGTTATTTCTACAGCGGCCTCAGCGGACAATTCAAGACGCTACAACGGCAGTTCGATGTCAACGACCTGCAAGGGGGTGAACTTTACTATAACGCAACAATAACGCCATGGTTCCATCTGACCGCCGACCTGCAGATCGTGGAGCCTTCGGTGCGGTTCAACGACACGGCAGTCGTGTTTGGCCTGCGGGCGCAACTGCTGCTGTAGGCCAATGCGCGCAGTTACGGACCATAAACTCGGTTCAATACGACGAGAATTATTTCGTCGCGAACTGAGTGGGGTATTCCGCGCGGTCCAAAAATAGTGACGGACGGAAGTCAAACGCTAAAAGAAGGTTCGCGTGAAATTCTCAGGGCAGAACTGCCGTGAAGGGAATGTCTGCAAGCAGCAGTTGCGATTTCAAATTGATGGTTATTCAAGAAGGAAACGCAAAGTGAGCGCAGCCGCTAAGACATGTGCATTTATGAATTCACACAGCACGTTCGTACCATTGAACTAAACCGCCCAGTCGTTCGCGGCGGATGAGATCATCGAGTGAAATTGTGTTGTTCTCTGGTGGTGGATCAGCGTTTGAAGGCGGCAGATGCCCACAGGCTGCGTGTGCTCGCTGATCATTGTAGTAACGGACATATTTGCGAACGGGGCAATTGAGATACCGCTTGCCAAACACCAGGATATTATGCAAATATTCCTGCTTGATGCTTTGGATGACTCGTTCGCAGTGGGAATTCAAGTTGGGGATTTGCACCGGCAGGACCTTGACCTTTGGTCATCACATGCGTATCAGGCGTCGGCGTCATGCGCTAGCTATCGGTCCAGGGCATCAACGATGTCATTTACAGTGCGCGTCGTAGCGAGAGTAAATGACTCGTACTCCGCATGAGCGTTGCAGAATTCGACCAATTTTTCCCAACACTCGCGCCAGTCTGCTCTCTGTGAAATTCGAGGCGTTGGTCAAACATGGGGATAAGTTTTTCATGAAAGCCGGAGGCAGAAATAATCTCATCCCGCCGCCTGACGATCAGAATCGGTTCGGCATTGCACAGGACCAACGCTACCGAGAGCAGATTGTTGTCCAACTTCTTGTCGCTCCGGACACAGTCCAAACACAGCTCCCCGATCAGCCAATCGATGGTCGGCGGCGACTGGGCCAAAGTGTCGGCACGTTCCAGCGTTCGGAACAGAGCCGATTCCCTGCCATGATTCTCAACGGTTTCAATAACAAGCGGCATCACCGATGGAACATCGCTGTAGGCGTCCACGAAGTAGCTGATCGCCTTGACGCGGATTTCGGGGTTGGGGTGCAGAATTACCTGTTTGATTTACTGCTCGTTCAGCCTCACGCTTGTGGTCTTTCCTTGCGAATCAGTCGAAGTTGGTTTTTCTCAATTGCTTGGTGGAAAGTGTACTGAGCGTTACTGTCGCGTCGCAACGCTACGACGGCAAAAGTAAACCCACAAACATCCTGAAGCCATGAATTGACAATGACTTACATCACCCGGCACAACTGCGAATCGAGTGTCGCAACTCGCTCCGATCGCGACAACGCAGCCGCCGGTTGAGGCCGTGATGCGAACTAGTCGTTGTAAAACCAAGGCACAATTAGTTGGACACCACTCCCGAGCACCGACACATCTCCGTCACACATCTCCGTCCTCTAATCCAGGCGGTCCTTCCAGTACCGCATCGAGACTTTCCGAGAGAGCAACGATGATATCCCAATCGCCGGTAATGATGTCTTGAGAATGCGCCAGGTTGTCCCTCAGCTTCCCCAACATCTTAGCCGCATCATCCAATTGCCGCCTCGATTGAAATTTGGTCAAGTTACGCAATTCCTTACTGCGGGCGATGATTTGTGCTTTATCGGTCAATTGCAGGCAATCCAATAAGGAGAGATCCTGGTTGCGTCGGATGCGTTCCACAAGAAGTTCCTCAGTCTTCTGGATCCGTCCTTCTGAAAGAAACGGCTTCCATTTTTCGTCAGGATAGTACTGTTCGATCAATCGGCTGAACCGCATCTCTATCAGCGTCACCATTCCGAAGAGCCACATCCGAACGGGAGGCTTTTGAAGGTCGGTGCGACTGACGATGCCGCCGACGCGTCCGAGTATTGAAACAAAAAGACGACGTTTGTCTTTAAGTTGCAATACGAGATCGGCCAGCGCTGTTGAGTCCAGTACAACCTGCGCTTCGTCGAAAGGCTGAATATGGTTTGCGCATACGCCAGTACCGAGGTCAGCCAGCTCCACATAACCTTCTACACGCCCTTCTTTGCGAATGCCCACAATCTCGAATCTCTTAGCTTTCATGAACGCTTGGACTTTTTCTGACGATGTGGAATCGTCAAAGGAGATAAGCGGCTCGGCGATGTCATGAACGACAAAACCCTGCTGGAAAACTCTGCGGAGACTGTGCAGGGTGGAGGAATTGAGTGTCATGGATTTCTGTATCTCTTTCAGGCTCTAGCCGTATCCGTAGCTCTCGTCGGTGACGGCTGCGTTGTCGTGAGATGAGGCCGCGTAATCGAGACAGTATACACGAACCCACATTCGGATTGCCTTCTCGCGGCTCTCAATTTGGCACGCTACGCCCGTTCCAGAGAGAGTTAAAGAACTTGGGGTTCTCCCCCAGCATGAAAAGCCCAACAAATATTGCCGCGCCGTGCAGATAATGACGGAGCGAAAACGGCCCGCAAACCACGGCAGTCCTGCGACATCGGTAGTGAATGTCCCGGCTCAGAAATGCGGCTCTAAAATGTCCATTTTTGCAACAAGGTCGGAGATGCCTTCAGAAACGCGCGTCGCGTTCCTAGCAACAAGTTACTGACCTGATGGCCGCAACGGTCGGACGAGAACTGTCGAGGCGTTTCGCCAGTCCCTGTTCGTACGCGTAGCGCATGGCCAGTTCCAGATCTTTAGGATTGGCCATATTTTCTTACCTCCAGAAGTTGTCCCCCTTTGCTTCTGGGTATGCTGGCGGCGGGCGAGGCGTTCTCAATCTATGCCTGCAAGAACGGACTCTATGATTGCGCATCGCCCATCGTGCTTGAGGGCAAGCATGTCGCCAATGTCTTCGTCGGCCAGATTCTTCTCATGCCACTTCTGATGAAGCACGTGCTTCAACCGCCCAAGCCGTTATCAGATTACAGATCAGACTTACTCGACGAGTTCGAGGAAGTCGTGCTTCGCTGCCTGGAAAAGGATCCGGCGAAACGGCCGCTTACCGCCTTTGATCTCGAACAAAGCCTAGCGTCCATCTCCCTCGACGAACCGTGGGACAATCGCCGCGCAGCTGTTTGGTGGAAAGACTCGCAGCCGAAAAATACTGACGCTCGCTTCAAAAACAATGATGAACGGAAGTTGAACGACGAAACGAGGTTCCACTGAAAATTGATTGGCAGAACTGTCAGTGGAAATCATGGTATCCAGCCACAGTTGCTATTGCAAATTGGGGATTTGTTACGGTAAGTGCGCAAGGCGAGCGCAGCCGCGTAGACGTGGGCGATGATGAAATCACGCAGCTGGTTCGCACCATTGAATCAATCCCCCCAGTCGTTCGCGGCGAACAATATCATCGAGAACGATGGTGTTGTTCTCCGGTGGCGGATCAGTGCATGAGGGCGATAAATGTCCACAGGCAGAGTGGGCTCGATCATCGTTGTAGTGGCGGACGTATTCACGGACAAGGTAGTTCAGATGCTGCTCGCCGAAGACCAAGAAATTGTCCAGGCATTCCTGCTTGATACTCTGAATGACCCGCTCGCAGCGAGAATTAAAGTTCGGGCTTTGTACCGGCAGGACTTTGATCTTTACACCTTCGGCTTTTAGTACATCGTCGGATTGTGCTGTGGATTTCGTGTCGCGATCGCGAATCAGGCAGGCTGGCTTTTCGTCGCGACCGGCCGTTTGCATGAGAAAGTTGCGGGCCTGCTGTGTTACCCATGCGGAATCGGGGTGCGCCGTGGAGTTGCTGACGAAGATATCGCGGGTCTCGACATTGATGAAGACCAACAGGAAATAGTTCACAAGCCCTCTTGGCGTGATGACATGTTTTGTGAAAAAGTCACAGGCCCAGAGGGTCTTGGCGTGGATCTTGATGAACTGCTCCCAAGAACCTTGAGACCGGTTGGGCGAGGTGTCGATCCCCTCCTCTTTGAGGATGTTGCGGACCGTTTGTCGGCAGATGCGGTTGATGCCGAGCCGCCGCAACTCGCCCAAGATGCGCGTGTAGCCGACGCCGGTTTCACGGGCGATCTTGCGGACCAGTTCGCGGAGTACTTATCGTTTTCGGGGTCGCCCCGGTTTGGCCGGCTTGTAGCCGCGTCGCTCTTTCCGGACCCAGCGATGGAATGTGATTGGCGTGACGATGCTGATCAACCGGTCGATGTCCTTGCCGAGCGGTTTGCCGAATTTGAGCAATCGGGCACGTTCCTCCGGTTTCGTGTGACTTTTGCCAGGGACGCGGGCGCGCAGAATTGCCAGCTCTTCCTTCAGATATAGGGCGTGCTTGGCCAGTCGGTGTTCAGAGGCGTTGGCAATGAGCAGCAACAGCGGGTGAAACAGCCGGGACATCCTGTGCCTGCCTGTGATTTCGCATTGCCCACCTTGCCCCTCTGATGCTTAACGTATGCTCGACCGATGCTTTAGGTCGCGGCGTCGGTCAAATATCTATTTACACGCAGAGGGTTTGGAAGGCAGAGGGTTTGGAAGGCAGAGGGTTTGGAAGGCAGAGGGTTTGGAAGGCAGAGGGTTTGGAAGGCAGAGGGTTTGGAAGGCAGAGGGTACGCCCAGTTCGTCGGTCATTCCGGTCATTCTTGAGGCGACTACGCAGACTCATCGGCCAGCCGTTTTTGGCAATGCTCGATCCGCGATTTAAAGAAACGAATTTGATTATGAACCTGCGGCAGTGAAATCTCAATTGACTCGAGAAATGATTTTCCATCCCCATACAGAGTTATGGCTTTGTCGAATTCTTTGCGTGTCTCATAAAGCGTGCCGAGCTCTCGATAATTTTTCAGCGTCAGTTTGAACAGTTCAGAGTCTGCAAGATCCAGAACGGCTTGTTTGCGGCGAATCGCAATTCTTGCCTGCATGGACTGGATTAGATCGTCTTGGCGATTCTGTTTTTTGTAGAGCTGGCAAAGATTGTCGTATGAATACGCTGCGCTCTTTTGAATTTTCGTATCGAGCGAATCAATCTCAATGGCGCAGTTGATGAAAAACAACGATTCTTGGAAGGCCTTTTCCGCAGCCGGAAGGTTCCCTTGATCATAATAAAGATTCCCCAAGTACTCACGGTTGATCGACAAATGAAACGGGAACTCCTTGAAGCGTGGATATTTTTTCATCAGCTGTTGATATGTCTCACCAGCCTGTTGCAAATATGTTGAGCTCTCGTCGAATTTCTTCCGTACGTAATAATCTTGTCCCAAACTATCGAGTCCTACCACGAAGAGGGAGTTGATTTCTCGGTCATCAGGATGCTTCTTGACCAACTTTTCTGCTCTCTTCAGTCCGTCGGAATGTGCGTCGACTGCTTTGTTCGCTACGTTGCGGGTTTTCCAAAAGTCGCCCCATTCATACAAAATATGTATGACGCCCGTGGTATAGCGAGATTCTTGCGGGTGCGCAGTGGCTAACTCCTCGCGCAGCTCGGCACAGCGTTCAAGATAGGGCTCGGCTTCAATTAATCTTCCGGTGTCAACCAAGTCGGAAGCGACGCGTTGCAGTGCGATTGAATACATCCAGAGCGACTCAGGGTCACGGCCCCCATCTACGTCCACGATCTGTCGAAACTGGTTAACCGACTGTTGGAAAAGCTCGAAGGATCGGGCGGAAGCATTCTCGCCACGTTCGTCGCCGAGACGCGAGTAGATGTCGCCCAGATTGAGCAGAGCTCCAGCACGGTTCGAAGTCACTTCCGTTGCGTTTTCGAATCCTTGCGATACCGAATCGAGGTTCTCGATTGCTTTCGTCAGAATGCTGCGACGTTGTTCTCCTGCTTCTGGAACTTCGCGGAGTTGCGCGTTGATGTCAAAAATAATCGAGGTGATTGTATCGAGGGCTAGTTGGGTTTGTTGGGTGGCAACCTGCTTGTTCTTGATCGCGGATTCAGCGCGTCTTTCGGCCAGTATCGCAAAAAATGAAGAGATGCCGATTCCCAAAAACAATGACGTCACGACCGCTATCAAGAGACCCGCGACGACAGGATTGTTGCGACACCACCGCCACGCGCGAGCCGTTTGGCTGATCGGTCTTGCCAGAATCGGCTGGCCAGACAGGAAGCGTTTGAATTCCGCGGCCAATTCCTCGGCCGATTCGTATCGGTGGCTTGACTCTTTTTCCAGACACTTCAAACAGATCGTTTCAACATCCCGGTTGATGGACGGGTCTAGCGTCCGTGGTGGAATTGGTTCTTGCTCTAAAACCTGACTTAACGTAACGGCCACAGATGCTGCTTGAAACGGAGGCCGTCCCGTCAGCAGGTGATAGAGGACCGCGCCCAGTGAATAAACATCGGCAGCCGGTCCCACGGACGCCATGTTACCGACCGCTTGCTCGGGAGGCATGTAACTGGGGGTCCCCAGGATTTGACCAGTTGCAGTCAATCCGCTGTCTTCTTCTACCCGCTTCGCCAATCCGAAATCGGTGACTTTAGGTACGCCGGTTTGATTCAACAAAATATTCGCAGGTTTTAGATCGCGATGGATGATTCCTTGGGAGTGGGCATAGGCGACCGCTTCAGTAACCGTACACATTAAAACGGCAGCTTCTTCTGAGGTGAATACACCACGCCTGATACGGATGGCCAGACTTTCACCTTCGATAAATCCCATCGAATAAAAATGTTGCCCCTCGTGCTCGCCGACCTCAAAAATCGGCACGATATGGGGGTGGGTTAACAGGGCGGCGGCACGAGCTTCAGTATAAAACCGCGCGATCTCTTCCGGTGCGGCCATTTCGCCCGCAAGAATCATTTTCAGGGCGACGATCCTATCCAATCCCTGTTCGCGAGCTTGAAAGACGACGCCCATTCCACCGCGCGCGATCTCTTTGAGCAGTACATAATTATTAAAGACCTTAGGTCCGGTATTCACAGTATTGCTGGCGTCGGCTGCAGCTATTGAAAGCGTCGATTTGGCAGCTATGCCGTTGGGATCGGTGGCGACCGTATCCAGATGACGGTCAAAGGCCTCCTTGACGATTTCGGCATAATCCGAAAACCGTTCCAGATAAGACTCTGGCTGAGGAACGTCACTAAACTTTGATCGGTACTCGAATTCCAACTCCAGTAGCCTGAGCAAGACCAAATGCGTATCCTCGGGCCCCACCTGACTCAAAAAGTCTTCGATACGACGATTCTCACCTCTTCGCAAACTCTCCTCAAATTCCCGGCAGAATTGTTCGATGCGTTGTGCTCTGGTCAAGTCTATGTTCTCGTTTGGTTCCGCCATGATCACAATTCCCGATGATATTGCTAACGATAAATCTCAAGAGCAGCGAATGCGATGTGATCGTTTGCGTGGTGCAAAGCTGGCAGCGGAAACGAAAGTGACGCACGGTTTCCCTCAAGTGACCTTCGAAAGTTGTGCGTTAAAAGGAGTTTCGTCTCAACAAGTTCTAGAAGAATTGTCCGCGAAAATCATGGTAGCGAGCCAAATTTGTGATTTCAATTTGGCAGGTATTCAAATCAAGCGTGCACGGCAATAATCTGCTGCACGGTGTGCCGGTTCTGCTTCATGATTGAGAATCCTTTCCAGGCTTCAGCTAACTGGAATTCTTTCGCATCAAATGGCGCAACTCAAGTGGGGAAGTTCACTCGGAGCCAGATTAGTGCAGTAACCACCTCCGGACGGTAATTCCTACCCCAATCCCATCTATAAAACGTCGCACGGGCTGTTAACCCATTGCGAAATAGTTCGAAGAGGGTTGGTTACGTTTCGAGCCACCGTGACGGACTCGAGCTTTCATAAACCCTTGCTTCAACTGGGCTTAAAAAACAGGTCCAAAGAGCATGGTGACGAAGAGGGTTTGGCACGGGGAGGGGGAACATCCAGCGCTGTTTGGGAGGCATAGTCGTCGATTACGAAACGCGCAATTCTGCCGGTGGTTGACGGTCGCGGCCACAACGGTCGATCCGTGTCGCGCACGGCCTCCGTCCCATGTCTTTCGCTGGGGCTCGACCGGATCTTACCACGGCCAGGGGGTGATGCAGGGCCCCTGCGACGTGAAAGGGTATGATCGGGTTTCTGGAGTTGGCTCGACGAGTAACCGTTCACGCCCCGATATTGGCCTATCCTCAATCGGCGGAATTAGCGACACGTCGCGGTATGACGCAGCATAAGGATGAACCGTCATTTTCTACTGAACTGATAGCCGGGCTGGACCCCGATGCGCGACGCCCCATTGGCGCCCTTGTCGAGTATCATGAGCATGGATATCGCTCGACAGGACATTCAGTATTCCAAGTTCGGCACTTTCAACTTAGCGGCCACCGCGCCATCTTGACCGGACAGCTCAGCGCCGATTCCGCTACAAATTGCTAAAACTCAAAAAACGATATGCCCTGTATCGCTCGATTAATTGGTTTTATAGCGTGTACAAAATCGGTAACATGTAATTTCGCTCTTGGGTGTTTACAGTGAAATTCGGTGAGTGGATGCCAGGCAATCCTGCACATTGGGTCAACCGTCGTTGCTCATTCTTGACTGGTCGTCAACTCAAACTTCACATGGTCGATTTTTCCGGTGAACGCGAAACTGCCTTTCGATTTGTACCCTGGGTCAACTGGTGTCATTGAGTCACGACCGACCTCGAATGGCTCTAGGCTGTGACGGAAGAGTGTCCGCTTCAGTTTCCCTTCGCCAGCAGGTTCGTCATTAACGAACAGTTTGAGCGTGCCGCCGCCTTCCTTCGAACCATCCGGACTGAACTCAGTCCTTAGTGTTACATTGCCGACAGGAATCTCGACTGTGCCCGCAACGCTCGTGTTTCCAATGCCCAGACACTGGTAGCGGAATTGTAGTTTCTTGTCTTGAATGTAAAGCGACCAGCCCGCCAACGAAGCACCCGCACAAGTAATCACACCGTGCGCGCCACCTTCTGGAATCTCAACATTTGCCGTGATCGCGTGCGGACGAGGGAACAGCTGTGGGCCAATGGGTTCGGGTAGCCAAACGGTGTTTCCAAAATAGGTCCAAGATGTGGGTGGCTTGCCGGACATGCGTAACTGAGGATTCATTCGTTCTGCGAATCGCGGATCAAGCGGCAATACGTCGTATTTCACCGCCTCTTTCAGGAATAGAGCTTTGAGTTCCTCGAGTTTGCCAGAATTCTTAAAGGCAAGGTCGTTTGACTGGCTGTAGTCCTGGTCAATGTTATAGAGTTCCCAGGTAGCATTCTCGAGTTCATCGAGTGATCGGTTGCCGGTTTCCCACGGGATTCCACAGCGAGCGCTGGCAAACCAGCCGTCGTTATAGATTCCTCGGCTCCCCAAGATTTCAAAATACTGGGTTGTTCGTCGGCCGGGCGCATTCGCATTATCGAACGAATAAGCCATCGACACGCCAGCGATTGGCTTTTGCTCGATTCCATTGACCTGTTTGGGCGCCGGTATATTGCATGATTCAAGGATGGTCGGAGCAACGTCGATTACGTGGTGAAACTGTTGCCGGATTTCGCCGTTCCCTTTGACTCTCGCAGGCCAGTGGACAAGAAGAGGGTTGCGAGTTCCGCCGAAATGGCTTGGGACAGCTTTCGTCCACTGGAAAGGAGAACACATTGCCCAAGCCCAGCCAACGGGCACATGCGGATGACTATTCGGCCCGCCAATCTCGTCTATCCGGCTGAGGATGCTTTCCAGCCCCAGATTGATGCCTATCATGCTGGCGAGATCGATGAAGGTACCTTCCAGATTGCCCTCGGAGCTTGCTCCATTGTCGCCAACAATGTAGAGCACGAGGGTGTTATCAAGCTCGCCAGATTCGTCGATGCTGTTGATCAGCCGGCCGACGTGATGATCGGTGTGGGCCATGAAGGCGGCGTAGTTTTCCATCAGGCGCGCGTACGCAACCTTTTCATCTGCTGATCGACTTTCCCAGGAAGGGATCTCTTTGGGGCGGGGTGTGAGGCCGGTGCCTTTGGGGATAATTCCCATTTCAAGCTGATTGCGATGGGTTCTCTCTCGCTGGTCATCCCAACCGTAATCGAACTTGCCTTTAAACTTTTCAATCCATTCTTTCGGAGCGTGATGCGGTGCGTGCACGGCGCCAGTGCTGAAGTAGCAGAACCAGGGCTTGTCTCGCTCAGCAGCTCGAACATTGCGAATCCAACTGATGGCTTCGTCGGCGATGTCCTCGGTGAAGTGATAACCCTCTTCAGGTGACTTCGGCTGGGGAACGGGACTCGTACCACGATACAGCGTGGGGTAGTACTGGTCTGTTTCGCCTTGATTGAATCCGTAGAAGTAATCGAACCCCAATCCGGTGGGCCACCGATTGAAAGGGCCCGCTGGGCTAATTTCTCGTTCGGGAGTGTTATGCCACTTACCAAACATTGACGTCGCATAACCGTTATCACGCAGGACTTGCGAGACGAGTGCCGTGCTGCGAGGGATAATACCGGTGTACCCGGGAAACCCGGTGCTCATTTCAATTACGGCACCAGTACCTGCGCTGTGATGATTACGTCCGGTCAACAGCGCAGCACGCGTCTGCGAACACTGAGCTGTTGTGTGGAAGCGGTTGTAGATCAGGCTATTCTTAGAAAGCCTGTCTAGATTTGGCGTCGGTACGGGGCCGCCAAAGGTGCTGCACATGCCGAATCCGACATCGTCAAGCAAGACGATCAGTACATTGGGAGCACCTTCAGGTGCCTTGATGGGCTGGGGGTAATCTGCAGTCGAGTCTTCGAAGGTTTGACGAACGACTCCTTTGAACGGTGGATCCGCCAACGGAATGCCAGATTCACGATCATGATTCAGTGCAGTTGCATCTTGGGCATGTGCCTGAATGTTCGGTCCCGACAAAGCAACCAAAGCCAGCACGACGTACATGAGTATACGGCTACCCGATTTGCCATTGAGAACTGCACCAGAGCAGACCTGAGTTGATACAGGCATAGTTGAATCCCTCTGTTTTATTCTAATAAGACAATGAGCCAGCGAATTGTTGAACAATGCAGCTGCGAGACTCTCTGCCCAGGTGCACGATGCTGTTCTCATTCGGCGGTATTAATCAATTGTCACGGTGACCTTCCTTAAATTCCCGCTAAAGCGAAATGGACATTCATATTCACCAGAAGGTGTGCCAGTGTCCTCGCCAGCATCCAGCGTTTCGTCAGCTGAGAATCCAAGCGGAACCGTCTGTGGGATCTTCCCTTGAGCAACGAGCTTGTCGTTGACAAATAGTTTCGCTGACCCGCCCTTTCCAATTCCGCCACCGTCGTAGTCGAATTCGTAGCGGACGTTGACTTTGCCACTGGGTAGGGCTTCATCCGCCGAGATAGTGGTGTGCTTTGATCCGAAGTAGTTGTACGTAAACTGTGGGCGACCGTCCTTGACGTACAGCGACAGCCCGCCGAAGTATCCGCCGGCAGCCAGCAATACGCCTTGGACTTTTCCTTTCTTGGGGATATCGAGCTCAGCGGAAATTTCATAGGACTTATTGAAGGTCGTGCGAATCATATCTTCAGGCATTCGCACCGCGCCTGATCGCAATGTGAAACTGGTCCGATCACCTACGATAGTTGGCCTGCCGCTCTCAAGGACGCGAGCGAAACCGCGATCATCAAGTGGAAAAACGTCGTACTTGTCCGCTTGCTCAAGGAACAACTTCTTGAGCTCGGCAAGCTTTTCTGGGTACTTTGCTGCCAAATCCTCTGCCTGACTGAAGTCCTCTTCGACGTGATACAGCTCCCATCTGTCGTCGGCAAAGTCTGGCACCTCTGATGCCTGCCACGAGTATTTGTTGTGGTAAGTGCAAGCCACCCAACCGTCGTCGTAAACGCCACGTACACCCACCACTTCAAAGTACTGCCGAGATCGCGTCGATGGCGCATCGCTGTCTTCAAACGTGTAAGTCATGTCCACACCATGGACAGGCATTTGATCAATGCCATTAACCGAGCTAGGAGCAGGAATCCCGGCGGATTCGTAGATCGTTGGAGCGATGTCGATCAAGTGATGAAACTGATTTCGCAGTCCGCCCTTATCCTTGATACGGTCCGGCCAAGTGATGATGACGGGATTACGAGTTCCACCAAAGTGGCTTGCAAATTGTTTCACGAACTGAAACGGAGTGCACATCGCCCATGCATGGCCAGTCGCGTAGTCACTGTTGGCCGTGGGGCCGCCACACTCGTAGAGCTTTTTCAACACGACACCCTTATCCTCTCGTAATCCGTTCAAATTGACCATGGCGTTGAACACGCCGTAGCGGCCACCAGGACCGGCCGCACCGTTGTCTCCCACGATGTAGATGAACATCGTGTTATCCCACTCACCGAGTTCCTTGATGCCACCGGCGAGTCGACCGACTTCGTAATCGGTGTGGTCCAGGAATCCTGCGTAAACCTCCATCAATCGACTGGCAACCTTTTGCTCATCGTCCGAAAGTGAATCCCAGGCAGGAATCGATGCATCCCGCGCCGTGAGCTTCGTATCCGCAGGAATCACCCTCAACTTTTTCTGCCGCGCAAAGGTTTCCTCGCGCAGCTTATCCCAGCCCTGGTTGAACTTACCCTGGTACTTCTGGATGTACTCCTTCGGTGCATGGTGCGGTGAGTGTGTGGCTCCTGGTGCGAAATAGACGAAGAACGGTTTATCCGGGTTCGTGACCTTCTGACGCATCATCCACTGGAGGCTCTGGTCGACGATGTCCGTGGTGAGATGGTAGTCCTCTACGTGCTCAGGTCGCTCAATGGGTGTGGTCCCGTGAAACAACGCGGGGAAGAACTGGTTCGCTTCACCTGCCATGAATCCATAGAATTCGTCGAAGCCAAGTGACGTCGGCCAGCGATCGAACGGGCCGGCCGGACTGACTTCCCAGACTGGCGTGTTGTGCCATTTCCCGTAGCAAGCGGTGCTGTACCCGTTCCCCTGAAGCACTTGAGCGATCGTCGCAGCCGACTTTGGAATAACCGAGTTATAGCTTGGGAATGCGGTGGCAAACTCGGCCACCATGCCGGTTCCGACCGAGTGATGGTTCCGGCCGGTAAGCAGGGCAGCCCGGGATGGCGAGCAAAGTGCCGTCGTATGGAATCGGTTGTAACGCAGGCCCTCCGTAGCTAATGCGTCCATCGCCGGGGTCTCGATTGGACCACCGAAAGTACCAGCTGCTCCGAAGCCAACATCGTCAAGAAGCACGAGCACCACGTTGGGAGCATTTTCGGGAGCTCTCGGCGTCACGAGTCTGGGGGGGGCAGATACGTCCGCTGTTTGACCGACTTTACCGCCAACTGCTTTCACATCGATTGGCAGATGGGCGCGATCGATATCTGCCTCTTGGGCGCTAAGGGTACCTAACCAGCAAGCGAACAAGCCGAAAGATAAAAACCTGACCAAGCTCAAATACATAGTGCGGGTCTCCGGTTTGCAAAATCAAGTGCGTCTGAATTCATTGGCCCGGAATGCTCTGTACTTGAATAGCAGCGATAATGCTAATGGCGCTGCTATCATTATGAGAGTTTCACGGACAATTTGACTTTAAGAGTACCCGAGCAACTCGGATCTCGATACGTAGATTCCGCAAGGCAATCACGTCGCGCTCGAAATCACACAAATTCAACTTGACTTTGCGGGTACCCGAGCAACTAGAATCTCGATACGTAGATTCTGCAAATCAGCCTCATCACATTCGAATTCACACAAATTTAACTGAAAATCAACAGCTAGTAGAGAGACGCATCGATGAACTCGGCAAAGTTCTTCACCGATTTCGAACCCTACTACGAAACCATTGCCCACGTCGATTTGCGGATGCGTGTACTGGGCATGGACGAGCCTCGGTATTCGATTCTGCAAACCACGGTCGGTCAGCTTGGTGTTCAGTGGGCCAAGGAGGGCTCCGGGCAGCTTTCGGAAGGCGCAACTGATCGCTCTGCGTTTGGTTTGTACATGCAGCTAAACAGTCTTCCTAGACTTCTTAATGGAATGATCCTCGATCCGAATGCGATCGTTGTGTTACCACCTGGAGCGGAGTTTTGTTTCTCGTGCGACCATGCAAATAGCTGGCTTGCGCTCAGAGTTCCAACTGAGTTACTTACCGACTCCGGGGCTGCTTCTCACGACACGTTGATTAACTCGGTGAGTGTAGTTCGCTCCTGCCATGACCTTTCACAGAAGCTTCGCACTACAGTGCTGGGCTATTTGCGCGCAATCAATCGCACACAATCACTCTCCAATTCTACGCTTGTCTCATCATTATTTGGCAATGAAATACTCACCATCGCACGCAAAGTGTGCCATCAGTCGGCCGGAATTCAGTTGCACTCCGAGAATAAATTTTCGGCCCTTTCACAACGATACGCAGACATCGCGAAAACAGCCGCCGAAATAATCGAAAACTCGTTGGATGGTTCAGTTTCCGTTGCCGCCATCTCAAAATCGCTCAGTGTTTCCGAACGAACACTGCTGACGGCGTTTCGATCCAGATTTGAAATGCCACCGCGTCGCTTCATTCAGTCAATGCGGCTGAATCGAGCTCGAACAATCCTTCGCCAGTCCACCCATCCAGAAACTTTCATCCAGGATGTTGCGGCCGAGTGTGGTTTTTGGGACGTTGGGCGTTTTGCCTCGAGATACAGTGAGCTCTTTGGCGAGTTGCCGTCACAGACACTCCGTCGCTGACATGCTCGCTTTATAATCTGATAAACCGGCTGGCCGAGCGACGCCAGGTGCAGAATAGCGCGCGGTCCAAAAACATTGATGGACGGAAGTTGAACACCAAAAGGAGGTTCGCGAGAAAAACACGCGGAGGAACTGTTGTCGGAAGTGATCGTAACCAGCAGCCAAAATGATTTTATTCCGTCTCGTTTTCCGGACAAGGGCGCAGGGAGATCGCGGGTCGCATAAAATGGTCTGCCAAAAGTCACGCAGCTCGTTCGTACCATTGAATAAGGCCGCCGAGTCGTTCGCGGCGAACGATCTGATCGAGTACGATCGTATTGTTCTCGGGGGGTGGATCATCGCATGTTGGAGGCAGATGTCCACAGGCGGAATGGGCACGATCATCGTTGTAGTAGCGGACGTATTCACGGACGCGGTAGTTCAGATGCTGCTCGCCAAACATCAGGAAATTGTCCAAGCATTCCTGCTTGATGCTCTGGATGACCCGTTCGCAGCGCGAGTTGAGGTTCGGGCTCTGGACCGGCAGGACCTTGACCTTCAGTCCTTCGGCT
>NZ_SJPP01000006.1 GCF_007860075.1 Symmachiella macrocystis
GGGGGCTATGGGCTTCCCGGAGCTTGGTAATAATCTGTTCTGACGTATGACGCTTCCTCGGCATGATTGCCTCCTTCTTCTGGAACCAGAAGCCCAAATCCTATATCAAGCTCTGGTTTCGGTTAAAGGGGGCAGGTCACTCTCTTTGTCGCGCATGCTGTTAACCAGTAGGTGAAAAGTTTTGGCACTCTCCCCCGGTTAACGCAAAGAGACAGATTTCTGTTAACCAGAAATCGCGTGTGAGACATTCGGATTTGTCGCCCGAAGGCGATTTAGCGTCCCCTTGCCCCTTGCCCCTGCCCTTGCCCCTGCCCCGTACCGTTCTCGCCGTACCGTTCTCGCCGTACCGTTCTCGCCGTACCGTTCTCGCCGTACCGTTCTCGCCGTACCGTGCGCTCACTTTATGTCTTATGGAGGTTAACAGCTCCAATATTTCCTTTCACAAAGAGAATGTTCGTGTTTTGCGGTCATCAATAATCGTTGCGGCTGAGAAAAACGTGAAAATGTCGCGTACGTTTCTGTATGGTTGTACGTCTAGCTAAATAGGCACTGTTAGACGGAGTAGTTGCCTACAGCCAGTTGCGAAACCGCTATCTTACTGAACAATTTGGCATAAGTCTTGCTCTCTGATCGGGGTGAAAGGAGACCCTGATTATGAGATTGACGTTCGTGTTCTGGCCGTCGGTTCGACGGCACAAGCACGGCGTCCAGGACGGAGCCAAGACACAACTTACGGATGAGCAATGGGATCGGATCAAAGACCTCTTTCCGTGGGAACCGCCCACGCGATACGGCGGACGCCCTCGCAAAGCCCCGCGCGATTGCCTGGAAGGCATCCTGTGGGTGCTTCGCAGCGGGGCGCGTTGGAAAGATTTACCAAATTCGTTTCCCTCTTTTTCAACTTGCTGGCGACGATTTCGAGATTGGACCGAATCGGGCGTGTTCAAGATCGCTTGGGCGCGGCTGCTCGACGACTTGGGCGAAATCAACTGGGAGGAAGCGATGGCCGATGGCACGTTTTCCCCAGCAAAAAAAGGGGCGCCGAGGTCGGTAAGACCAAGCGCGGCAAGGGGACGAAGATCATGTTGCTCATCAACGGCGAGGGTTTGCCGTTGGGAGTCGACACCGAATCGGCCAGCGCCTCTGAAGTGAATTTGATCGAGCGGTTGGTGGATCGTCGCACGACGCAGCGGCCACCGGCGCGATTGATTTACGACAAAGCCGGCGACAGCGATCCGTTGCGTGAACGTTTGGCGGCGCGGGGCATCGATTTGATTTGTCCGCATCGCCGCAATCGCAAGCGGCCTGCGACTCAGGACGGTCGCAAGGTTCGGCGGTATCGGCGACGGTATGAAGTCGAACGCACAATTGCCTGGCTGCAATATTTCCGGCGTCTGGTGACGCGTTACGAATACCACGCTCACCTCTTCCAGGGCTTCGCCCAACTTGCGTGTTTGTTCACTGTGTTACAGACGTTTTGAAACTGGTTGTAATTGTTTCCCTTCTTTTTTCAGCTAGATGGCGGCGGTTCCAAGAATTGACCAAGTCGGGCGTCACCCATTTGTTATATTCGCTAACTGTCTTGCAGGGGGGGGGGGGAGACTGATTATTGTGTCAATGTTAATGCAGCCGGTCCTCGTTCCTGCGACCTTCCTATAAGGGGTCTATCTCATGTCATTTTCGATGTCGCTTCACATTGGTGTCAACGAAGTTGATCCGGACACGTACGGTGAAGTGCCTAGGCTCCGTAGCGCCGTGAAGGACGCGGAGGCGATGGAACAAATTGCAACAGACCTGGAGTATCAGGACACGTTTCATCTTCATAATGAAGATGCGACTGTCTCCGCAGTGCTAACGCGAATTGGTGAGATGGCTCTGCAGATTGAGCCTGGCGGCGTGGCGATGGTAACCTATGCGGGGCATGGATCGGAAGTTCCGGACGACACGGGCGACGAACAGAGCGGTCGTGATCAAACTTGGGTTTTATACGACAAGATGTTGATCGACGATCAGCTTCGCGCGATGTGGGGCAGATTTGCACCGGGTGTTCGTGTTTTCTTTGTATCGGATAGTTGCCACAGCGGAAGCATGGCACGCACATTCAAGGAAGCAATCAACAAGTTGAAGGATAACACACCACAGTTCTTGCTGGGAACTCGTGACTTCATCGGACCAGACATTCCGAAAGAACGCATCCTTCCTCCTGATGCCGCACTGCAAGCCTTCTCAAAATATGAGAGTGAAATCGTTTCGACTCAGTGGACTTGTGGGAATCGAGGGCTGGGCGTTATTGGGGCAACCGTAATTTCGCTGGCAGCGTGTCAAGATGATGAAGTTGCTGGTGACGGCGCGAATAATGGGGTCTTCACGGCCGCCCTTTTGCAGGTATGGAACAATGGGCAGTTCTCTGGAAGTAGTCAGCAATTCCTGGATGCGATTGCCAGAAAAACCCGTATGTACCAACGCCCGCGTTTCGAGGCGTTCGGTGCATCCAATCCTGGGATGATGGAACAGTTACCGTTTGGGGTTGCGTTGTCTGGTTTTCGTGGCTTGCCAGCTGATACGTTCCAGGTGCCACCCGATAAGTGGAGTCTGGATTGGTGTCGAAAGCTTGGACTTGTATTCGATCAACCGGTCTTGGGTGAGTCTGGGAAATATGGTCTTGGGCGCGGGATTGGGAATGGTGGCGAGTTGACAACTTTTGACGAGCCGGCTTTTCGATGCGCACTTGAATTCAATCCAGCCGCCAGCAAAATGATTACTCCTGAACTGTTCGAAACGGCTGTCAAGCAACAGCTTGCAGATGCGTTGTCTGCCGCATTTCTACAAGTACATGGCGGACTAGTTGCGCGCGGAGCAATCCATACGAATTATGCACCACGAGACGTTCATGGGGAGATCTCTGGAAAGGTGTCGTGCGACAAAGATGGATGTAAGGGTGAAGTCGGCGGTTCAATTCGCTTCTAACATTTCGATGAGTTCAAGAACATCTATGTGTTTGTCTGCCTATTGAAGGTCTATCTCATGTCATTTTCGATGTCGCTTCACATTGGTGTCAACGAAGTTGATCCGGACACGTACGGTGAAGTGCCTAGGCTCCGTAGCGCCGTGAAGGACGCGGAGGCGATGGAACAAATTGCAACAGACCTGGAGTATCAGGACACGTTTCATCTTCATAATGAAGATGCGACTGTCTCCGCAGTGCTAACGCGAATTGGTGAGATGGCTCTGCAGATTGAGCCTGGCGGCGTGGCGATGGTAACCTATGCGGGGCATGGATCGGAAGTTCCGGACGACACGGGCGACGAACAGAGCGGTCGTGATCAAACTTGGGTTTTATACGACAAGATGTTGATCGACGATCAGCTTCGCGCGATGTGGGGCAGATTTGCACCGGGTGTTCGTGTTTTCTTTGTATCGGATAGTTGCCACAGCGGAAGCATGGCACGCACATTCAAGGAAGCAATCAACAAGTTGAAGGATAACACACCACAGTTCTTGCTGGGAACTCGTGACTTCATCGGACCAGACATTCCGAAAGAACGCATCCTTCCTCCTGATGCCGCACTGCAAGCCTTCTCAAAATATGAGAGTGAAATCGTTTCGACTCAGTGGACTTGTGGGAATCGAGGGCTGGGCGTTATTGGGGCAACCGTAATTTCGCTGGCAGCGTGTCAAGATGATGAAGTTGCTGGTGACGGCGCGAATAATGGGGTCTTCACGGCCGCCCTTTTGCAGGTATGGAACAATGGGCAGTTCTCTGGAAGTAGTCAGCAATTCCTGGATGCGATTGCCAGAAAAACCCGTATGTACCAACGCCCGCGTTTCGAGGCGTTCGGTGCATCCAATCCTGGGATGATGGAACAGATACCGTTTGGGGTTGCGTTGTCTGGTGTTTCTCCAAACGACACGGGCGACGAACAGAGCGGTCGTGATGAAACTTGGGTTTTATACGACAAGATGTTGATCGACGATCAGCTTCGGGCCGCAATAGTTCGTTCTCCACGAGTCCAAAGGGCAAAAGATTTATTGGCGGCGAATGGAGTGTATCAACAAGGGTGTAGCGCTTTCATTATACATGTTCTCCAGGTTCCATGGGAAAATGCGAATGCGTTAATGGGAAATAATCCAATATCCGCTGGTACATGGCCGAATTACACGGGACTGAGCCCCGGCAATATCGTCGGGTGGAAGTCCACTTCCGGAAGCGGTCATGTTGCCATTTATATTGGCGAGGCGGATACGAAATTCATCGATGTCCGAGAGCCAGGTGCCGAATCACGGCCAAGGGCTATTGTGAACGGTTATGGCAGAAGTCAAGAGTTATTCAAGTCGTCAAGGTTCTGAGAACTCCAACAGGGTAGTATGAATGTTAATGGTCCGTCTGAGTCAGGTGGTCTGACTCTTGATCTTGTAACAGTCGAGTTAAATAAAGGTTCATAAATGTCACTTTCTAGACCTGGTGATGAAGAAAACCTGATTATGGTATCACATTTGAGAGTAACCGCATCTTGGGACGGTTTTACTGCGGAAAGGGTGTCTAACAAGGCGACCGTTACAGTTCCGGCGGGATGGTCGGTCAAAGCGTATCGTACAATAACTCACTCCAACTCAAATGGGTCGTCCTCGGTTGACATACTCGATGAAGGAACAGACCTCAATTTTATTGACGAGATTGATGAATCGTACGATGACTCAATTGAAGCGGCGATCAAGGAAGGTAAAACCGACATTGCCGCAAAGATCAAAAGCCTACAGAAGAAACATAGAAGAATTTTACAAACTTACTCAACAAATCGGACCACAATTAGAGCAAAGATAAGTGCGAAACCCCACGGAAGTTTTGTAGACCGAAAGCGAGGCTGGATAGATATATCCGTAAAATGCCGACTAGTATATCTCGGGGTAGGCTCAAGTGACGTTGACGATATTATTGAAGATGAAACTGGCTTCACAGTGAGCTTAACGAGAGGTGCGCCGGTCGCGTTTCAGAACCAGTTGCGGGGGATAATCGATAACATTCCTCACGAATCACGGGACGTCGGAGAAGTGATTGAAAGCACATCAAACATTCCACAGGATGAAGGCCGGTGGATAAGCGTACAAACAGAGTGAGAGTTCTGCGGACCGCGCGGGATAAGAACAATGGGCAACGGAAGTTGAACAACAAAAGAGGTTCATCTTAAAAACTTCCGGAAGGACTGTCGGAGGAGATAATGTTAGCCTGCTGAAAATAGGATTCCAAATCGGACGTTTTATAGGCCCTGCGCGCACAGGGAGCGCTCGTACCAAAAGGAGGAGTGATTGCGGAATCACGCAGCACGTTCGTAACATTGGATCGATCCGCTAAACCGTTCGCGGCAAACGATCTGATCGTGTTGTTCTTAGTCGGCGGGTCGCTCCCCAAATATCTCTTTGTCGCGCATGCTGTTAACACATGGGGCAAAGGTTTTGGCACTTTCCTCCGGTTAACACAAAGAGAGACATTTCCGTTAACCATAATTCGCGCGCGAGATGGCCGATTTCATCGCGAAGGTGCGAATTGCCGTGCCCTATTCTGCACGCCCAATTCCGTAACGTGCGCTAGCTACACCCCTTAGGTTGCCGCGACTCTCAAAACTCTCTTTGCACAAAGAGATATTAGTTCGAGGAGGGTTTTGAACGGGGAGCTTGTTTCTTTTCTGCGGAAAGAAACTACACACCAGTTAACGCCCTGCACCGAGAAATCGGTTGCGGGGCGTTTCGCGTTTCTAGCCTTTATTTGCAGTGGTTTGTGGCGATTCGGTAGTTGGCGAAAAAGTCTCTTTTTTACCAGAGACCAACTGGGGTCCGAGAGGAACCCACCAGGTCCCTTCCGCACCCCGGAATTTCGGGCCAAAACTCTCGGACTCTCGAATTAACAGAGGGCTTGGAGTTAACAACCCGTTCCCTTTCGGGGGCTGGTTTTTAGGTTCGAACTGGCGTGGACAACGGGCTTCATTTTTTCGGTGGTTTTTTACGCACGCAAAAAAAACGATTGAGTAGATGGGAGCGCGCCTTCTTGGGGGCTTCTCCCTTCTTGCCGTCCATTTCAAAAGTCTGGGCAGATCGCTGTTGGCTAAACCTGGCATCGAGGAGTAGACCGACTCATCGGTGGAATTTGGAACGCCGTTCCATTCATCAACGCCCTGGTCGGTCGGAATACGTCCCTCGGTGCGGCGAAGCAGCACAACTGTCCGTTCCATCGATCGCTTGGACGCTGAATCGCTCTGGACCGCCGTTCTCAGGGAGCGAGTTCGGGCAGCAGCTTGACGATAATTTCGGAGCCGGCAAGCTGTATGGCGTAAATCTCCAGAGTGTGCCGGCCAATGAATCGCAGGACGTAGGCTATGGATTCTGGCGGCTGGATGCGGCTCGGGCCGCGCAGGAACAGACACAGGCTGAAGGACAAAACGCCGAGGCCGAGAATGAAGGCGGCGAAATGGATCTGAGAAAACGAGAATTCCCTTTGTTCCTGCCAGACGTAGACCACCGAGGCGATAAAACAGGCCAGCAGGCGCATTAGGCCCACGTTCTTTATCGACGCGTGCGCGGGCGCTGCTGAGCTTTGGGCTGTGCCGTCCTCGTCGGTAGCTGATCTGCCATCGACAACCATGCGTTGGCATAAGCCGAACAGAGCCCACAGCCATCCCTCCGCGCCGTAATCGACAATCTTCGCCGCTATCGTTAGCACCGCCAAAAGTGCGGAGGCGAGGAGGACGAAGGCGGCCCAGCCGCGATGTTGCATAAAGATCCGCACATAGGGACGTGCAACGCGAATGATTGCGAGGCTCAAGAGAATGTTCGGTGTCACCCAGGTCCAGCCTTCGTTCCAGCTCTCAAGCAGGGTAAGAATGACACCGAGCCAGATCCAGCGGACCGGGACGGTCCGGGTCTGCGCGTAGCCCAATAGGAAGAAGAACACCGGAGCCGCCAAGCGTCCGAAGACGCTCCACCAGTCAGCGTTTTCAATGAAGAAATAACCGAAGTGGTCAACCGCGACTAGGACGATTGCGGCAGTTTTCAGCCAGTCGGTGTTGTCAACGGCGTGGGGTATTCGCGTTGAACGCGTGGCGTCGTGCATTTCTGGGCTCACTTGGGCTGAACATTCTGAGGCGTACGGATGACAAGCGCAGCGCAACTGTCCGTTCCCACGATCGCGTAGGCGCTGAATCGCTCCGGTCCGCCGTGGTCAGGGGGAGCATGGACGACATGCAGCCTTGGGGCTAGCTCGAACTCGAAGGCCTCGAGGCCGTATGGCAAACCCTCTCCGATGGACTTCAGCGCTGCTTCCTTGAGGCTCCAGAACTGATAGAAGGTCCGCAGGCACTGCTGACCGCTGACCGCCTCGACAGCCTCGGCCTCGGCGACCGAAAAGTACTGCCGAGCGAGCTCTCTTGCTTCCAGGTCCCTCGTTTGATCTTCAAGGTCGACGCCGATCGCATGCGTCGACGACCAGGCGCCGAGAAGACCGGACTGGCAGGAGGAGAAGCTGAACCAAAGATCCGGCGACTCGGAAAGGTAGGGTCTCCCATTCTCAGTCTCCTCGAAGACAATCTCCGATAAGGGCTGCGACAATCCGAGCGCGGTGGCACCGCAGAAGCGACGAAACGCACGGCGCTGTTCGAACCGGGCCTTGTCGCATTCGGCGTCAAGGCGGTCCCTTCTCTGCAGTTCGGCATCGGACAGGACCGACGCGCAATGCCTCGACACCTCAGCGTCGCGCGAGATCGGCGCGTACAGTACGCGAGCCGCATGACGCGCAGGTGCGGGTGTCACATCGCGCGAGCCCACGGTGAAAAGCTCGCTGATCCGTTCGCTCGAGTCGCTCATTGGATATCGTGAGCCTCATTAGTGTCACCCGGCGTTTCAAAACCGCCTGGTCGTGGCTGAGTGAGAAGGGGAGGTGAGTGTTGAACTCCACTGACGGGGTCCGTGGGGCTGCCCTCGTAAGCTGCTGTGGGCAGGTGCATCTCCTTCAGGACCATGCTCAATGGTAGGAGCGTTGTATCGGGCTCGATGACCACACCGCCCATGACCGTGGCGCCGAAGCTGACCGAACTGCCGTCCTGGATCTCTGTCCGCTTCACCTTCAGCATCATGTTCTCGAAGGTGTGGAGCTGCAGCAAGCCGTCGATGATGCAATCGTCGCCGAAGCTCACTGCGTTCCAGTCAAAAGCCTGCAGGGGATCTTCGATGATTGTCCGTCGCCCTATTCGACACCCCATCCGCCGCAGGGCGAAATTCGCGAGCACTGTCCCGGCAAGGGTTCTCATGGGCCTCCGGTACCAGGCAAAGAAGCAGTCCTGAACGAAGAAGTAACTGAAGTGTCGCAAGGACCAGAACAGAGTCGAGTGCGCGGTACCCCACTGGTTGCCGACGATGACCCTCTTGAGCAGGGCACAGCACTCAACCAGAACAACTTCACCCAGAATCAATGCGAGGCACGCGCTCACGACCGCGTGCCCGCCCAGCCTCAGCAGAACCGTGTAAAGAATCGCGAAGACGAGCACTTCGGCGATGGGCAGCATACCAACACTGAACACGTCATGCAGGGAGACACGTGCCAGGAAGAGGGGGAAGCTCGGCAGTGCTCGAGCTTCGTTCTCCGCCTCGAAGTCCGCACTGCCGAACTTTACCGGCGGGTTTCCAGCCACCGTGATGGACTTGCCGTCTCGCGACCGCATCTGGCGTCTGAACCGGATGTCAGTCGCCGGCGTGGAGACACCGAGGAGGAAGTTGGTCGGGAAGTTCCCGTACTCCGCGACGCAGTTGTTGCTGAAGAAGGAGTTCGCTGGCATATCGATCGGTCGGAGCGTCAGGTGTTCGGCCCCCTGGTCGAGCATATTCGTGAAGCCCCCGTGAGCCCAAAAAACTTGTGAGTCAGCCTGGGTGAGCTCCGGGACGAGGTTGAGCATCACGTCACACTCAGAGGCGCCGGAGCGCGCAAAACGCACACCAGCGAGAGTACGCAGATACTGTCCGATGATGCTCCAGGTCCACAGACGCTGGATCTGATCCATCAGCTTCACCCGGTACAAAAGGAGATGGCCCTTAAGCCCGTACGAGGGATACAGCCCCGGCGAGGCAGGCGTGTAACGAAGGAACACACAGCCCACCATTGAAACCAAGACGATCGTCACCCAGGTGGTGACGAAGGTGTAGAGGCTCATCTGCCAGACGATCTCGTGCAGGGGTGTGATCTGGAAGTAGTCACTGTTACTAGCGATCTCACTGGCGGGAAGAAGGACGGCGGCGAACCAGGCGACCGAGGCCGTGGGCACGACAAGAAGCAACAAGTCCAGGAAGATCTGCATCAGGATGCCGAGCGTCCCCAGGAGCCAGAACGGCAACCCGTACCGGCAGTGGTTAGCTGTGCGTTTCACCGCCGCGCAACGACCGGCGAAGTGGGCGGGGGCGCCCTCCCACATTTCGTCGGCACCCACGTCGGCAAGGATCGGCGTCAGTGGAGTTATCCAGCTGCCGCGGCCCACCGTCACATCGTTGGCGATGCCAGACCGCATGCCGATCTTGCAGCCACTCTTGAGGTGAACGGGGCCAATGTGCAGCTCCTGCCCGACCCACCTCGACATGGACAGGTACGCTCCCGTTTGGATGGAGACATCGTCCTCGATGGAGAGGAGGTCCAGCGGCCCGGAGAACACCACGGCGTGCGCGCAGTGAACGTTCTTGCCCACGGTCGCTCCCAGCCCGCGCAGCACCCATGCCATGAGCGGTGCGCTTCGGAACATCGCATTCAGCGGTCGGAGGACCCATTGTTGCAGCCGCCCGATATACCAGGTTCGCAGATGCATTCGGCTCCACTTGGGGTACACACCCGGCGCCACCCAGTTGTTGCGGATGTGACCGCCCATGCAGAGCTTGATCAGCATAACCCAGAGCAGGCCTGCGAACGGCAGCGTAAGAGCAAGCAAGTACGTCAAGACGCCGACGACGATGAACTCCTCGAGGTGAGCGGTCACGAAAAACTCGCCGATCTCTGCGAAGGCGACGAGCCCGATGAAACCCAGGATGGGTGGGGAGTAAAGCAGCAGCAGAAACAGGATCTGCAGGGTGGTGAAGTAGCCGACCGAGAGCACCTCTGCGGATGCCTCATCGCGCTCGCTGCGGTTGCCGTTGAATCGCGCGGCGGACGTGTGGTGGGCTCCGGAGGTCTGCGGTCGCTCCCGTGAGCGGTGGTGGGCCACCTTCCTGGCCGTGTTGCAGTCGGTTAGCAGCGACAGGACGGAGACCACCCTGCCCGCCGCCCGCAAACGGTTCGCCAGTCGCGCGATGACGATCGAGTGCCCGCCATGGTCGGCGAAGGCATCATCCCATCCAAGCGCGCGGTCAAACACGTCCCTGCAGATCGCCAGCACTTCCGCGGCGCCCTGGGCCACCTCTGAATCGGCTTCGGGGGGTTGGATGTCGTCGGCCTCTTCGTCCTGCGTCCTGGTTCGGGCGCCACGAGACGTCCCCTCCGCTGCCGGCGCCTCGTTCGGCAGCAAGCGAGAGAGGTCGGGCAGGCGCTCCCGGTCGATCTTCCCGGACACGGGCTTCATGACGAACCCATCGACCAGGAAAATCCTCGTCGGGACCGACGGCGCCGGAAGCTGTGCACTCAGCCTCTTGGTGACGCGGGCGGCCCACTCCGCCGGTGCCGGAGCGACGAGTGGGCTTTCACCTTCGGCGACCAACGGCGCGGCGACGAAGGCGACCAGCTCCTCGTTCTGGTAGTCCAGCACAGCCACTTCGATCTCCTGGAACTCCGTCTGGAGGATGTCCTCGACAGGCTGGGTCTCGACGCGGTGCCCCCGTACTTTGAGCTGAGCGTCGATTCGACCCAGGAAGTGCACACGCTGCGTCCGGACGTCGATTCTGCATTTGTCTCCGGTGCGGTATAGACGCTCGAACCGAGGGTGCGTGATGAACTTCTGCGCGGTTTGCTCTGGCAAGTTGCGGTAGCCGCGCGCAACGTGAACTCCACCAATGCAAAGCTCTCCGACCTCCCCGTGGGGCAGCGGGTCGAGCTTGCCGACTTCGAGGATGACGTAGGTGACGTTGGCCAGCGGAGGGCCGATGGTCACCGGCTCCCCCGGTCTCAAGCTCTGGCGGCTCGTGTCGGTGCTCGCCTCCGTCGGGCCATAGGTGTTGATGATCTGCCGTCGACCTCGCGTCCACGGCTCCACGAGCGCGGCGGGGAAGGCTTCCCCCGCCGGAACGACGTAGCGGCACAGCGGGTACGGGAGATCCAGCTCGGGCGACGGTGTGAGCGTGGTCAGCAGCGCTGGCGGACAGAATAGTACCGTGACCTCTGCTTCACGGAGGACGGGGACGAGATCCGGACCGGACCGGATCTGCTCCTTAGTCAGCAGGACCACGGCGCAACCCGAGACCCAAGCGCTGTACATCTCGGAGATGCTTCCGTCATATCCCAGTGACGACGTGAGCGAGGTCGCATCCATGCCCGGGTTGAGATCGAAGTAGTCCGCGTAGCTGAGGGCCAGGTTCACATAGCCCGCGTGCGGGCACTCCACTCCCTTGGGCATCCCGGTGGTTCCGCTCGTGTAGAAGATGGTCGCGAGGCGCTGCGTAGGGTCGTCTAGCCATGGTGGCGGCGCGCTGCGCGTCATCGTCTCGGGTAAAGCCAGGACATCGAGCGTCGGCAATCCACGGAAGCTGTCTTGCCCGCGCGTGAGGACGGCCACGGGCTGTGCATCCTCAAGCATGTGGGTGATCAGGGCTTCCGGCAACGTGGTGTCGAGGAACATGACCGTGCCGCCAGCCTTGAGAATGCCGACATGAGAGGCCACGATCTGCCAGTTGTCCTGCGACATGACCACGACCACGACTTGGTCTGGGCCCGTGAGGAAGGGAGACAGGGCCGCGGCCACAGCTTCGGCTCGCGCGTCGAGATCAGCAAACGTCAGCGACTCTCCGGTGTGTGGAATCTGCAAGGCCGGGTGATCCGGGAACCGCCTGGCGGAGCGGCTGAATATCTCCGTCAACCACCGCACTCCTTCCTGATGCGGAATGTTCACGAGGTGCCGGTCGCCAAAGACATCCGTCAAGCTGTAGGGGCAGGTGTCCTTCTGCACGTGTTGCGTTTTCTCGGCCACCCAAAGGTATCGCCGCCACGCCACAAACGTCAAGCCGAAGAATACTACGAACACGGCTGCCAGAATCGAACCTGCCATGGAATTTCTCACACAGTCGTGAAGTCAGGACGTTCAATCGAAGTACCGCTGGAGCGTTCCTTCCCGGCGGATGTCCAGGGTCACGCAATGGAACCCACCACCCAACATCTTTGAGTGGCGTAGCTTGAGGGGGGCGACATCGAGGCCATGTTTTTCCAGGAGCTTGATCAGAGCCTTCTGGTCTCGATCGACTGCGACTAGGTCCGGACTGACGCTGAAGAGATTCATGTCGATCCACTCGCTGCCGATGCTTTTGGACAGATAATCGGCATCGTGCTTGTTGGTGCTTTCCATGGGTGGGCTGTAAATAATGTCCCACTGCTTTAGGATCGCGGGCAGCGTATCGTCATTGACTCGGGTTGGGTTGCACAGCATCAGACCTGGACGCAGGGCCACAAATGTTGAGTCGATGTGGCTGCCATAGTAGACATCCTCGAGGAAGTGAACCCGAAAAGTGTCTCCGAGAATCGTCTGCAGCCATTGCCCTCCCAATCGGTTCCCCGTTCCACTGACCAAATAGATCAGGTCCCGGCCGAGGCGCAGGATGTTTGCCGCATCAAAGGCTGGTTCATCGTTGCACGGCGTGGGCTTGTTCAGATCGACGTCAAAGAGCGAGTCCAGAAGCATGGGTTTGGGCGCGCTGTACCACTTTGCACCTGATTTCAGGTAGTCCACCATCATGGTGCGATAGCTGAACGCTTCCTGGGCGCGGCTGCGAATGACATTGGGTGTTTCGATGATGTGATTGCCAATGACAAGCATGACATCGCGAGGGCAATAGTTGTAGAACCCCTTGGATTCCCATTCGATCGTCGAGAATGTGGCCTCGTGTGGCCATGTCTCCGGGCGTTTGACGGTAACGCCCTCTCTTTCCAGGACTGCAATGAATTCTCTCAGATCCTCTTCCGTCTCTTCAATGATCCACTGCGGAAAGGGTCCCTGCGGGATCTCCTCGAGAGACCGATCGGGAAACTCTGCGACCTGGGTGCTCGGATCTGCCGTAGGAAATCGCGCGCCCAGCGGATTTCCCACGATGACCTCCTTGAGCGGATCCCATTCATTGCAGCTCCAAACGATTGGGGTTGGATTCACCAGCTTACTCTCCCCGTCCGGGTAGGAACCCACTAACACGCATGCCAACGCCCGCCGCGTCGGCGAGGTTCCGCACCAGCCGACCGACGGCGAGGTCAAGAACACCGAGACCGAAGGGGCTGAAGACCGTCACGCCTTCAGCGCCGTGCCTGGGCGGAGCTGTGCCGAGGAGGACATCGGCCAGGGTGCAGCGAATGAATGCCCGGCTGCCGGACTGCTGCTCGGCCAGATGTACAGAGGTCTCCGCGCGACAGACGTGATTGACGTCGTCCACGATGTTGTCTGCCGCCAGGATCACCTCGGGCTTCAGATCGCGCAGGGAGACATGCAGGATCGTACTGCCCGGCTGGAACTGAATCTCGGGGCCCACGTAGGGGGCCAGCGCGGTGGTGGCAAAGGAGACCAATCGACACTCGGCGGTGATTTCCTCCAGGCGGCCGGCGAGCACGCCTTCGACTCCAGGGCACAGAGAATCGCACTCTTTTAGGAACGACGCGGCACGGGGCGGGTCGGTGTCGAATACGAGCAGCCTCCGAGGAGGTCCCGACATTGCCATGAGGAAGCGCAGGATCTCCCGATTGATCACACCACAGCCGACCATACCGATCGATTCTGTCTCTTCCGGGTAAGCCAGGTGTCTCGCCGCCAGCGCCGCACTCGCAGCTGTCCGCCGGGCGCTAATCAGCGAACCCTCCAGCAGCACGTCCGGCCGGCCGGTATCGACGGAGTTGAGGACCATGACGGCGGAGGCCCGTTCCATTCCCTGCTCCACGTTCTCGGGGAAGGAGGCAATCCACTTGATACCGGCGACAGGCTCGCTGCCCCCCAAGAAAGCGGGCAAAGCAATGATCCTGTCACGCGGCTTGTCCGGGAAGTGGAGAAAGTTCGACTGGGGAAGGCTGCTCTGACCAATGGCATGTGTTTCGTAGGCCAGGCGCACAGAATCGATGACCTCTCGCTCTCTGCCCTCAAGCAGCGCCTTCACGTCCTCGGCGGTGAGGACCAACAGACTGTCTGACATGGTCGTCTCCCTAGCCACGGATCTCGCTCACGGGACCCAAGTGCCGACGACCGATCTGCAGCCCGTTCTGCGCGAGCCACGAGTCGCTGAAGATAGTGGAGGCGTAGTGCTCTCCGCGGTCCGCGCAAATGCAGACCGCCCGTTCGATGTTGTCGTGTGTCTGTAGATACCGGGCACAGGCTGCCAGGCCGGCCCCGCTCGACCCGCCGATCTTCAATCCGGTAGCGGCATCCAAGGCCCGGCAGAACGCAAACGCCTCACAATCGCCAACGTAAATAATTTCGTCGTAGAGTCCGGGGGTCACGAACTCGGATCGCCGACTGGAGCCGATGCCGGTCACCTTCCGCACGCCGAGAGATCCGCCTAGAGCCACCGAACCTCTGGCGTCGACCGCGATAATCCGAGTGTCCGGGCTAGCGTCGCGGAAGAATCGCCCGATGCCCGCCAGCGTGCCGCCCGTGGAGACAGCGACGAAAACGGCATCAACCCTGCCCTCCATCTGCCGGTATATCTCGGGCGCTGTTCCCGAATAGTGGGCTTCAGGGTTTGCAGCGTTAGAGTATTGGTTCGTCCACGCCAGTCCAGGATCTTCAGCCAACATTTCCCGGACGCGTGCCAGCCTGCTTAGGAGATACCCGCCAGTTTCGTCTGGCGATTCGACGATCCTTGTCTCGGCCCCCAGGGCGTGGAGCCGACGCATGTTCTCCGCAGTCATGGTGGGGTCGACCACTGCGGTGAACTGATAGCCTCGATCGCGAGCGAGCATCGCAAGGCTGATGGCCAGATTGCCTGAAGACGATTCGAGTAGGCGCCCTCCCGCACACAGCTGTCCGGTTGCCTCGAGGCTTTGAAGCAAGCCAAACGCTGTACGGTCTTTGACGGATCCCCCCGGGTTGTGACCTTCGAGCTTCAGATAGGCATTCCGACTCTTCCCGTTAATCAGCAACCGAATACGCCCAATGGGTGTGTTGCCCAGCTTTGTTTCTTTGACGACGATTGACTGTGTCAAACTCATTCATTGAAACCCTATATTTATGCCCGAAGAAAAATTTTGCGACAGGCGTGGTCGTTCTGTGACGAGTGGCCAGAATTTAGCCGCCCCCCACACCTGCTCCTCGGCGAAAAGGCCCAGACTCGACTGGCAAATGGAGCGAAGCAGAGATTGTATTGGGCAAGGGCAGCACGATCAGTGAGCCTGCACGCAGGGCAAACGACTGTTAGGAGGCAGAATGCCCTGCGTTTGTACCAGGTTCTATTTCGTTGTTCCCACCTTGATGGATTCCCACAGGGCGCTGTTCGGAGCAATAATGAAGTCTCGGTTCGCCTTGTCAAGCTTGGCCACTTCGGAACCTTTGTAGCCATCCCAGAAAGTCCCCCACTCCTTGAAGGTTGGGGCCTGTACCACGAAAATCAAGTCGTGCTCACCGTTGGCGTTGACGGCAACTGGGAAGTGCACGGAGGCTTGTAAGTTGGCGCAACCGTCCATTTTCCGCGCGGCTGCAAGCCACTTCTGAGCAGCCTCCACCACCTGCTCTTCGGTGGCGTCATCGTCCAATTCGCATCTCCACATCTGGGTGGCCTTCATGTCAGAGGTAGGAGCGGCCGACCCGGCTGGCAGCTTTACTTTGATGGATTCCCACAGGGCGCTGTTCGGAGCAACAATGAAATCACGGTGCGCCTTGTCGAGCTTCGCGGCTGGAGAATCCTTGTAGCCATCCCAGAAAGTCCCCCACTCCTCGAAGGTTGGGGCGCTGACTACGAAGAGCAAGTCGGTATGGGGGAGGTTGTTGACGGCAACCGGGAAATAGATGGAAGCCTCAAGGTTCTTACCGCCTTTCATCGTCTTTGCGGCCGCAAGCCACTCATGAGCAGCCTCCACCACTTGCTCCTCGGTGGCGTCATCGTCCAATTCGCATCTCCACATTTGCGTGGCCTTCCCGCCCGCAAAGGCCGGAGCGACTGCAATCAGCATCACTGCAACGAACATCCATGGTAGGTTTCGGTTCATAACGCGTCTCCTTTTCTGTGTGTTTGCTAAGTTTAAAACGAAAGTCGCGCGGTCCAAAACTGGTCGCGTCACTCGCTCAAATTTGCCATCATTTCTTATTTTTACTCGCATTAATATCCCAAAGCAACTCACGTACCCTCATGGAGTATATGAGCAATATCGATCATTTGAATTTGGGTGGGAATACGCTGACGACATTTTTGACTGTCCTTGAAGAGACGTCTGTTTCCAGGGCAGCAGAAAGACTGGGTGTTACGCAGTCAGCGGTCAGCCATACACTCGAGAAGTTACGAGGAATATTTGACGACCCGTTGTTCGTTCGCGTAGGACTGGGAATCGAATCAACGGCCAGGGCACGCGCACTGCAAGGCTCGGTGGAATCCATGGGGGCAGGTCAGGCAGGCACGGAGGAAACCTGCTGCGTTTGGCGTTAATCGGACGTCCGCCAAGTGACGCCGATGAGTATTCCGGCTATCAATGCCGCGACGAGAATCGTCGCCTTTCGAACGCTCGGATTTTGCGTTGCAGTCGGCGTTGTTTGGCTTTTACGTCTCGCCTTTTTCTTACCCATACAGCGTGCGATCGAAAGAATAAATAAAAAGTCGAGTGCCCACTTCCGGGCACTCGACGATGGCAGGCAAATCCTACTTCACCTCCGCCACTTCAACGGTGATCTTGTCGATCTTGCCGGTGAAGCGAGTCTCCTCGCGCCCAATTCCGATGCCTTCGACAACAGGTGTCTGATTGTCGAGCCCCACATCGGCGGTCTCGTCGGCGGAGAACATCAAGGGCTGTGTTTTCTTGATGCGACCTTCCGCAACGACCTCGCCATTAACCGAAATCGTAGCCTTACCTCCCTTGCCCGCGCCACCGCCATCGTATTTGAAGTCGAGTTTCACCTCGGCCGGGCCGGCGGGAATCTTGTCTTTGGCCGCAATGGTGTCTTGCGAGAGCCCCAAGAAGTTATAGGTGTAGGCAGGCTTGCCGTCCTTCATGTAGAGTGACCAGCCGCCAAAACGCCCACCCTGCGCCAGTATCACACCGCTGGCACCGTCTTTCGGAATTTCGAGTTTTGCCGTGATCGTTTTTGACTGGTTCTTCACGTTGATAAACGTGTTTTCCAGCATGCCGTTCATTCCATCGTAGAGTGTGAGTGACGTACGACCAGCCATGACGTCTGGCCGTCCTGCGAGGGCCGGATTGACGCGTTCGATGACGCGATCGTCAATCGGTAATACGTGGTACTTCTCCGCTTCCTTCATGAACAGAGCTTGCAGTTCTTTCAGCTTTTTTGGGTTCTTTTTAGCCAAATTGTTGACGAGGCTGAAATCCTCCCTAACGTCGTAAAGATCCCAGACGTCAGATTTGAGTGGCTTTTGTTTCAGTGCTTGCCATGGGGCCCGATGAAGCGTGCGGGCCAGCCAACCATCGTGATAGATGGCGCGGTTTCCGAACATCTCAAAATATTGAGTCGTGTGCCGCTCTTTGGCCTTTGCATCGTTGAGAGAGTAGAGCAGGCTGACCCCTTCAATTGGCGTCTGCGGGGTTCCGTTGACGGAATTTGGTTCTGGCAAACTGGCGGCTTCCAGGATCGTGGGCGCAATATCGATGACGTGTCCGAACTGGCTGCGAATTCCGCCTTTTTCCTTGATCCCGTTCGGCCAGTGAACGACCATCCCGTTCCGTGTGCCGCCAAAGTCTGAGGCGACTTGCTTTGTCCATGAGAATGGAGAATCAAACGCGACTGCCCAACCGGCCGCCATGTGAGGAAATGTCTCCGGCCCCCCCCATTTATCGATGAGCGGGAGAAGGTCTTCTACTTTCTCTGTCACGTTGTTGAAATACGTCATCTCGTTGTACATTCCAACGAATCCACCTTCCGCACTGGTGCCGTTGTCACCAGCGATGTAGATGAATAGTGTGTTGTCCATCTCGCCGATCTCCTCGACGGCTTTTACCAATCGGCCGATCTCGTGGTCCGTTTGCTCAAGAAATCCCGCAAAGACTTCGGCCTGTCGCGCGAAGAGTTTATGTTCGTCGGAGCTCAACGCGTCCCAATCCTTGATGTCATCCGGCTTCTTGCCGAGCTTGGTCTCTGCTGGGATGATTCCCATTTTCTTCTGCCGAGCGATCGATTCCGCCCGAATCTTGTCCCAGCCCTTGTCGAATTTCCCCTTGTATTTGTCAATCCATTTTTGGGGAACGTGATGCGGTGCGTGAACGGCACCAGTCGCGTAATACGCAAAGAATGGCTTGTCCGGCGTCATCGACTGCTGCGCTTTGATCCAACCGATTGCCTGGTTGGTCATGTCGGTCGTGAAGTGGTAGTTTTCCATCTTCGTAGGTGCAACACGGGTCACGCCGTCGTAGACTAACGGATACCACTGATCCGTCTCGCCCCCGATAAACCCAAAGAACTTGTCAAAACCTTGGTGGGTCGGCCAACGATCGTAGGGGCCCGACACACTCGTTTCCCAGGCAGCGGTTTCATGCCATTTGCCGAACGCTCCGGTACTGTATCCGTTGAGCCGCAACATCTCGGCCAACGGCGCGACGCTGTTGGGAATCTGCCCGGTGTTGCCAGGAAATGCCGTCGCGGTTTCCATGATGGAACCCGCATTCGCTGTGTGATGGTTTCGGCCGCACTTGAGCGCGACCCTGGTCGGTGAGCAGAGAGCCGTCGTATGAAAGTTGTTGTATCGCAGGCCTGACCGAGCAAGGCGATCAAGCGTCGGCGTTTGGATCGGACCGCCGAATGTGCTCGGTCCGCCAAAGCCGATGTCGTCGATCAGGACGATCACGACGTTCGGTGCGCCTTTGGGAGCTTTGACCTCAAACCGTGGCGGCGCTTTCACGTTGCGTGCATCCAGCTCACTGTAAGTCGGTCGCTTGGGTTCCTGAATTGGGAGTACGGATCTATCTATTTCGTAGTCATCGCCCCGTTGTTGCGCCAAAGCGCTGCCGCTAGCGAGCACGCCTGTTGCCACAAAACAAACAACGACCATATTCGTCTTCATATTCATGACTGATGAATCTCCAATTGCGTTTTCCAACGTATTTCAGTATTCGATGCTTCAGCACGGTTGCCATCGCCTTTTTCGACTCATTTCTCCATGTCGTGATTCAAGTGTCAGTGAAGATTCTGGACCTGGAACACTGACACCTCAGCGCTTCTTTCCCTCTTCGACCAACTCGATCTCTCCTGGTCGCCAGGTCTTATCGTACCATGGCTCAAGTGGGCCATAGAGGCGGAAGATCGTATTCCAGCCTTTGCCGGGAACTGTCTGAACCCAGTTGTTCTCCTGACCCTCAGGAGCCTTCGGACCAAAATAAACATCGTAGGAACCGTCAGAATTCTTGATCATGCCAGGCTTGTTATTGTCGATACCTGGAAACCGTTCGTCCGTCTGCAGCATCGAGCGAGTCTGGTTATCGTAGAGCGTGAATGACCAAAAGTCTTTGGCTGGCACGTTGGGTGGCAGGTGGACCTTGTAGGTCTTGCCACCGTCCAGCGGGTTACCGTCGGTATCAAGGTAGGTGTAGGCGTACTTCGAGCCCTTGCCGATGATCTTTTTTGCCATGGCGGGGGTAATACCAGTGGCATAGAAGTGAAAGCCCGCTCGTGCATCCAACAGTGTTGCGCCGTCGAGGACCCA
This sequence comes from Symmachiella macrocystis, assembly GCF_007860075.1. NCBI lineage: Bacteria > Pseudomonadati > Planctomycetota > Planctomycetia > Planctomycetales > Planctomycetaceae > Symmachiella > Symmachiella macrocystis. The sequence goes on from NZ_SJPP01000006.1 coordinate 19,993, forward strand.
GGTGTACTCTCCTCCCGGGAATGGATTCATCCAATTGCTCTCTCCCGGGTAGAAGTAGAACATTTCGTCGCGCGGCTTGGCCCAAATGGTCTTCACGGACATCCCGCCGGCGGCGGCTGCGGCGCGGAGGATCCTTTTCATTCGCGCATCCGGCTTGAAGGGCTGCCCTTTCTTGATTCCGATAGCGGCCATGTGGCCGAGGACTTCCGGGCTCTCTCCCATGCTGGGCTCCGCCTGAACTACTTCGTTGATCTCTTCGAAGATGTGCTCGTCCATGCGGTGAATCGTGTTAAAGGATTTACCGGAGACGTTGACGAAGTTCATCTCCGGTGGGTTATCCTTCTTGGACAACGGGTAAATGCGGTAGCTCTTCTTGGTCGCGTCCACCGCTGTTTTCGTCGAGCCGTCCACCTGGAAACCGCGCCAGATCACCCAGTTGCCATACGTGTTGGTGCGGGCAACGAAATACCCTTCTGGCACTTCTCCTTCATATCCTGGGGGAAGGATCAAGAACTTGCCGCCCTTACCTTCGTCCGGTCCGAGACGCCCGAAGTCCGTGACGTACTTGAACCAGTGATCGTTTACGAACCCCAATACATCGGGTGGGGTTTCGATGACCATCGGCTCATTCTCCATATTGAGCCAGGCCATCATGTAGACGCTGGTGGTGTTCGCGGTCAGAAACAGCGCCTTGGAATCCATCAAGTCCTCGAAGAGCACGGCCGTCGTGTTGGCCGGCCCCGACTCGAGGAGCCCTTTCCGAATCGCATCCATCGAGGCAATCTTGGTCCCATCCATATAAGCCTGGACTGCGTGTTGGAAGTCCAGGAAGTTGTAAGCCTTCTGAACGGTCTCGTCGTTCGGCACGCCGTCGAAGAAGCTCAGGTCGCCGAGGCGGGTTTCGATATCGTCGGGTGTAACGATCCCCGGTGGAATCTCGGTGGTCATCTTCATCCTGGTCGGCTTAGCAGCGGAGGTGTCTTGAGCTATCGAGGCTTCGGCCAACAAGGCAATCAATGCGACGGCAACAACCGAGTGGTACAAGTTTCTGCTCACCATTGGGGAGTCTCCAGTGCGTAAAACAAGAAAATTGCGACCTGACGATTTCGAACTCAAGTCGTTCATTTGTCGCGTTGCTCATCCGCGTCTTCGATGTACCCGAATATATATCCATGTTGACAACCCGAATCAACTCACTTATCCTCATAGAATACATGAGCAATATCGATCATTTGAATCTGGATGGGAATACTCTGACGACGTTCTTGACCGTCCTTGAAGAGACGTCTGTTTCCAGAGCAGCAGAAAGACTGGGCGTCACACAGTCAGCGGTCAGCCACACACTCGATAAGCTGCGAGTCATATTCGACGACCCGTTGTTCATTCGCGTGGGACGAGGTATCGAATCAACGGCCAGGGCACGCGCGCTGCAAGGCTCGGTTGAATCCGTTTTGGGCGACCTCAAATCGCTTACCGACCACCGGGAATTCGACCCGCTGGTCGAGCAAATGGAATTCACTATCGCAGCGAACGATTTTCCGATTCACTTCATCTTTCCGAATTTACTCAAGGAATTGTCTGAGGATGGCATCCATCCCCGGATACGCTTTATTCCTTCAGGGATCCCGAGCGTCAGTGTCCTGCGAGCATCACGTTACCGAATGCTCATAACCCCCACACCACCGAACGATCCGGAGTTAAAGAAGGAAAGCCTCATACGATCGAAAATGGAGATATTCTTTGATGCCTCGGTCAGAAAGCCGCCAAGAACAAGGAAGCAGTTTTCCGAAAGTCGCTACGTGGAAGTCAGATTCAGCGATACCGAAGCGTCACTGATGGCTTTGCCTGGCTTCGATGTATCGAGAATGAATCCCCCCATGATCTCCGTACCCAATTTCGGTTTGCTGGCTCCAATGATTAAAGGGACCGATCGCATTACGACGCAGATTGCTGCGATGAAAATGGGGCTGCTGAAAGAGCTTGATACGAGTCCTCTGCCATTTAAAACAGACCCATTGGATCTCTTTCTTATCTGGCATCGTCGTGAACATGATGACCCCGCCCACCGATGGCTTAGGCAGAGAATAATCGAGACAGTCACTTCTTTGACGGAGGGCTAACGATTTAAAAAACGTTCCATTGATGCCTCGCCAATTCGGTCTGATTCGTCCGCGATCTCAATTCCTGTGTCGGTTTGCTCGGCACGATGTTGGGATGTTGATGCATCTCGGTTCGTCACCTCCATCCTCCACCGGGTAGTTCTCCAAGTAGAGCCCGTTAATCGGGCTGTCGCGGTTTGAGATTTCTCTCGCGGCCCTTCTACACATTCCACGGAGAGACTATGCCCGGACCCAACGATGCTGAAGCCATTTCGACAGACGTGTGTTCTGACCTCGCACGCATATTCGCCGCCGCCCTTCTCAGGCTCAGCAGCCGTGCGGCACTCTCTGGCAACAATTCAAAAACCAATCCCCCGACATGCCTTGAGGTTCCTCCAAAAACCGTGCTCAGTGACCACCACGGTTAACGGTTTTTGAGAACCCTCAACAAGGAGAAACGCATGTCGTTGAGTATTGGTAAAGAAGTAGCCGCTCTGAAAAAGATGACCGTCAAGGAACTCCGTGACAAATACGCGGAACTCTTCGATGACGAAACCCGCACAGGGAACAAGCGCGAGTGAGCGGGCAAATAGGTACTTCGAAAAAATGCTCTTTTTTCCTGATGCCAGCGGGAACAGCCGCGCTACTAAGCAGAGTTTCTTTTTTTGTACTGATCTTTTTTGGGTGGGCCAATGCCCTTCAAACGCGTGCTCCGCATCAGCCACCTTCGCGAAATCCTCGGTTTCGCGTACAAGGTCGTCGTCGAAACCGATGAGCCGATCATCGTCCAGCGGTATTCGCGGCAGGACGTTGCCCTTGTGCCGCTGTGGGAATGGCGGTTCCTGAAAGAGCTCGAGGAGCGGGTGAAAGCCGGTGATTTTTTAGGGCGCGAAGTTTTGGGCGACGGCGCAGATTTCGAGGCCACATGGCTGGATGACGGCCGGGAATCGAGGTAACTGTCCTGTCCTGACGAGCGGCGACCGTCGCCGCGAACCGAAACCAGGGACACCAGAAAGGACATTTATCATGGCCGCGAAGAAAACAACCCGCAAAACGACCACCGCCAAGAAGGCCAAGCTCAGTCAGATCCAGGCCGCGATCCGCAGACGGACGAGTCGGCGCGTTCACTTTCACAGTGTGCGAACCGGGAAAGCGTGCTGGCGGGTGCTGTGTTGGGCTTGAGCGGACCGGGACAGAAAATCTCCGGCATCATGCCCTGCACGGTCATCCGGCCCGGCGACATGGCGGACAATATACTGGACCGCAACAAACACCCCGAGTGGAATGGTGAACGAACCAAGATGGTGTATTCCTTCCCCACCGACGAAAAACTGTGGGCCGAGTATGCGCGCATACGGGCTGAAGGGATGCGGGGGGGTGACGGCGGCTGGGCGGCGACCGAGTTCTATCGCGAACACCGCGAGGCGATGGATTCCGGCGCACGCGTCGCCTGGGAACAGCGCTACAACCATGACGAGTTGTCCGCGTTGCAGCATGCGATGAACCTCAAACTGCGGGATGAAGCCGCCTTCTTCGCTGAGTACCAGAACGAACCCTTATTGGAAGAGACCGTCGGCGATGACTTACTGACCGCCGATCAAATCGCCGCGAAGACCAATGGGATGCCGCGTCGTGAACTTCCCGTGGCGTGTAACCATCTGACGCTGTTCATCGATGTGCAGCAAAACCTGCTGTACTACCTCGTGGCCGCTTGGGAGGATGATTTCACGGGCTACGTCGTGGGCTACGGCAGCTATCCGGATCAAAAGCGACCGTACTTCACGTTGCGGGATGCGCGACAGACGTTGGCGACGGTCGCCCAGGGAATTGGCCTAGAAGGTTCGATCTATGCCGGACTGGATGCGCTCACACGCGACCTGCTGGCGCGGGAATGGCACCGGGACGACGGGGCGGCGATGCGGATCGGTCGTTGCCTGATCGACGCCAACTGGGGCCATTCCACCGATGTCGTGTATCAATTCTGTCGGCAAAGCGTGCACAGCGGCCTGTTGATTCCCAGCCATGGGCGATTTGTCGGCGCGTCGAGCGTTCCGTTTGCCGAATACAAACGCAAACCAGGTGATCGCGTCGGTCACAATTGGCGAATTCCGAATGTGCGCGGCAAACGCGCCGTCCGACATGTCGTCTACGACACGAATTATTGGAAGTCCTTCGTTCAGGCGCGGCTGGCCGTAGCGCTCGGTGATCGTGGCTGTTTGTCGTTGTACGGCGATGAAGCGGACCGGCATCGATTGTTGGCCGAACATCTTACCGCTGAATATCGCATTAAGACGCAGGGCCGGGGACGCACCGTCGACGAATGGAAACACCGGCCAGACAAGTTCGACAATCACTGGCTGGATTGCCTGGTGGGTTGCGCCGTGGCTGCGTCGATGCAGGGAACGTCGCTGCTAACGACGGAGAAACCGGCACGGAAACAGCCCGCGCTCAAGTTGTCGGAACTGCGGCGATTGAAACGAGATCAACAAGGAAGAATGCAGTGGTGAGAGGCCATCTGTTTTGTTAGTGGAAGAGGAGCCTGAGATGAACAATGCGTGGCATGAACGTGATAGTCGTGGCATCGTTTGCCCGCGTTGTAACGACCGTTGTTTCATAACTCCCAATTCCAAACCACTGCTGCGTTGGACGGCCAGTAACGTCTCCAACGAGACCGATGCCGCCGATAACTGGAAGCCGTCGAAGAAAAAGAGCGTCGAGCGGATCGATGGCATTGTCGCACAAATCATGGCGTTGGACCGGGCGAGCACGCAGGAACAGTTTACCAGCGTGTACGAGAAGCATGGGTTGCGGTCACTTTAGCGTGCATGTAAGCGCAACCATCAACGCGGAAGGCGGAGGCTCGGGGAGACTCGAAAAAGGTTTGCGTCAGGTTTGGAGACGCTGGAACTCGGCGGCGGGCTATCGCCGTTGTTGATAGCTGAATTCGGTGCTGAGCACATAGCAGTTGGCTGCTGGCAAAGTGGGGCGATTTCGATAGGACGTTTCTGCAGTTACTGGGGGCGCGTCCGCGACGGTTGGGGAAATGATCGCCGGCGACTTGACTGCAACTACCATCGACCGCATAGTGCATTGGAGTATCAGCCCCCCGCCGCCTAAGCGGCCGGCTGCATTCTTCCGGGCTTAGCTACGCTACGTCCGCCAGAATCCAGCCGAACTATTGAACCCCGATTCTCTCACTGAGGCTGGAATAAACATCGAGGCAAGGTCAATAGAATCGATGAATACCTTAAAAAACCAACTGATCTACCCCCAATTCGCCGGTTTGAAAGCCGGCATGATTTCTTCGTTCCGTATTTCTACTTCGTACCGGCTACCATGCCAACCGCATCGGGCTAGGGCGTTATCTAGGTTGCGAGGTCCAGTGGATTCGGCATTCGGGCAGGACCATCTGTAGTTGGTTTACTCCTACTTCTGTGACTTGAGTGTCGTTGAGCCCAATACGACAGCAGCGCTTACAGCCTCGAAGATGTTTTAGTCCCTTATCGTTATCGTCCGTGGAGGCAGGTCAGAGCACAATGAGAAATTCCTTGATATTTGCCTTAGCGGGTTTCGTAGCGATCACCGGCTGTTCGACAGTCGCCCAGGGTGCTACTCTCGATCTTTCTCGCGCAGTGATCGTTGGAGCGGGCGACGTGCTTCCTGCCAAGACCGTCATCATGCTTCAGGAAGAAATCGAGAAACGGTCCGGAATTCGTCTTCGATCGACGGCATCGATCCCGACGACATCACAGCCGTTGATACTCATCGGCACACGGACAACTTTTCCCGAAGATAGGGCAATGCCTCCGGGGACCCTCAAAGTTCCGCTCACCGATGACGGGTACGCAATATGGGTCGATACAAAGCGACTCGATGCGCCCACCATATATCTTGTCGGCAGTGATGGCCGGGGAGCCTTATTTGCTGTGGGGTGGTTGCTGCGCAAATTGATGTTGGCACCTGGGAAAGTTGAATTGTCGTCGACGGTTGCGCTCGCACGTAGCCCTCAATACCCCATCCGTGGGCACCAGATCGGGTATCGCCATACCGCCAATACCTATGACGCATGGGACGTTCCGACCTACGAACAATATCTCCGTGACATGATCCTCTTTGGGACGAACAGCGTTGAGTTAATTCTTGAGGGGGGGCGAGGATATCGGGATGGACCAGTTTTGCAAGAAGACCAGTGGGAGATGAATGTGAAGCTCACACGGATGATTAAGGACTATGGGATCGACATCTGGTTGTGGGAACCGCTGAAAGTCGACATTGCGGATCACGCAGTCGCGGAGAAAGCAATGCGTCGCCGAGCCGAGTTCTACGCGGAGTGTGCGCGAATTGACCACGTGATGGTTCCAGGCGGCGATCCAGGTCATACCGACCCGAAATTACTGATGCCGTGGCTGCGCCGGCAGGCTGACGTCCTTCATAAAATTTTTCCTGAGGCGGGACTGTGGGTGTCCCATCAGAAGTTCAACCCACAGCAACTCGACTACTTTTTCGACTACTTGGATAAGAATGAGCCGGAATGGCTAGCGGGCGTGGTCTTCGGGCCGGGCACGGGTATTTCGCTTGAGGAAACGCGTCGACGAACTCCTGCTAGGTATCCAATCCGGCGCTATCCCGACATCACGCACAACATTCGTTGTCAGTATCCCATTCCAGAACTCGACGGCATTCTGGCTCAGACACTGGGACGCGAGGGAATCAATCCCCGCCCCGTAGCGATGAGCCATATCCACAATCTCCAGGCGAAGTATTCGGATGGTTTCGTCTCGTATTCCGATGGCGCTCACGACGATCTCAACAAGATGGTCTGGAGCGAACTTGGTTGGGAAGGCGACGTTGATCTGGATGAGATTCTGCTTGACTACGGTCGAGTGTTCTTCGGTGAGGACCTCGGCGCTGACTCCGCTCGCGGTTTGAAAATGCTTGAACAAAATTTGAAAGGGCCGGTGCGAGACAACGAGGGCATCGATGCGACTCTGCGCCACTGGCGGAAACTTGAACGACAAGGCGGCGCGAAACTCAACAACAACTGGCGATTCCAGATGTACCTATTTCGAGCAACGTTCGATGCGTACATCCGCGCTCGCCACCTTGTGGAACACGGCTATGAGCAGCAGGCGATGCAGGCGCTCACTCAAGCGGGCGAAGTGGGGGTCGCACAGGCCGTCGAGAACGCTCGCGCGGCACTCGCTCAGCCCGACCGTACGCGAGCGTTTCTCGACCAACGCGTACTTCTCGAAGAGATGGGCGTGAAGTTGTTGCGACTGATTGGGTTTCAGATGAGCATCGACGAACCGTTTCTCGCTCGGAATCCGGAACGCGGCGCCCTGCTTGACAAACTCGATCGTCCGCTCAACGACCGCCTGTGGCTCGAAGGAGAATTTAGAAGGATTTTATCCACTGAAAATCCCGTCACACAATTGGCAATGATTGAACGCATCGTGCACTGGGAAGATCCCGGTCCCGGAGGCTTCTACGATGATTTGGGAAATGCGACCAAGCAACCACATCTCGTACAAACGTCGACTTGGCGGGACGACCCCGGCTTTGTTCGCGGTCCTCAGGAAGCACATTTTCGTTCTCTTGACAATTACAGCCGAGGCCGCATCTCCCCGCTGAAGTGGTCGTGGCTCGACTATGCCCAAGGGACGCCGTTGACAATGCGCTACAAGGACCTGCCAGCGGATGCAAAGTATCGCTTGCGCGTTACCTATCACGGACGCTTCGCGCCTGTCATGACGCTGACGGCAAACAACGATCATCAGATTCATGGCGCGCTGCCCATGCCGGTGCCCGTCTGGCCCGTGGAGTTTGACATTCCGCAGGCGCTGACTCGTGGTGGCACGCTCGAGTTACGCTGGGACCTTGTCGATCGCCGCGGCTGTCAGGTGGCGGAAGTGTGGCTGATGCGGCGGTAATCGCACGTCCCGTTGATCATTTATCTACAGTGTCTCCGATCAATCTCTGATTCGGTAAGATGACAAGATTCACTCCGCCGCGCGTGAAGGTTCAAAAAACACCTTAACCACCGTTTGCGAGACTGCCGGGAATTTGCCTTGTTGTAATGCCGTTCCGCGAATGCTGAACGTACGCATCCCACGCAATCTCGCATCCGACTTTGAGAACACTTCGAACACCGTGTGGTTTTTACCGGCTGGGACCTCCAGCGGTTCAGCGCGTAGGGCTCCGTTTAAACCCTTTGAAACAATCAATTCGAGACGAACAGCTTCGGGTAGCTTGACGGATCGCAGAATCTCAATTGGAATTTCAATGCGGTCGCCCGGTTTGGCCAAAATCTCACGTCCTGGGTTTGTAACCTTCAATAATGCGCCTTCGAGCGAGAGTGAAATCGCATCGTCCTTGTAATTCACCAATTGCCGAATATTTCCCTGTGGATCTGGCACCTCGGTGATAGATATCATCCGCATCCGCGACGTGCGGTTTGTTTCCAGCCATTCCGGCAAAAAACAGGGGAAGATAATCCGGTCGGCGCCCACCGGAACGGTCACGTCTGCTGCGTTCATGCCCTGTCGGTGTCGCTGTTGGTAGGCCGACATCCGCACAATCACCGGCCCGTCAAAGTTCTCCTTCCGAGTGACGAAGATTTCGGCCGGATATGTCGTCCCTCGATGAGCCGTGCGGCTCACGCCGGAATGGGCGGGAACAACTTCGGCACGAGGTTGCATCGTTACCGCCAGAAGCATTGCCGAAACCTCGTTTTCGCTCGCCACACGTGCGACCGGATTGCCGGCCGCAACCGCCGTCGCGGTGCGTATGACGCGACGTTCACCTATCGTTGAAGTGCCGGCGACAGTAATCAGTGACGCGTGAACAGCGGAGGTCATGTCAGATGTAAGCAGAATCTTGCCTTCGTTCTTGTTAGGGGCGACCACAATGTTCTCCGGCGCGGAGACGCCAGCTGGTAATCCTGCCACAGTCAATGTGATGGCACCATCGAATCCACCGATGCGTTTTACGTTCACCGGCAGATTGTATTCTCCGCCCAACGGAATGCTTGCAGTTTGGGGAATGGTGAGTGCAAAGGTCGCGGCAGGCTGCTCAATGGACAACCGGTAAATTGAGCTCGGCTTGCCTTGGGCACTTGATGTGTCCGTGACAACCACGGTGTAGATTCCGTCAGCGGGCGGCGTGAATTCAAGTCCCGCATCTGTTGTACCGGGCAGGTCGTCGTTCTCCGCCGCTTCTTTGCCGGTAGAATCGACGACGGCAATCGACAAATCCAACTTTGATCCAAATCGCCAAGATTCGGCTGCAATCCTCAACGGTTCGTCTGATCGACCTCTGAACTGATAACGGTGTTGATCGCGTTTATCGGAAAAACGAGCGGTGACGCCGCATGGCAATGTTAGTTCGTGGTTCTGGTCGCCGTTAGCCCCACGAACCGTTTCAGAATTCTCGCTGACGGGAATCGAATACTCTATGACCTGCCCGTGGCTCCCTGAAACGGTTGCGAGAAACACATTGCCCTGCATAGTCGCCGGGATTTCGACGGATGTATTAATCGATTCCCATTTCGCCTCCCTCGATCGTAGGCCCATTCCAATCAACTCGACTTCCGAAGTCTTTCCGCGTTGAACACAAGCGGGAATCGTCGCAACAATTCGCGGCCCGGTGGTGGCATTTAGTCGATAAACATACGACCGATTGCCTCGAAAATCGATATCGTGAAGACTGAGTTGGTAACGCTCTCCGGCTTCTGCCAAAAAAGTAACGCAGGTGTCTACCCCTTCGCTGTCGACCGCATCGGCAACCGTCATACCTTTAGCATTACGTATTTCCAAGACACCATGTAGCGGAGACCCGAGCCGTCGGGCGGTCAATTCGAACGTGACCCAAGTTGATTCCGGAAGTGTAAACCAATATTGATCCCGTTCTTCGATTCGCTGGATGCAGCCGTTTACAAGCACAGGAAACTCGGGTAATCGCTGCGGCTCCAAACGGTGTTGATCTTCGAGAATTTCCGCGCCGTGACCAACCATCAAGACACCGGTTTTGGTCGCACCGTTGGCATTGGCCGCCTGCCAAAAAATTAGTCCCGGTGGAGTCCCAGTGGGAATCGCAAATGTGGCTGGGAATTCGCGCGGAATCAAAAATGCTTTGGAACTGTTCGCCTTGGGGCCGAACCAATAGGGAGGTTGCGGAACCAGCATTTTGCTTCCCGGGCCGCTGATCGTCAGCGTAACGGGCGAATCGATGACAAATGGCTCCATGTCGGACGTCCAGTCATACCCCCCCAGCTTCACCTGAATCGTACTTCCGGCGGGGCCACCAGGTGGAAATACATAACCGACTTCCGGTGCCTTTTGTGCGAAGGCCACCTGAGTCGCGGTGGACAATATCAATCGGCTCGCAATTACCCAAAAGGCATGGCGGTATTGCATATGTTGAGATCCGCGGTGGAGAGCTTGCGATTATGAAGTCGCCATGGCCGTATTTACTTACCAACCGAACGAGTCGCTAGCCGGACGGCTCGGCAAAATGATCCCCGTCGGCTATGCGAATAGGTCAGTAATGACGCGACCGCCGTTGGCCATGGGGATTGGCCGACCCAACGGTGTCTCATAGACCTTGCCCGTCTGCACCCCCAGCGCGTGGAGGACCGTCGTCAGGACATCTTGCACACCATACGGTTCGGTAACCGGGTACGCCGCATGCTTGTCGGTCCCGCCGACTACGGCGCCAGGCTTGGTCCCGCCGCCTGCCAAGATAATGCTCTGCGCCATCGGCCAATGACCGCGACCAGCATTGGGCCCAATTCGCGGTGTGCGGCCCATTTCGCCCATAACAACGACGAGGGTTTCGTCGAGCATCCCGCGCTCGTCTAGGTCTGTAACCAAAGCACTTAATGCTTTATCCAGATCGGGTATCAGATCTTCTTTGTGTGTCCGGAAATTGAAAGTATGCGTGTCCCAACTGCCATGGTCAACTCCGATGAATCGGCCGCCTGCTTCGGCGATTCGACGTGCGAGTAGGGCAGACTGCCCCAAGGAAGTGTGCCCGTAGGCAGCCCGGAGACTTTCGGATTCAGATCGCAAATCGAAAGCCGCTTTTGCCTGAGGCGAGGTGATGAGGTCGTAGGCTTTATCGTAATAAGTCGACATCGTGCCCACGCGCGTTTTGTTTGATTGCCTTATTTGAAGTCCCTCGACGCCAGCCAACAACTTTTGTCGCAAACTCATTCGATCACCACCAATTGATAACGGTGGTACTAAATCTTTGACTTCAAAATCGGGTTGAGCAGGATCATTCTCAATCACGAACGAGGCGTGTCGAGCGCCCAAAAACCCAGGCCCCCCAGCAGTAAAAGGATTGGGCATTGTAATGTAGGGAGGCACAGCACCACGTGAGCCGAGTTCTTTGCTAATAATCGAACCTAGCGACGGGTAGAGGACATTCGTCGGAATCCGTGTTGTTTGGCCCTCAGCAAAAGCCGCCTCATAACCGGTCATCACATAGTGAAAACCGGTCGTATGCCCGTTGATCTTGTGGCTGTGGCTACGGAGGATGGAGATTTTGTCCGAGATCTTCGCGCATTCGGGCAAATGCTCGCCGATGAATGTCCCCGGCACGGCAGTCGAAATCTGTTGGAATGGGCCGCGTATTTCCGCTGGCGCCTGTGGTTTCAAGTCCCACATATCGATCGTGCTGGGACCACCGGCTAAAAACAGGAAGATTACAGACTTTGCTTTCGCTGGCAGTTCATCCGCCGCATTTGCCTGCATTTCCAGCAGTTTTGGCAACGTCAATCCGCCCAGCAGAGACGTGCTCCCCAAACGCAACGCTTGCCGGCGCGATATGCCGTCGCAAAAATTCGATTTTACCGGCCGGTTTTCCAGAAAAATTTTGAGCATGCTCACCACCTCAATTTCGACTCATTCGCTCATTTGAAGCTCTGGCCGTTTGGAACGAACATATCAATGATTGTACATGAATTCCTTCGTATTCAGCAAGGTCCATAACACATCTTCGACCGCCGTTTGGGTATCGCTTACGGAGTTCTTAAACGCTTCGGACATAACCTGCTGCTCGCCAACTGTCGGAAAACGCGACAAGGCAGCAAGATAAAGGGTTTCAACCATCTCGACATGCGACATTTCCGAATTTGCGATCTGACGTGCCCGACCGGTAGGATTTCGTATTTTTTCGGCAAATTCGCGGGAATTCATGAGATGCAGTGCCTGAGAAATACTCGGATCATCGCCCCGGTCGCATTGGCAAACGCTGGTTCGAAGCGGTCGTCCAAAAATGCGGAAAAAATATGACGGCAGCCTATTATCCCACACTTGAATCGCGCGATATCCGGTGGGCCATCCGACGAACTTTTCGTTTGTTCCGGCCACTTGATTCACGGCATCGAGTAGCACTTCTGCCTTGATAGGTTTGAATAATGCGTGCGAAAAGTTTTGAAAATCGTCGACGTTGCCATCGTTGGACTCGGAACTCAATTGGTAAAGTCGCGAATTGAGTAATGTCTTAGTAAACGCACGCAAGTCAAAGTTCACTTCGCGTAAATGCGCTATTAGCGCTTCCATCAATGGTTCATTCGAAGGCGGATTTGTAGCTCGAATGTCGTCGATCGGTTCGATCAGCCCCCGTCCCAAATAGTGTGCCCAAATGCGATTGACAATCATCTTCGCAAAAAAAGGATTGTCGTCGCTCGTTAACCAATCTGCCAGTACTTCGCGGCGATCACGCCGACCCGTGAAATCGGCCGGCCCTGCACCCAGCGCTGCTGTGGCTACCGAAACGCCGCTGAGCGGGTGTATTGTGTCCGTCCCGGGAACCGGCATAATTGAAATCGCCCCGGTCGGCAATGGCTTATGTTTGATCCCCGTGAAGAAACCAGCAAAGGCAAAATAGTCGTCTTGCCCCCACCGCTCCGACGGATGGTGATGGCATTGCGCGCATTCAATGCGAACACCGAGAAACAACTGGCTGATTGAGCGGCTCAATTCGTCGGGATCTTTGACAGCACGGAAAAACGCGGCGGGACCTTCGGCATAGATATTGCCGCGAGCTGTCAATATGTCGTACACAAACTCATCGTAAGGCCGATTTTGAGCGATTTGTTTCCGCAACCATCGCGTCATCGCCACAGCGCCTTGAGGCTGCACGACCCCTTGGTCGACGCGTAAGATGTCAGCCCACAAAAGCGCCCAATAATCGGCGTATGCGGGCCGGCGAAACAGGTTGTCAATCAATTGCGCTCGTTTGGCCGGATTGTCACTGCTAAGAAATGCTCGGGCCTCTTCGGTCGTGGGGAGCGTGCCGATGACATCAAGATAAACACGTCTCAAGAACATGGCGTCGCTTGCCGGACGACTCGGCTGAATCCCCAATTGCTTCAGTTTGTCCCATGCGTGTTTGTCGACAAAGTTGGTTTCTGGAGGCCTCGCAAAATCCACACCTTCGCGCGGCAGCGTTACGCGACAAACATCGACCTGTCCCATGAAACTTACCACCATGGCCGCCTCACCGGGTATGTCGCCTGCGGTTATCCAACCTCGTCCGTCAATCGTGGCAATCGTGTCTGCATTCGAATTGTAAGCGCCTTCGGTCGTAACGCAAAATCTATTGCCGTCTGCATCGGTGGCCGTCACTCTCAATTGTTGATGTCCGTGTGGGCTCAGCGAGATTTGTTTGGGTTGCACTTCGATGCGAACGAGCGCCGCACGTCGGCCCAAATCTCGATGCGCTCCCTCATCGATCCAACGACGCAACAATCGGTAGCGGTGACTGTTTGGCTTAAGTTTCCGACCCCCTCCGTGGGGCACCTGAGCGCTGCCTTTGAGCAACAACAAACTTTGATCCGAAGACGCGGGAAACACGCGGCGTCCGCGCCCACCTTTCGTCAGCGAATCATAGTCGATGTCGGCGTCGTACCCGAACACGCTGAGTTTGAACCCGTTTTGCCCGTCGGCTTTCCCGTGGCAACCCCCGGAATTACAACCCGACTTGGTCAGAATCGGCATGATTTCATGCCGAAATGAGACGGGCTGCGGATGGTCGACTCCACGCACGGTAATTGGGACACGAACCGTGTCATCAACATAACGTACAATTAATTCCGTTTTGCCGTCGTGCCGAGGTCGGATTAAGCCGTCGGGATTGACGATCGCAATGTTCGTGTCGACAACTTCGTATCTGGCCGATCGTGTCCTGTCAAGCTGTCCTCCGGTTGAAGGTTGCTCGGTAACAAGCACCTGATACGTCACTTCTGGGCTGCCGAGTTCAACCACCGGCGGGTTCACAACAATTCCGGCGTTTGCAACACCGGCATACACAACCAGCAATAACGGCGCCAGATATCGGCAGTCCAATTGTAATTTCTTGTGCATTGCCATTCTTCTATTCGCTGGCCTTACTTGGTTCAAAGACCGCGTTTTACTGGGGCGAGGGACTTCGCAATTCGAGGATGTCCGATAAAGTATGCCTGCTATTGGTCGCGGAGATGTACTCTTGGCATTATACCCGATACAACAGATCGAACGGAATAGGAGCCGACTGATCTGCCACGCGCGGTCCAAAAACAGTGAGCAACGGAAGTTGTACGACGAAACGAGTTTCGCGCGAAAAATAATTGGTAGAAATGTCGGCGGAAATCATGGTATCCAGCCACAGTTGCTATTGCAAATTGGGAGTTTGTCACGGTAAGAGCGCAAGGCGAGCGCAGCCACGAAGACGTGGGCGATGATGCAATCACGCAGCCCGTTCGTACCACTGAATCAGCCCGCCGAGTCGCTCGCGGCGAACGATCTGAATAAGTACGAATTTGTTGTTTCTGACGGTGAGGAGAGGTATAAGTGTGGAAGGTTATCGCAGCATTGAATATTGCGTTCAGGTGTCAAGCTGCTCGCGTTTCGTAATGCCGCAACACTACACCAAGCCGCGTCCGACAAACCACAGCATCGAATTTAGTACCCTGACCCTCGCAGAAATCACCTGCCAACGGCACATTCCCCAACGCCTGATGCGGCCGCTCCGTATGGTAATGCTCGACGTATTCCGAGATCAGGTACTCGAAATGTTGGGGACCAAAGGCGATGAAATAGTCCAGCGCCTCTTGCTGCAGGCTCTGGATAAACCGCTCGATGTGCGCCTGCAGATTCGGCGCCCGCACGCTGTTTTTCTTCACCTTGATACCGGCATCTCGTAGGACCTTGTCAAATTCCCGACGGTAAAGGCTGTCCCGGTCGCGCAATATCAACGTGGCTTCTTGGCCAGTGGATTTCACGTGTTCCACAAATCGCTGCGCCTGCTCGATCATCCATTCCGTCGTCGGCTTCCGCGTGCACTTCGTCACGAACACCTTTCGACTGTCCAGGTGCAGAAACACCAGCACGAAATACTGCCGTGGGCCGAACTTGGTCCAGACTCGCTTGGAAAAGAAATCGCACTGATAGAGTGTCTCCGCATGCCGTTTGAGGAACTCGTGCCAACTGTCCGGACCACGGGTCGGACCGGGATCGAGGTCGTGTGCCTTCATGATCCGCTTGACCGTGTTGCGAGACGGTGGTTTAAGGCCGAGCTTCTTAAGCTCTCCCATAATGCGGGTATAGCTCCAGCCAGTTTCCGAGCCGATCTTCACGATCACCTTGCGGATCGATTCAGCGGTTCGCGGACGTCCCATTTTCTTGGGCTTATGACCGCCCCGCTCATTTCGCAGCCAACTCAGAAATGTGTTGTACGACACGATCGTGATCAGATGCTTGAGGTCGGACCCAATCCCCTGCCCTAGTTTCATCAGCCGCGCTTTCTCCTCCGGTTCGAGGAAGATCCGTTTCTTGTCGATGCGTTTGCGGAGCATTTCGTTTTCCGCTTTGAGCCATTCGACCTGCCGGATCATTTCGTTTCGACTGCATCGCGCAAGCAGAAATAGCAGCGGCTGGAAAACCCGTCCCATCGTGGTAGAATCCCTTCAAATTCAGCGGTTTCCTGGGGGTGTTCAAAACTATTGATACACCGCTGAGACGCTCGCCGCACCCGGTTGAAGAGCCCAAATGAGCCCTCCCGACGCATTGACCATCGCTGGTCCGCAAAGCCTGCCCAGATTGCCGCCGCAAAATGTCGCGCGGGCTGTTAACCAACTTCAAAAAAGTTCGAAGAGGGTTGGTTACGTTTCGAGCCACCGTGACGGACTCGAACTTTTGTAAACCCTTGCTACTACTGGGTTTCAAAAAACAGGTCCAAAGAGCATGGTTACGAAGAGGGTTTGGCACGGGGAGGGGCGAGGCATTTTGGAGACCGGTTGCGAGGTGGTGGTCCTTAGTAACGAGGAGTGTGGCCTACCGCTTTCCGATACCGGGGTCGAAATCCTCAATGACTCAAGTGTGGCCATATTGAACGCCTTTCGAGAATTAACGGCGGTAAACCCAAATATATCCATATTAGGAAAAACCGCCGTTAGCACCTCACAGCTTGCCACCACGGTCAATATGAAGCCGCGCCGGGTTCGCGAGTACCTCAACGGTCTCGAACGCCGTGGTCTAGTGCAAAAGGTGGGTGAACGATCGGGTTGGCACCTAATTGCTACTTTCGCTGAGGAGGTCGCGCCATGCCCGTGAGGATGTCCTCAACCAGCCGGCAACGGAAGTCAGACCGTGTCCGGGATGCGCTCATCGAGCACTGGCGATTATTGAGTGATCGCGAAATCGCCCTCGCGGTCGGCGTCAGCAACCGGACCGTCTCGAACCATCGCAAGCGGCTTGAAGAGGAAGGTCGCATTCTCCTTCGTCCTCAAAGTACACAGTCCGTCGAGGCATGCCTGCACGTAGTGTGTACTTTGGCGATCTCGCCTGCTCCACTTAACGACCAACTCTACGATCCGGTTGACGAAGCTGAACCATCCTTTCTGGCGTTGGTCGAGGACGTCCGCAAAAATGGCATTCTGGAGCCCATTGTCGTCAGTGGTGACGGTTACATTCTTTCGGGTCATCGTCGTCATGCGGCAGCACAGTGGCTGGGGCTCGAACGTCTCCCAGTTCGTATTCGACACGACGTCTCCTATAACGGAGACCAAGACGAATTCCTGCGACTACTGGCTAGTTTCAACCGGCAACGCATCAAAACCACTGCTGAGCAACTCCGCGAGGAGGTGGCATTGATGTCGGACGTCTCCTGTATTCAGGTTCGCCGGTTCCGACGTGACGCTGCCGCTGTTGAAGGAAACGCGACGGTGCCACTACGCAAGCGCAAACGCCGCTCAGCGATTCGGGACAAACTGGAACTGCGGGAAGCAATCGTTTCCGTTGTAAACGCCGAGAGACACAACTGGCCGTTGAGTGATCGATCTGTATTCTACCGCCTACTCAATATCCCTGGATTGGTCCGTAACGACCGCACACGCGTACCCTTTGCCAATACTCCACCCGTCTACGACGACGTCACCAATATGCTAACCCGGCTCCGCTTGGACGGTTCGGTGCCATTTGACGCCATCTCCGATGAGACGCGGCCTGTAGTGGTGTGGGACACGCATCGCGGTGTGGGGGACTTCGTCCGCCGGGAATGCGATCAATTCTTGACTGGTTATTGGCGTGATCTATTGCAGAGCCAGCCGAATTGGATCGAGTTGCTCGTTGAGAAAAACACGGTCGCCAGCCAACTCCGTAGCGTCGCTGGCAAATACACGCTCCCCATGACCAGCGGGCGCGGTTACTCGTCGTTGCCGCCCCGCAAAGAGATGGTCGATCGCTTCAACAAGAGCAGTCGCGAAAAACTTGTGGTTATCGTGGTCAGCGACTTTGACCCAGAAGGCGAAGACATCCCGGCTAGCTTCGGCATCTCGCTTCGTGACGAATTCGACGTTCCTGCCGACCGACTGCGGATCGTGAAGGCCGCGCTCACTGCCGAACAAGTTCGATCGATGGATCTGCACGAAGGTCAGCTCTCGAAGGAGACCTCGTCGCGCTATCGACGGTTTGTAGAAGCCCACGGCGACCGGGCCTGGGAACTGGAATCTCTTACATCCGAGCAACTCCGAGAGATCACAGAGGCAGCAATTCGAGGAGTACTTGATCTGGGCGCATTCGAGGCGGAGGTAAACCGCGAACAACGAGAGCAGAGCGAACTGACTGAGAAGCGACGGCAACTGCGGGAAACGCTGATCGATGACCTCGATTGAGGTTATGTGAACTATTCAATTCTAGGAGACGTTCGTAATGAGAATCTCGCAACGAAAATTGACGGAGATCAAACCGTACCAGCAGAACCCACGCGTCAATGATGGCGCGGTGGATGCTGTGGCGGCATCGCTTCGCGAATATGGGTTTCGCCAGCCGGTCGTGGTGGATGAGGAAGGGATCATTATCTGTGGGCACACCCGTTGGAAGGCGGCGCAGAAATTGGGACTCGAAAAAGTGCCCGTTCACGTCGCTAAGGACTTGTCGCCCGAGCAGATCAGAGGCTATCGGCTTGCCGATAACCAGACGGCCACATTGGCTGAATGGGACGCGGATCTCCTTTCGCTAGAATTGGCCGACCTGCAAGCGATGGGGTTCGACCTTGAACTGACCGGTTTCAGCGAGGACGAGTTGGCCAAATGGTCTGGTGGTGAGGTGAAAGAAGGCCTCACCGATCCGGATGATGTACCGGAGGTGCCGGACGAGCCAATTACAAAACCCGGCGACCTGTGGCTTTTGGGCAGCCACAGACTTTTTTGCGGTGACTCCACATCAATCGAAGATACTTTGCGCGTGATGGACGGTGAGAAAGCCGCGCTTGTCGCGACTGATCCTCCGTATCTCGTTGATTACACCGGTGATCGGCCCAATGAGTCCGGGAAAGATTGGTCAGATACCTACCGGGAGATCGACATCTCCGATGCGGATGCTTTCTTTACGCAGCTATTCACTTGCGTTCTCGGAGTGGTCGCACCCAAGGCGGCGATCTACTGTTGGCACGCGCACAAACGGTGCGGTGTGATTCAACGGACCTGGGATCAACTAGGCATTCTAGACAACCAGCAAATTATTTGGGTTAAGCCGACGCCGGTCTTTGGCCGCGTCTATTGGCACTTCCGGCACGAGCCCTGCATGCTGGGTTGGGTCCGTGGCAGCCAGCCGGATCACGACGGCCGGCACGAGGTCGATTCAGTCTGGAATGTCGACTGGGAAGGTAAGGCCCGCGTTGTGGGAAATAAACACCCGACCCAGAAACCGGTCGAGCTTTTCGCACGCCCGATGCGGAAGCACACACGCGCCGGCGATGTCTGTTTCGAGCCGTTCAGTGGCTCCGGTTCACAAATATTGGCAGCGGAACAACTGGGCCGCCGCTGTTTCGCCATGGAGATCGCACCGACATTTGTGGATGTTGCCGTCGAGCGCTGGGAGCAATTTACGGGCCAGAAGGCGGAGCGAATTCCTGCCACCAAGGAGGTGAAGGCGTGATCTATTTGGCATCACCTTACTCGCATCCGGACGCTATCATTCGCGAGCGCCGGTTTCGTGCAGCGTGCCGTGTGGCGGCGCGGTTGATTCGTTCCGGTGAAGTGGTGTTTTCGCCGGTAGCGCATGGCCATGCGATTTCGCTGTACGGCGTGCCGACGGATTGGTCGTTTTGGGAAGCACACGACCGCCGGTTCTTGGAACTGTGTGATGAGGTGGTCGTGCTCATGCTGGCTGGCTGGCTGGCGAGTGTGGGCGTTGCGGCGGAAATCGAGACCGCGAAGGAGCAGAACAAACCCGTGCGCTACCTCGATGCGGGGTCGCTAGCCAACGTCGGGCATGGCGGGATCAGCCGGAGCGACCGGATGGGGCAGATTCACCAACGTGGCGATGGAGAACGAGCAGGATGAAAAAGCGAGAAGATAAAATTGCGACATCGGATCTGCAGCGTGGCCTGCAGTGCGGTGCCTGCGGCCATCGGCGTTTACGTGTGATCTACACGCGAGCCGCAAAAGGCGAAAGGTTGGTGCGGCGACGGGAATGCCGGAATTGTGGCGAGCGTGTTACGACTTGGGAGCGGGTAGCAGGAAGTGGTTAATCCTGTCAGGTAGCACTTCGGATAGAGGTCATTGTACCCGAGCCGAAATCGTCATTTTTCGCGCTGTTGATTTTTGTGGAGGCATTCGAAGGTAGCGTTTAGCCCGCTCAGGACACGCCCTCATTCGTCACAAAGCTGGTGGTTGAATTGGGGATTCGAGGCGATTGCCAAGTTGTCGTCGATGTAGTGGCGGAACTGCAGAAGTCTCCTTCACCGCCTGCAGTTGGACAAAACACTAAGCTGGGCAGGTTTGTCCAATTTCTGTCAGTTTGAGACACCGCGATTTGCGTTCGGTGGATGTGTCCGACGTACGTTATGGATTCAGTGTCACCGCCTATTAAAGCCAGAACACGGTCGACTATTGACCTTCCCAATTGATGTATGAGTTGGCGGAGCGAGTTTTTCAGCACCTGGTGTAATTCTGAATGTTGCCTGTGGCTGAACGACAGAATGTAACAGGTCGCCACCCATCGCCAGGTAGCCTGCGTCTGGGGGGCGAGCGTTCCAGAACGGCTTGCTTCAAATCTTCGTCATTGAGAAAAGCGTCAGCAGGCTTAGAGCTGCCGCACGGGAGAAAAATAATTCACCTGTTCTAAGAAACCAAGACCCGATTTTGGCATTGAGTACCTCGCGATCAGACAATCGGAATAACTCTGGCTTCTTCGCACGATGCAGCATGAAGGAAATGATACTTCGTCCGAGAATTTCAGACCTTTAGATTTGCAGTCCAGGTAGCGGCACAGGCTGGTCCGACGGAGCGACATGATCGACGGGAGGTGATTCGGTAATTCGTTTCGCTGATTCGCGGGCAGCTTTCAGATTGCAGTCTTCGAACAGGACCGAATTTGAACCCGGACGCAGCAGTTCGGCCGCTCGTGATGCATGACGGATCGCGCCGGTGGAATTGCCCTCGCGACATTTGACGGCACTGGCTGCGAGCTTGATCATCCCTTTCATTGTAAGTGCTTCTTCCGAGGTTCGCCCGAGTTCCAGCCATAAGTGTTCCCAGGCTTCGTGGGATTCCCAGTAATAGCCGTGTTCGAACAACCGCCTCCCCCACTGCAGATGATCCTGCTGAGACCACGTCTCGGGTAGGCTGATCTGCTGCATGTGTCCATCCGGATCAGAGACCGGGTGAGGCGCGTAGCCTGGCACGTAAGTGTACGGCGGGAGATCAGGGAAATTAGTCTGAAGTTCACGCATGGCTCAGAGAGTTAAGGTGACGCACCGGCGTGTCGGCAGTCGACGAGTTGCTGCAGCCACGCGTACACTTCATCACGGTGAGACCAGAAATCAGATGACGTATTTCGTCGAGTGTTTCCTTTGTGTGACGCGAAGTTATCGGAATGACCCAGTCGTGTCTACCGTGAACCGCAGGACTTCGCCTCCAGTGGAGTGCTCCAGAAATCGCGACAATATTGGGCCGAGTGGCCAAGTAAAGGGACGTTGCCCAAGCCTACGCCTAACAACAAAACGCCCCGCCGTGGCGAATGTAGGGCGTCTGTGGCGATCTGGGTAGGGATCGGGGCTATTAGTTGATCGCGAAGTGGCCGCGGTCAGTTTTCGTGAACCGGTCTTCCTTTCCCTTGGTTTGAATCTCGCGGAGGATAGCGGCGTAAAGTGTGGCGTGCGACGTCTTGCCGCTGGGGCTGGTCCAATAGCCCTTCGCCGCCGCATCGAGAGCGCTCATTTTCTCTTCGTCCGTTTTGCGGGGGATTTCTTGGTGGCGTTTATTTTGGTCTTCGTTGGTTTGGGAGCCGCATTCTTCACCGTTGCCTGTTTCCGCGTTGTGGCCTTCTTGGTCGTTGCCTTCTTCGCCGTGGTTTTCTTCGTGGCCAGCGTGTCGTCCCTTTCGAGTTTCGGGGTTCGTGTCAAGTCGTATTTATTCGGTCCGTCAAGTCCGGTACAATTTCTTCCTGAGCGGAGCGTTTGCGATCGTTGAGTTTTGGCCGTGTATGCGGAGGATGCAAGGTGAGTGTGTTCAAAGAAGGAACCAATGTTTGGACGCAGCCGGGCCCGGCGAAGGCATACTATGACCGTGTCTGTCAGCTGCCTCAACTGCGCGACGTACTGATTGCCAAAATACGCGACTCGTGGGGAAACCCTGCGCACTCAGGATTGGAACTCTTCCCAGAGGTTTCACGCGAAGAGACCACCCTGCGCGGCTTGGACGGCAACGATGTGTCGGTCACACGTTTTACGCCGCCAAATGTTGGGACCGGCACATGGGTTTATCTGCACGGCGGTGCCTGGATTTCGCCTATCTCGGGAAAGCATCTGGCCTGGGCAAAGCGAATGGCTGCCTTAACTCGGTGGACGGTAATTGCAGTGAACTATCGCCTGGGGCCAGAGGACCCATTCCCCGCCGCACTGCACGACGTGATTGGTGTTGTACAACACTGTCAGAAGAATGGCAGTGGACCGGTTGTCGTGGGTGGCGATTCCGCTGGCGGCAACCTTGGACCCGCAGCAGCGTTTTACGCGGCGGATCATGATCTACAGGCGCCTGAGGCCGTGCTCGCCCTGTGCCCTGCGACGAACATGGTCTATGAAGAAGTGCCCGGTTTTGTCGAGTCCGCCTGGAATCACCCAATTCAGGATTTGACGCTTTTCGGTTTCGGGCGGTCGTGCTACGTGCCGCGCATTGAGGATTGGCGCCACCCCTATGTAAGCCCTGTCTATGGCGACCTGTCTCGTTTGCCACCGCTGATGGTCGTGATTGGCGAGCAAGATGCGATGTGTGAAGACAATCGGATCTTTGTCGACCGTGCCCGTGCCGCAGGCGCCCACGTCGAGGATCACGTCTATGCCGCCATGCCGCACAGTTTCTTTATGCAGGACGAACTGATCCCAGAGGCGTCCGCCCAAGCCAACGCTGACATTGCGGCGTTTCTGGCCCGGCTATAACTGGCTAAGGTCGACTTGCAGTTTGTGGCCGTCAAGCCAGAGTTGCTCGATCCACGTTAGGCTTTCTGTTACGGGCGGTTGTGGATCGCCCATCGCGATCTGCCAATGTTCCACGGCTGGCACCATGATGATGTAGTTGAGAATTGTACGTAGTAAGATCATGTCTCCAACCGTGTCTAACTGTTCGCGGTCGAAAGTGTATTCGTCGCGGTAGCCCTGTACCATCATTGCCAGGACATGTCCGGCCAACTCGGAGCTAGTGTGCGGGACTCGGAGACTTGGATAGTAGTAGTGCGAAAAGAGCAGGACGGCGAAGTCCATCGTCCGCCAGCCGTAACAGCCAAGGTCGAAATCGATGATCTGTATCTCGCCATCCTCGACAAGAAAATTCCCCGAGTGAAGGTCTCGATGGACCAGTCCATAGTGACGAGACGGTGTCGGTCGCCCGCGCAATTCATCTATGAAAGCTTGCATTGCGTCGGCAACTTGCGGGTTGAAGGCTGAGGGAAGAGGATCAGGAAACTGCCCGAGTTTGCTCTCGTACCAATGCCAGCGATTACGGTCGGCAGGTAATTGCAACTCGTCCGAAACTCGATGGATGCGGCCGGTCTCGCGGCCAAGTTTTAGAAAGAGTTCGTCGTTCCACTGTGCATCGTTCGCCGGGTCGAGTTGCTGCCCCCTGAAACGCTTGAAGCAACAGACGTGCATTGTGCCCACGTCCAGTTCGATTGTCTCAAGCAGTTCTCCGCCGCGTGAAGGAATCGGTGTCGTGACCGTGCAGCCATGGTGGATCAAGTGATCGAGCCAGAGCAATTCTCCCAACACCTCGCCTCGACTGCGCAGGGCACCGTCGCTGATGCGGATAATCACCGGGTCACCGTTCACGAACTCCGTGGCAAACACATGATTGACACCGTCGCGGACTAACTCCGTCTTACCGGGAACCAGTCCCCAGTGATCAACACATTGTGCAAGGGCATCGTGATAGGGCGAAGTGTCTCCTACTGGTAAGTGATTGGGGTCCACGATTTGCTACCCGAATGCCTCTGTTGGAATGTTTCTTGTTCTGATACCGATCATAAATTGAAGCAGCCGGTTTTGGAAGATCGCATCGATACTCTTTGTCGTTACAACTCTTCGCCCGTCGGTGAAATCTTCCGACCCCGGTTAGTAGGATGCAATTTGGTGTTTCGGTCGCCCTGACCTGTGATAGGGGCATCGACCAGTCTAGATGCCTAGGAATAAGCGTTACTGGTCGGCAACGCGAGTTGCTGGGATGACCACGTTGATCGCGACCGAACCTCGCCGGAGATTGCCCTTCGTGCAGTCTGCGTTCCAAAAGACTACAACGTTGGTTCGTACGCCGACTGATGCGGAGGTTTGGCGAAAACTACCACAAACAACAAAAAGCCCCGACGTGGTGAACGTGGGGCGTGCGAGGCGATCTGAGCCGGGATCGGGCTATTTAATGAGCGCGAAGTGCCCGCGATCAGTCTTGGCGAAACGGGCCTCCTTCCCCTTGGTCTGGATCTCGCGGAGGATAGCCGCGTAGAGCGTAGCGTGTGGCGTCTTGCCACCCGGGCTGATCCAATAGCCCTTCGCCGCCATCCGTTCGATCATCCCCCTGGCATTGAGCGGTTCCTTCGTTTCGCCGAGGACCTTCGCCGCCGCGTCCAGGGCGCTCAGTTTCTTGACGCCCGTTTTGGCAGCGACCTTCTTGGCGGCGGGTTTCTTCGTCGCTGCCTTGGCGGGAGCCTTCTTCGCCGTAGCCTGTTTCCGCGTCGCGGTCTTCTTTGTCGTCGCCTTCTTCGCCGTGGTTTTCTTCGTGGCCATCGTGTCGTCCCTTTCGAGTTATGGGGTTTGTGTCTGTCCGGCAGCCAACACGGCCACCGACAGGACAGTCAGTTACCTCGATCTGGAACGAACATCCAGCGACATCTGGTAGTATTCCACAGGATTCCGCTGAAAAGAATTTGGGGCGAACACAGGCCCCACGGCGCTACCAAACGCGGAGGATTGAGCAATGGCCAACGGTACCAACGACAACGCCCCACGTGACCCCGGTGCGGTAGAGGGCATTTCTTTACGACCAATACCGAACCACTTGACTACAAAATAATCCGTGAGAGTGCTTCAGTTGTATCTGCCGACCGTAACCACTTAGACTAAGCTTTGTTTCAGCAATCTGAAGACTATCGAAAATCGACAAGGAGCGATTAATGAGTGATATAGGCCCCGTTGATGATGATGCGCCGGAAGAATTCACAGAAACCGAATCGGGACTCAAGTATCGTATTCTGCGAAAATCAGACGGAGAAAAAGCGAACCCCAACAATTCAGTGACTGTCAATTACCGAGGTTGGCTCGATGATGAAACGGAATTCGACAGTTCCTACAAACGGGGTGAACCGATTTCGTTCCCGCTGGGGGGAGTTATCCCTGGCTGGACCGAAGGGATGCAGTTGGTCGGTGTTGGCGGAATGATTGAACTGACTATTCCTCCTGGGTTGGGATACGGACAACGGGGGGCCGGTGCCGCCGTTCCACCGAATGCAACGCTGCATTTCATCGTCGAGTTGATCAGCATTAACTGATCGCGGAGTCGACGTGTCCACATGAGTTGTATCCAGAAGCCGCCGCGCTGACTCGCATGTGGGACAAACCAATTAACGCCCTTTTTTGATTTACGCCGAGCAGTGTCTTTGAGCGATTGTTCTAGACCGCCTTACTTTTTCGAATCAGTATGAACGCATCAGAAACTCATGCGTTTGATGGGAATGGTACTTCATGGGGAGATTCACGCTTCGATAACTCCCGACCGTGTCTCGAAAACTCAAGGATTTTTGGATTCAGAATGATCTGAAAAACAAACATGGCTACTCACGTGTTAATCATTGGGGGCGGAATCGCCGGCTTGAATGCTGCCAAGTCCTTGGGTGACGCAGCAGGGATAACGGTGACGATTGTTGATCGTCAGAATCACCATCTCTTTCAGCCACTGCTGTACCAAGTCGCCATGGCGGGGCTCAGCCCAGCCGATATTGCGGCACCGATTCGTAGCATCCTTTCGGGATTCAGCAATATTCATGTGCTGCAAGGGGAAGCACGATCGATCAAACTAGATTGTGCCTGCGTCGAATTCGATTTCGGCGTACTCCACTATGACTATTTGGTCATTGCTTGCGGGGCGACACACAGCTATTTCGGGCACGCTGAATGGGAAGAGTTCGCTCCTGGGTTAAAGACCGTCGCCCAAGCGACTGAAATCCGTCGTCGGGTTTTGGCAGCATTCGAGCAAGCTGAACGTATCGAAGAGCCTGATGAACAGAAGAAGTATTTGACTTTTGTCATCGTTGGTGGAGGCCCAACCGGTGTGGAGTTGGCTGGCGCAATTGGAGAAATGAGCCGTTATACATTGGCCAGAGATTTTCGACGTATCAATCCACGGCTGACACGCGTGATACTTGTCGAAGCTGGTCCTCGGATCTTGCCGATGTTCTCCGAAGAACAGGCAGGGCGTGCTGCGCGGGATCTGGAAAAACTGGGCGTACAGATCTGGACCTCCTCAATCGTTACCAACGTCGATGCGAATGGAGTCGAGATGGGTGACGAAAGAATTCAGACAGCGACAGCCTTATGGGCTGCGGGAACTGAAGCTTCTGAGATTGGTCGTTCCAACGGAATGCCAGTCGATGGCCGCGGCCGAGTCATCGTCGAACCAGACCTCAGCATCGCGGATCACTCGAATGTTTTCGTTGCGGGAGACCAGGCGTGCTTTACACACCAAACGGACAGACCGTTACAGGGAACCGCGCCAGTTGCACTGCAACAGGGACGCTTCATTGGAAAGACAATTGTCCAAGAGCTGAGTGGCAAACCGCGAACGCAATTTCAGTTTTTCGATAAAGGTCAAATGGCAACGATTGGAAGAAGCCGCGCGATCGTGGAGATTGGTCGATTCAAATTCGCGGGCTGGTTTGCTTGGGTCACATGGTTGATCGTGCATATCTACTATCTGACTGGTTTCAAAAACCGCTTCTTTGTCGTACTTCAATGGGCTTGGTCATATATGACGTTCCGCCGAGGCGCACGTCTGATTGTCGAGAAAGAATGGAGGATGAACCAATTGGAGTCGGAAGAAATGCTAGTCGATACGACCGATGACATGCCCCGTTAAACTACTTCCGCGCCGACACAATCATTCGATGGCCCAATTGGGTACTAAGAAACGATTGACTAAAGCCGTGAAGCCGGGTGGTACCCAAGGGGCAGATACGTCGCCGCAATCGTTGCCGTAGTTGCGGGTGGGAAATCGTCACGTACGAGTTGGAAAGCGAAAGATTTTCTACAGCCGAACGCTAGATGCGTAATGATTTTCTGCGTTGGCTGTGATTGGCAGCGATTCAGTCTTTCACCGCGTAGCTCGCCGGGTAGAATACCTGCAATGGTTTCCACGGAGGACGTTCGCATGCCCGCCAAGCTTAAGACCCGCTGCAGCCATCCCGGATGTCCCAACACGACGCGGGACCGGTTCTGCGATGATCACAACCGCGAGGCATCGCACCGTTGGTCGGACGAGCGACGTGGCACCCCGGCACAGCGCGGGTACGACGAACGTTGGCGGAAGGTGCGGCGCATCCACATCAAACGGCATCCCTATTGCGAGGACTGCCTGGACGACGGTGTAGTCAATACGCGGAACTTAGAAGTCGATCACGTCATCCCCATCGACGTACGCCCGGACCTGCGGCTCGACCTCGACAACCTGCGGACGCGTTGCCGTCGGCATCACAAGCTGAAAACGGATGAGGACAAACGGAAGTATACGACCGGAGCCACCGCGCCGAATGCTGACCGGGTCGCTGCCGGTGGAAAGATGACCGGGTCCCTAAGGGGGGTACCTTAGATCCCTAAGGACTCAACCCCCAATACCACATCGCCAACGATGCGTGTTTTTCCGCGAAATTGGAGACCGGGGGGTGTGAAGTTGGGTAAAGCATCATTTCGCATCAATTTGATGCTGGAAAGCATGTCATGCGAGGTCGCAAACCAAAGCCAACAGCATTGAAAACATTGGAGGGAAATCCGGGTAAACGACCGCTCAATGCTCGCGAACCGCATGCTAAGCCTGAAGTCCCGGACTGCCCCGAGCATCTTGACGACATCGCTCGCGCTGAATGGTTCCGCACGGCGAAAGTGCTCATAGACATGGGCCTGCTGACGTTGGCCGATCGCTCGGCCCTGGCAGCTTACTGCGTGGCGTATTCGCGGTGGGTGCATGCCGAAGAGCAGGTCAAGAAGTATGGCACGATCGTGAAATCGCCGGCGAAGGGCTTCCCCATGAAAAGCCCTTACCTGACCGTCGCGGATCAGGCGATGGAGGCGATGCGGAAGTTGATGGTTGAGTTTGGACTCACGCCCAGCAGCCGCAGCCGGATCTAATTGCCCGAAGGTGCCGGCGCCGTGGATGAGTTTGACCTGTTTCTGGAGGCGGGCTAATGTCGCGCGAGGTCGAATCGCTGACTTCGGATTGGATACGCACGTCCGCCGACGAGCGGGCGGTTGCTGATGGTTGCTGGTTCGACCTCCACGCTGCCGAACGGGTCCGCTTGTTTTTCCGCAAGTTCCTGCGGCACTCCAAAGGCCAATGGGCCGGTCAGCCGTTTGACCTACTCGATTGGTAGTGGCAAGAGGTGGTGGCTCCGCTCTTTGGCTGGAAACGTCCCGATGGCACGCGGCGGTTCCGGCGAGGCTATATTGAGGTCCCCAAGAAGAACGGCAAGAGCACGCTCTTCTCCGGGCTGAATCTGTACTTGCTAGTCGGCGATAACGAACCGGGAGCGGAAATCTACAGCGCCGCCGTCGACCGTGACCAAGCTTTAATTGTGTATGGTGAAGCGGCGCACATGGTTGACGAATCGCCCGATCTCACCCGGCGGTTGAAGGTCGTCCGTTCGACGAAACGGATCGTGTATCACCGCACGCGGTCGTTCTACAAGGCGCTGTCCGCCGACGTCCCAGCCAAGGAAGGTCTCAACGCACATGCGGTGCTGATTGACGAACTGCACGCTCAGCGGACCCGTGATCTGTGGGACACGTTACGCTACGCGGGGGCCTCGCGAAGGCAACCACTGCAATTGGCGATCACCACCGCCGGCTACGACCGGCACTCAATCTGTTGGGAACAACACGACTACGCACTCAAGGTGCTCGACGGCACGATTGAGGATACGTCGTTCTTTCCCTTTGTCGCTGCGGCCAGTGACGAGGCGGATTGGACCGATCCCAACGTCTGGAAAACAGCCAACCCCAGTTTCGGGATCACGATCAACGCGGACCAATTCGCCGAGGACTGTACCGAAGCCCAGGAGTCGCCAGCGAAAGAAAACTCGTTCCGCCGCTATCGCTTGAATCAATGGACTGAACAGGATGTGCGTTGGCTGAGCATGGACAAATGGGATGCCTGTAACACACCGCTGGAGGATCTGCGCGGGCGAGATTGCTTCGGCGGGTTGGATCTCTCTTCCACGACAGATGTCTCGGCACTGGTGCTGGTCTTTCCCGACGAGGACGAGGGGCGGGCCGACGTGCTACCGCTGTTCTGGGTTCCCGAAGAAGGCGCCCGCAAACGGGAACGTCGCGACCGTGTGCCGTACGTGCAATGGATTCGGGACGACCACATGGAGGCGACCTCCGGTGAGGTGGTCGACTACGACGTCATCCGCCGCCGGATCAATGAACTCAACGAGCAGTTCGAGATTCGCGAAATCGCCATCGACCGCTGGAACGCCACGCAGTTGGCGACGCAACTGGAGGGCGACGGCTTCGAGATGGTCGCCTTCGGCCAGGGCTATGCCAGCATGAGCGCGCCGACGAAGAAGCTCGAAGAGTTGGTATTGAGCCGCAAACTGGCCCATGCCGGACACCCGGTGCTGCGTTGGATGGCCGGCAACGTCTCGATCGAAACCGCCGCCGCCGACAATTGGAAACCGTCGAAGAAAAAGAGCGTGGAACGGATCGACGGCATCGTGGCGTTGATCATGGGGCTCGATCGGGCGAGCACGCAGGACCAGTACACCAGTGTGTACGAGAAGCACGGGCTACGGTCGCTTTGACGCAGGTATGTGAGCGCAAACATGGATTTGGCGGGCTGAGAATCGGGGAGATTCAAAAAGGTTTGTGCCAGACTTGCTGGCTCAGGAGGTTGGTGCCGGGCATCCGTGTTGGCGTTTCATATGTTTGCGCTTGACAGACCAGGCAGTGTGGCAATAGATTAGCATGTGTGAATTAATTGCCACATCCGCGAACCGTCACGACGCCCCTGTCGTCGACGACAAAGAGCTCACCCCATGGCACGAAAAAAATCGGACCACGACCTCGGCCGGCGCGAACGGCAGATCATGCACGTGATCTACGAATTGGAAGAGGCCTCGGTGGGGGACGTCCTCCAGCGACTGCCCGATCCGCCCAGCTATTCGTCGGTGCGCACGATGATTCGACTGCTGGAAAGCAAAGGATTCTTGCGGCACCGCCGTGAAGGAACCAAGTATGTATATCGGCCGACGCAATCGCGGCACCACGCCAGCCAGTCCGCACTGAAACAGTTGCTAACCACCTTCTTCTCCGGTTCGCCAACCGACGCGGTCGCTGCCATTCTTGACGTCTCATCCGTCGACTTGACCGACGACGACTTGAACCAACTTGAACAACTGATCGCCCAGGCGCGAAAGGATGGTCAATAAGATGAATTTGACGAACCTTGATCCGATTGCGCTGTTGCAGCATCCGTTCGTTGCGGATGTTCTGATCGAGGCGGGCATCAAAACCACCCTCGTATTGGCGATGACGGCACTAGCCACGGCCGGTTTGCGGCAGGCGTCGGCAGCGCTGCGGCACCGAGTGTGGTGTCTGGGATTGATCGCCGCCTGCATGATCCCGTGCGGCGCGTTGCTGCCTCCGCAGTGGCGACTTCCCGTCTTGCCCGCCGCATCGACCATTGTCGTCTCCGTCGCACCTCCGGCGTCCACTCCCACCAATCGGCCAACTGGCGTTCAAACAGACGGAGCCAAGTCGTCACAACAAGTCGATCAAACGGCGGTACCACTCATGCTGTCCGCTGCCCCGACCAAAACGCGTGCGGATGAGACATCGGATCAGGTGGCGCTCATTCGCCCGGCGATGGCGTCCGCCTCATCCGCCACCGCGCGCAACCTACTCGCCAGTGCCTGGATGACAGGGACGCTTCTATTTCTAACTCCGTTGTTCCTGGGATTGGCGGCCAGTGTCCGGCAGGCGCGACGCTCGCAGCGTATGACGGACCCGGTCTGGACGAATCTGTGCGCGGAAGCGGCGGCGCGGCTGGGACTGTCACGGTCTGTCACGTTGCGGCAAACGGAAGATGGCGTGGTGCCAATGACGTCCGGCGTCTTCTTTCCGGTTGTCTATCTGCCTCGCGATTCCCAACACTGGACGGCGGCGCGGCGACGGTTGGTCTTGTTGCATGAGTTGGCGCACGTGAAACGGTGGGATGTACTGTTTCAAGCCCTAGCGCGACTGGCCTGCGCCATCTATTGGTTTCATCCATTGGCCTGGTATGCACTGCGTAACGTGCGGATTGAGAGCGAATCGGCGTGCGACGATTGCGTCGTGGGCACCGGCGAACGAGTCACGGACTATGCGGCGCAACTGATTGACATTGCGCGAGCCTATCGCCGACCGCGGCTCGTCTCTGGGGTCGCGATCACGCGTTCCACACAACTGGAAGGTCGCATCGTCTCACTTCTCGACCGTGCCCGATCACACCAGCCAGTCGGCAAACGCGTTGCCCGGGGACTGCTAGCCGGGGCGTTGATCACCGTATTGGGATTGTCGGTGATCGGTGTCGGCGATCGCGCCCGCGTGT
Source organism: Symmachiella macrocystis (assembly GCF_007860075.1). Taxonomy (NCBI): domain Bacteria; kingdom Pseudomonadati; phylum Planctomycetota; class Planctomycetia; order Planctomycetales; family Planctomycetaceae; genus Symmachiella; species Symmachiella macrocystis. Next base: position 51,916 of record NZ_SJPP01000006.1, read on the forward strand.
CCGCTTTTGAAAGAGGCGACACACCGCGACGGGATAACGACGCGGTGGCCGCGCCGCCGGAAGATATTGATCGGGAAGCGTTCGCCAAGCAGCGCGCCGCCCAGGTTGCCGCATTACTCCCCCCAACCACCAATGAGATGGCGGATCGTACAGCAGAGGAAGTTCGGGAGATCGTCACCAAGTACGCTCCAGAACAGATCACGCCAGAATTTCGCGAGGCGCTCACCCGCGCGATTGCCACTTTCTGGGAATCGAGCTATCCCGACAAGGCGAATCAATTGTCATCCGCGCAGCGCGACGAGATTTACCTGAATCTGCCAATGAAAGTACGCACGTTTCAGTGGAAATTGTTCATGGCGCTCCGCCGTCGCCCGTTAGATGGCAAGGAGCAATCGCGACTCGATGCACAACAAGCCTGGCTACTGCAACACATCCGCTCACTGCCTGCCCTCGATCCGCCCTTTGATAAACGAAACTTGCACGCCGACAAAGTGGCCGAATTGAAAGCCAAGTTCGCCAACCCGCTCGTCCCGGTGTTTCACGAACCGCTCACCAGCAAACAATTCGCCGCATTCCAAAAGGAGATGAAGAGCTACGATGGCGGTAACAAGGAGTTGTTGTTCGTCGTGCCGCACGCGGTGTGGGCTGATTTGAATGCGCGCTTCCCAGCACCACAGGACGTTCCTATTCCCGAACTCACAACATGGACCGAACGTCCTCAAGGGTATGGACAAGGCAATGGCGTGATTCGCATTTCGTTCCCGTCAGCAGAACGGGTTTTGGGAAACCGAAACGTGATTGGCGGATACCGCAAACATCAGCATGTGATCGATCTCAAAGACGTGCCCCCCGGTCTGCGCGGGGTTGGTGATGGTCCGCGCAAGCCCTGGACGTTCGACGATGTGCAAAACTGGTTTGCCAAACCGGGCCGCGGTCAGATCGTCTTCGACGCCCAAGCCCTCCGCCTCATCGGCATGCGAGGCACCCGGCTGATGCCGCTTGAGACCAAGACATGGATCGATGCCGACAGCATTCCCACCGAAAAACTCATCGCAAAGATCGAAAAAGAGGGAGCACGCGAATGGTCCCTGCCCCAACCGATCGTACGTGACGCAATCGGCGGAACCAAATACGACGCCATGGCAGCAGCCCTGACAAGCGATGGCGAGCTCTATGTCTTCAAAGCCTTGGAACATGACGCCGGGGGCCTGAGCTATCACGTCCGCCGCCACCAATTTCCCCACCCCGCCGACACGAGCCAACCGCATTAACGACCAAGGCAGCACTCACAACTGCCGGCGTGTCTGAGAACTGGATCGTCTCGGCCGCACAACGAGGGGGGCGATTGACACGACCTGTACCTCCGGAGAACTTATCTTCAATATCTTCTCCGCGCTGGCTCAGTTTGAGCGGCGGCTGATTCAGGAGCGAACCAAGGCCGGACTGGCCGCCGCGCGAGCCCGTGGCCGCACCGGAGGACGACCGAAAATCTCCACCGGAAAAGCCAAGGTCTTGCTCGCCAAGAAGCTGTACGCGGACAAGAGTCTGGAAATCGATGCTATCTGTAAGACACTGCGGATATCGCGATCGACGTTCTACCGGTACGTGCGGCTGTGATGAGAGGCGTCATTTCCCGGTCGTTATCTCGGACAACGACATCGTTGACTCGCATTGATCGTATGCCGACGGAATGCCGGTTTTCGGACGATGCATTTGTCCATGCGAGATGAGAGCCGGGCCTCGTTGGAAGTCGACGCTTGCATTATCTCAAAATGGACTTCGTTTCAGTCCGAATTGGAATCCCATTCGTCGGCGTCTATAATAACAGTGAGTTTTTCGTCATTCCTTGAATTGAATCCCTTCAGACCGTGAGAATACAACAATGAAGAATCATCCAAATTCAGTCGATCGACGAGAGTTTCTGAAATATTCTGCCGGTGCCGTCGCAGCGACTACTGTCTCATTAAGCAGTGGAAGTCAGGCAGCCGACGCAAAGGAGAAGAGAGCCGTGTCCGAACGCAATCCGATCATGGTGAATCACGAATGGGGCACGCTCAAGGAAGTCGTTTGTGGTATCCCCAACGTCCGTATTCCCAGCAAACTTCCCGATGCAGTCTACAATTACGCCCCTTCCGAGGGAATCAAGTTCTTCGAGGCAAACCTCGGAAAGACTTTAAAAGAAGCGGATCCAAAAACGTATGGAAAGGTCGTCAAACAGATGGACGCCACCATCGCGATTTTGGAGAAACGCGGTGTCAAGGTGCATCGACCGGAGGCAGCGACCGAAGATGAAAGTGCTTACCTTTCCGAGATCTTCCCACCAAGTGTGATTCAATTCTACCCGCGTGATCCGATGGTTGTGATTGGGAACAAGTTTATTGAAACGGAGTTGTTCTTCCCACTACGGCGTCGCGAGCGTTTTGGACAGCGGCGTGCACTTGCCGGTCGTCTCGCCAACAGCAACGCCCAGATGGTGTCGATGCCTCCCGCCGTGCCCACATCTGAACAGAAGGATGGCAGCTGGGGCCCAGGACCATTCCTTGAAGGAGGCGATGTTTTCCTTCTCGGTAAAGACATCTATGTCGGCGTTTCGGGTAACGCAAGTAACGCTGCCGGAGTTCAGTGGCTCGCCCAATTTCTGGGTAGCGACTACAACGTGCACGAGGTCAAGCTCGCCAAGAAGTTTCTGCATTTGGACTGTTGTCTGGCTACACCTCGTGAAGGCCTGGCGATCATTTGCAAAGAAGCGTTTGTTGGCGGCTTACCCGATTTCCTCAAGGATTGGGAGTTGATCGAGTTGCCCTATGTCGAAGCGAAAGAAATGCTCGGTTGCAACGGCTTGGTCTTGGATAGCAAGACGATTATCATCCATACCGATCTTCCTCACCTCGGCAAAGCGTTACGAAAGGCTGGCCAGGAAGTGATCGAAACTCCCTTCGACGCCGTCTACCAATACGCCGGTGCGTTCCGTTGCTGGCATCATCCCTTGGTGAGAGAGAGTACGCTGTAAATACAAGCGAATTATTTCGGTTGTTATTCGTTTGCAACACATGTGCGGTTAATCGTCAACGTAAGTCTTTGATCGTCTGCAATCATGTCGAATAGGATTGGATTCGCCTTTCCATTCCATTGGCTGCTACTCGATTTTCAGAAGTAGAATCGAAACGACATAAGATACTCCATCGCACTACTATCGGAACTAGGAGCGATATAATTCGTCTTCTGCCGTGCCACTTCAAACCGTGATTCCCAATGTTCGCTGATTTTCCAAATGGCATTGGTCCAATAGGTTTCGTTGCGAGACCGTTGATTTTGTCCCAGGTGAGTATTACGAGGATCGTCTACTCCATAACCAACAGATACAGTCAGCGACGGTGTCGTATGGTAAAAGAACTCACCGAATCCCCCTACCGTATAGATAGGCTCGTCTGTCAAGGGATTGAGGCTTTGGCCAATTCCTGCGTTGTAAGTGCCGATGGCATTTCCGACAAATGCCTCTCCCTGAAATCCGAAATCACCGAGTTCGAGGTGTAGCTCCGGGATAACAGCCCAACTGGTAGAGACATTCGATTCAGCATTCCGCATAAAGTCGACGGCCCGTGTTTCGCCAATGACTCCGCCGATAGCTAGCATGACCGGTCGATTGCCTTCACTTTCCGGTCCTAATGACAATTCCCAACGGGTTTCCACATTGGGCCAACCGTTATCTGATCCAGCGACTTGAGGTAATGCAATGAAGTCAAGCACGACTTGTTGCGTCAAACCAAAATAAATAGAGGTCCGGGCAAATTCACTAAACGAATCGTATCGTTCCAGACGGAAGCCGGGTCGGACTTGTCCCATGTTTCCCGACATCTTGTGCGACGTCCAAGCAGGTGAATTCGTATTTTGCCGCCCAACCGCATCCGCATCTTGCCCGGCCCAGATTCGCCAATCATCGTTTTCGAGTTCAGCATAACCAAAAATGAGAAAGGCTCCTGGGTTATTTTGAATAGGGCGATCACCAAAAAAATTGAAAGCAACTGTTGCGCTACTCTTTAAATCTCCCAGGTCCGGTCCGGTGATCAATGCTCCCAAAGTCGTCTGCTGACCGGTGATTGTGAATCTGGAATCGGGAGTTTCCGACGGGACGGCAGGCAGCAGAAAAAGCGGACCTCCCAATAGCGTGTACGCTTTTTGGCTGAAGATCATGTCCGCTGCCACGTATCCGAACGGCACGACGCGAATCGGCCCCTTGTTCCATGAAAGCCGGTCTTTGCAAGCTGACGAGATTTGATCAACCCAGCTGCAGTTTGCATCCTCACCACAACTGCAAACAGCGTCGCCACAAGAGTCACAATAGCCGGCTTGGCTAACGACCGTGATCGTTGCGTCGTTTGGCGGAATGGCCTCGTTCCTCAGCAGTTGGTTTTCGGCTTCAAGCGTTTCCAACCGTTCGGAAAGATCGCGAAACTCATCCCATCCTGGAGCAGAAGAATCTTTCGCCTGCTGATGGAGACGAACAACCTGAGCATGCGCGACCCCGGTGAACAAGATGACGGTTAGCGCCATCATCATTAGGCTTTTGAGCCGATCCATGATTCAGTTGCCATATCTGGTGCGACTATATGCTTGCGCACAACATCCCCTTGAATCATGGATCGACATTTCTATTGTCAAACATTACCGATTATTCCAATTTCATAGACTGGGCAGGAATTGCCGAATAACATTGGGAATTCGGCACAGCTCGTTGCCGACAGGATCAGTGCCCGCTTCGGCGGTCACGCGTGTGTATTCCGCCATCTGCGAATTCAAAATGCCATCAGCCCGTCGCGCCGGTGGTAGATGGTATTGTTCGCGAACGCGGGTCTGAGTAACTTGTTTGTTCCGGTAGAGCGGACCCAACCAACACATTTCGGACCGATTGAGCGGAACCAACACCCGTTAACCCAAACAAAGAGAGTCTCTGCTCAAACCGAGAGCTTTGGGGTTTGGGGGTGCCAAAACCAGCATCGCCGGGCGTCTGGGAAGTCTCTTTGCGAAAGACGCACGCCGATGGGGAGACTCCACCCGTGACGCAACACGTTGCGGAGGCTGGCGATATTGCGACGAAATCGCCATTGTCTCTCGACAAGCGCAAGAGAAAACCCCGGGGTCGCGAATTTCGCTACTCCGGGGTTCAAGTGGCGGGGGCCAGATTCGGATCTGTGACTGCCGGGTTATGGGGCTTAAGGTTTACCTCCTTAGTCTCATACGGTCTTGGAGGTGGGCGAGGATTACGTGGTGGGCGGGACATTGCCGGTGTGAAGGATGTCGTTGTGCCTGTGCACTCGCTGAAGTCGGTAGAAAAGGTGCGGGTGAAAGTGGAGTTAGATTCCGAAATTACGCCAATGTCACATCGCAACAGATTTTGCGGCTAGCTCACTCACTCTCGACAGCAAATGTAAAACTGGGCGTGATCACGTCCCTCCGCAGAAGCTTGATGGAATGATACTCGTCGAATTCCAGAAAGGAAGCAGTGCATCTATTCAATGGCCTGGTTTGTGGCGGTAAGATATTGATCAGGCAATAAGGGTTTTTCACTCAATCTTTTTCGAGATTCATTTTCGACCATGAACGAAATCCGCCATCGTGTAGGCATAAAGGCACGCATTGAAGACATTTACGAGGCCACTTACAAACCTCAAAAGCTGCAATCATGGTGGGCGACATCTGCCAGCGGCTCGGATTCTGTTGGTTCATTGATCAAATTGATGTTTCCGGGATACCTGGACCATGAATGGGAGATAGTTGAGCTAGCGGAGAACGAGCGTGTTCACCTCAGATTGCACTCTGGACCCGATCCATGGCTTGGTTCGGAGCTTCGATTCGAGTTCCTCGCAACCACCGATCAAGTATTTGTCACTCTCACACACATTACCGTCGCTGAGACACCCGCCGAAGCATATCAGTATTTCTGCACGAAGTGGCCCACCTTTCTTGTCAGCCTCAAACAATATCTGGAATCAGGTCAAGGCATGCCGTTTCCAAACGACATCAAGATTCAGCACTGACTACCAAGTGGCGCTTCCTGATACTAATTCAGCAGCCTGAAGACGGTGTTGTGGTTTCTCACGGCTGAACGAATTTTGTACACAGCCGCATCGACAGCGAGGCGACTTCGAACAGTGCATTTGGTTGATGAGGCTTGCCCATGGGAAATACAGATAGCGCGCTGCGGCGAACAATTCAAGAGTTGTTTTCAACAAAGCAAATGTGTAACTATCAAACCTTGCCCTTGGCGTGGACGCCGAAGTGTGATATTGCCACACATTGCCCCTTCAAGGAGAAGAATAAGTGCCCCAACTCAAGGAAAGCGAACTGGAAGTCCTACGAATTCTCTGGGAACAGGGGCCGCAAAAGCCAGCGGAGATTCAAGAACAGTTCGCATGGATCATCGAAAACGGGACATTGCGATCAGTGCTAAGAGGGCTGGTCGAGAGTGGCCATGCCACGCGGGAAAAACAAGGCAAGGCCTACTTCTACCGCGCCTCGGCATCGAAGCGAAATATGCTTTCAAAAATGTTTCGCCGGATGGCCGACGTTTTCACTGGCGGTTCTCCGGCCGAACTGATCACGCAACTCGTCCAAGCCGAAAAGCTCTCTCCGGACGAAATTGAACAACTCCGGCAAATCGCGCAGGATGAACCCAAGAGGCCCAAGAAAAAGCAGAGAAAGTAATCATGACGGCATGGATCGAGGCTTTCGCAGAACTGCCAATGATAATTTATGTGCTTGGGAAACTGACGGTGTTGCTCGGCGCCGTCTGGGTGATTCACTTTGCACTTGTGCGTCGGAATCCCCGCTGGCGCGTTCTGCTTTGGCGGGGCCTAATGCTGGGCATGATTCTGTTGCCCGTGGTGGAGCTACTCTCACCAAGCTGGAACCTCTCGATAACGTCAACATCAGCGCCGACTCCCACAAGAATTGAGTCAACGGTAAGGCCCGAAACGTCCCAGCAGCCTTTCCCAGAACCAACAATGCCCAACGTCGCCGATGTCGACATCTCGGCGATCACCAAGTCGGGCCCGCCGTCCCAGTCCTTCGATAGGCTCAATTGGTTCACCTCCCAATTGATGACTTGTTTCATCGGATTCTGGGCAATCGTCACATTCATCCTTTCGGTACGACGCGTAGTCGGCAGCATCCTGGTCCGACGCACGATCGCCCGCGCGAATCCCATACCTGTGACGGTCCGATCGCTCTTTAATCGACTGGCCATCGATCTTGCTGGGCTTCAAAAAGTTGAAGTCAAGATTGCACCGGACGATTGCTCGCCCTATTTGGCTGGAGTCCTGCGGCCGGTTATCGTGATTCCGCGGAGGATGGCCGAATCATCCAGGCGTGATGAATTGCGGGCGGCGGCAGCGCACGAATTGGCACACCTTTTCCATCGTGATCATCTGTGGAGTCAGATGGCGGGCTGGCTGTCGATCCCGCTCTGGTTTCATCCGCTCGTGTGGAAGTTGGCGGCGGCACATGCGAACGCCTGCGAAACCGTCGCCGATGCCGTGGCCGCCGGTCACAGCGGCGGTCGCCAAGCCTATTCCCATACGCTCGCCCGCATCGCGCTGACGCACTTTGGATACGCGGCAAATCCGCAATACGTCCCCATGTTTCGCACGTCCAAGATTACGCGTCGATTGCGCAGTCTTCACTCAGGCTTGAACGCTGGCCAGTTAACACGCTTTCGGATCAGATCGACGATTGTCATCGGTATCTTAGTTTTATGGGGATTGGGAAGCATGCGGGTAGTTGTCGGCGAGCCTCCGAATCCGAAACCCAATGACGACGTCAAGCGCGACGTCGGCTCACCAGCGACTCCGCCTAAGCCGCAAGTGATCAAGTTGCACGATTTAATTCATGAGAACGAACGGGCTGAGGCGATTGCATTTAATCCGACGGGCGAATTATTGGTTACCGGTGGATGGGAATCGAAGGAACCCGAAGATTTCGACGATTGGGAAAACGGATTGACACCCGGATGCATGAGGCTTTGGGATGTGAAGACCGGTCGAGAATTAGGGCGTTACGATGGCGATTTTGGCGCGATTTTAGGCGTGGCCTTTTCGCCGAATGGCCGATTGATCGCCACGGCCGGTCGCATGGCGGATAAACCGAAGATCGGGTCGGTGAAATTGTGGGATGTGAATACGAAGCGGATAAAGGCGTCCCTGCTGGGACATGCCAATTGGGTGTTGTCGACCGCCTTTTCACCCGACGGCACGTTATTGGCTAGTGGTGGATTTGGTGGCGATGTCAAGATTTGGGACGTCGCTGCAGAAAAACTAATCCAGACGCTGCCGAGATTCGCTGGCACAGCCGAAGCGGTGACATTCAGTCCCGATGGAAAACTCTTAGCAATTGGGCTTCGTAACGGCATCGTCAATCTATGCAATGTCGGGTCGTGGGAAGTGGTGGCTACGCTTGATGGATCGACTCCAATTGAAGACGAATATGACTCGTATTATCTCAGAGATACCCAATTTTCGCCTGACGGTCGAGCGATCGTCACTGCTGGTCACTTGTACAATAAGGGCAAGGGTCGCAACGACCGGCCGGGACGTGTCCGTATTTGGGACGTTGCAAAGCGAGACCTCACAATGGAGCTGTCAACAGGACGACTGCAGAGTTCTGCCGCGTTTTCGCATCGCGGTCAGTATGTGGCGGTTGGCAGCATGTCGCGGCTGGACGTCTGGAACGCACAATCTGGCAAGCAGTTTTACGGTGAAAATCAGCAAACTGGTTCATCCTCAACGGCGATGAGCTTTTCACCCGTTGATTCCATTTTCGCCTATGCAGACGGTGTGCGGAGGGTCCGTATATTTCGTGTCATCGAGGAATGATCGAGTCGCAGTCGTTGAAGTGACAAAGGACGCGTGGTCCCAAAATAATGACGGACGAAAGTTGAACGACGAAATGAAGTTCGGCGAAAAAACGTTGGGAAGAACTGTTGCCGGAAGTGACCGTTACCAGGAGGCAAAATCACTTCAATCCGCCTGTTTTTCCGGACGCTGAGCGCATGCATCACATGCAAGGTCGATTAGAAGATTCACGCTCTGCGCGTTCGTACCATTGAATCAACCCGCCGAGTCGTTCGCGGCGAACGATGTCATCGAGTACGGTCGTATTCTTCTCGGGTGGCGAAGCAGTGCACAAGTGAACTGCCGGATCAGTTCGTTACGGGTGCATCGTGTGAGCAGAAAGAGCAGCGGCTGGAAAACGCGTCCCATCCTGGTAGAATCCCTTCAGATTCAGCGGTTTCCTGGGGGTGTTCAAAACTATTGATACACCGCTGAGACGCTCGCCGCACGCGGTTGACGGGCCAAAATTGACCCTCCCGACGCATTGACCATCGCTGGTCCGCAGATTCCGCCCAGATTGCCGCCGTGAATTTGCGCGCGGGCTGTTAACCCGCTGCAAAAAAGTTCGAAGAGGGTTGGTTACGTTTCGAGCCACCGTGACGGACTCGATCTTTTGTAAACCCTTGCTACTACTGGGTTTCAAAAAACAGACCCAAAGAGCATGGTTACGAAGAGGGTTTGGCACGGGGAGGCGTTTCGCGTTTCTAACCTTTGTTTGCAGAGGTTTGCCACGCTATTGTTGCCCAGAGAAAACTCTCTGTTCCTAACGAGAGCAACTGGGGTCCGAAAGGAACCCGTAAGGTTCCTCCCGCACCCCGGATTTTCGGGCCAAAACTCTCGGACTCTCGAATTAACAGGGGCTTGGAGTTAACAACCTGGTCCCTTTCGGGGGCTGGTTTTGTCACTGCGAACCGACATAGGATATGTGTGACTTTGGCAATGGTGGTCATTTCTCGGTCGTTAAATCGCACGATTCTGCGTGGGAATCCGTGTTTCCGCACATCGCAGTGAAAAATCACATCGGTTGGTGGCGGGGCGCGTTTGATTGGCTGACAACCGACAGTGGCTATTAAGTGGAAATGGGTTCGTAAGTGGAAATGGGTTCGGGGCATCTTTGCCATGCCAGATCCAGGGCGCATTGTCGGGCGGGTTCCGAGATCATGGTGTCCCCCTTGAGCATCTCGCCCACGTTTTTTAGTGCCAAGTCTCGGGAAAACAGCGACTTGATCAATTCGGCAGCGGCGAGCTCAGTTCGCAGGTCGGTCGTTCGTGGACGCGCACCGCAAACCGAATCTAGGCAAGGATACCTGTGTCTTTATTCAATCTCCTGATCACTTCGGAATTCCGAAGGTGTATAGCCGGACATCCGTTTGAAGGCACGGACAAAGTTTGCTGGGGCTGAATAGCCGAGTTCGACGGAAATCTCACTGACGGATGTGCAGGAACCCAACAGCATTTCAGATGCTCGATCAAATCGAATGCGGTCAAGAAGTTCTCGGTAGGTGGTCCCACCGTCAAACAGGCGCCGCTTAAGCGTCCTGACATTTACTCCGGTGATTTCCGAGGCCAATTCGAGCGAAGGCGGATGTGAGTATCCAAATCGCGACTCGATGAGCCGGTGGAGCGATCTAACGAAGCTCGTCGACTGATCGACTTCCTCGTGACTCGCCTGCTGTACTTTTGACCGCCACGAGCCAATGGTTTTGCGGCTGAGAAATTTCGCCGGGAACGCGATGGCGTTTTCAGTGCATTCGAATGCAGCTTGGCAGTCTTCGAAACCCTGCACCTTGTTTAGGGAACGAGCCTGCTTGGCTTGCAACCGGATTCGCTGTGGGCGGTATTTTTTGTCGGCAACCGATCGCAGTAGCCCGGCCAAGATCATCACCGACGCGTGCTGGCCGATAGCGCGACCTTCGCTAGGGACATCGTCAAGAATGCGGTTACACAGCCACGCTTCATTGCCGTTGTGCTCTATCCAGAACTGGTTGCCTTCAAACGCACGGGCAGCGAGACGCGAAAAAGTGCCCAGAGCATCGCTCACAGTTCCAGTCGTGCGAATAGCGTGTCCCATGGAACCGAGATCGTCGAGTTGGAAATCCATAAAAGCAGCGAAGCCGATTTCATCACATCGCTCCCGGTGAACCACGTCCGCAAGGAAGCTATAAACTTGTCGCTTACTGATCCAGCCACCGGATTCAATGACTTCGCCAGGTATATGATTCAGATCCAAATAACGTTCAGTGATCGCACCGTTCTGATCAAGCCAAGAGACAACGGGTTTGAGAATACTTGCGTCAATGAGTGGAAGGGTTTTCGGCATAAGACGCGACTCGGAAAGTGGCCCCAAATGATAATGGCGAAGTGACTTACTCAAGTGTAACATATTGAGTCGATGTCTCTCACACCACCCTTGCCGTTCCATCTAAAGACTGAATCAAATCGGGAAACGGTTATGGAACCACTAAAGGGGGTGCTTTGAAATAATATCACGACCACGTTTGGAATGAAGGAAGACTGGGGAACAATTGATTGACCGCCGTGCTTGGCATACACGGTCGTTTGCTGCGGCGATCCGGTTCGCGTCCATCGAATCTAACGGGCAGTCGCCAACATTATTCTGCCTGTTCTACGACCTGAGGGGAGATTGAAATGCGAGGTTTTGTGTTCCAGACGTTATTTCGGTTGATCTGCCTAACGATTGCATTGACGAACTATTCGCCTGCCATCGGGCAAGAAGCGTCTGATTCCCCACCGCAGGCGAGAACCTCTTCCAGCGCGAAAATCCCAGTGGACCATCTCCAGGTAATCTTGCGTCCTCTGACAAAAGAGGAACTGGAGGTTGAGTTGCAAGGCTGGCTCGGCGTGTTGCGTGCGAAGATCACCGAAGTCGGCGAAACCGAAATAAAACTCAAGACCTTGGCGGAAAACGAATCGGATGAGCAGTTGGCCGACCAATTGATCACTTTGCGTACCGAAGAGACGGCACTGGCCGAACGCGCTCGGATTGTACTCGACGCCCTCAAAACAAAAGGAGGTGATGTTCAATCCGAGCAGCAATTCATCATCGCCGTGTCGGACATCAGCGAGACAACCGATGCGACCACGTATCGGGCGGCAGTCGTCGCCGAGGTCACCAACTGGATCGGACGAGACGATGGTGGCAAACTTTGGGCAAAGCGAATCTTAGTCGCTATGATCATTCTGCTCGTTTCCTGGCTGATTTCGAAGATTGCAGGACGAGTGACCGCTAGAGCACTAGCACACCATCCTCGGGCATCAAGTCTTTTAGAAAACTTTGCCCGCCGGACTACGGGTGGAGTCGTGTTCGTTGTCGGGGTTCTCATGGCTTTCAGTGTGCTTGGCGTGGAAATCGGGCCGATGATGGCAGCTTTGGGTGCTGGGGGATTCATTGTCGGTTTCGCACTGCAGGAGACCCTCGGCAGCTTTGCCAGTGGTCTCATGATTATGGTCTACCGACCATTCGATGTCGATGATTACGTTTCCGTTGCCGGCGTCGAAGGAACCGTCAAAGAGATGAGTCTTGTTTCAACTACATTGCTTTCGCTCGACAACAAGGTTGTGGTTATCCCTAACACAAAGGCTTGGGGGGACACGATTATCAACTTCACGGGTAAGGATATACGGCGGGTCGACCTTGTGTTCGGAATCGGCTATGGCGACGACATCCAGCACGCCAGTGATGTCTTGAATGAAATCGCCGGTGGACACCCATTGGTCCTCAAAGATCCTGCCATCACGGTTCACGTCGACTCCTTGGCGGATTCATGCGTGAATCTATTCTGCCGCCCCTGGGTTAAGACAGCTGACTATTGGACCGTTCATTGGGATCTCACACGTCAAGTCAAAGAGGCATTTGACGGCGAAGGGATCAGCATTCCCTACCCGCAGCGCGATGTGCACATGCTTTCGGAAGCGTCACCGAATTTATCGTCGGAATAACAAGAATAAGGTTTTGAATGCGATCAGACAATTCCTGCTTTTCAATATTTCAAGAAGGGAGAGAATGACAATGGCAAGGTTACGATTTGCTGGATTGGTAATCCTAGTCCTCGTACTGGTTGCTCCCGATCTGATGGCTCAGAGAAGACGAGGAGGAGCCATCCGTGGCGGAATTAGAGGGGCCATGGTGGGAGGTCTCGTGGGAGGCCATTCGGGTGCAAGACGAGCCGCCCGCGCTGGCGCTGTAGTTGGTGGTGCGAGACGGGTCGCCCGCAGGGTTGACCGACGGGCCATGTATACGGAATCCCGATCCCGGACGCAGTACCAATCAACCACTCGGTACCAATCGTCTCGCCGCTCCAATTTCTATCAATCCCGGCCAAACGTGATCGTGACTCGTAATGTCAGGGTTCGCCGTTAGTCCGAAAGGCAACAAACAATGAAACGCATTCTCGGATTACTCACAGTTTTAGTTATTCTTGCCGCCACGGTCCAAGCCCACGACATCGTCCTGCGCAAGGAAGGCAAGGCGGTACTCGGAATCAGTTATCCCTCCGATTGGCAGCAAACCTTAGGAGAGAACCATGTCGTCGCCGTGAGCTCCGATGGCCAAGCTTGGTCGGTGATCAGCACCCTGGATGGCATCAAAGACAAGCAGGTGGGAGTCGCGAAGATCAAGGAAGGGCTTGAAGACTACCTCAAAGACATCAAATACGACGAATTGACTGAAACCGAGTCAGGTTCACTCATTGTTTCCGGAGTCGGAAAAGGCAAAAAAACCGACGTCGATGTTGTGTTCACTGCGGGAGTATTCAACTCCGGCAAAGACCAACTCTCTGGAATCGTATTTATCATCGATGCGGGTATCGAGAAATATTACGAGAAAACCGTCCTGGCGATCTGCAAGTCGGTTCTGGTCGAAGAGGATTTTGCGGTTGAAGAGCAGGAGGTCGAAGAGAAAAAATGAACTTGGACGGGCGATCTGTCGTGCCGGCGCTCACAGCGGAATACGACATCGACTTTAATTCGCAACAGGAAGGGAAAAGCGATACCCGAATCACCTATGCAGTGATCACTTCCCGAAGCCATCATCCAGGCAGCGTCAATGTACTGCTGATGTATGGTTCAGCGCGGTCGGTCGCAGAAAGGATCGACTTAAATGTGTGGCGAAGTTTGGGTACCTGTCACGGTGACGAAGTGACAGGAGAATTCAGCGATGTGAGAAGAACCATCGCTATTTGAATACCTTGAGTGCAAAAGGAACTGACATGCAATTTCAAGATTCGAGACGTATCGTTGCCGCCTTGGCAGTGATCGTGATGGCGGGTTGTGTCGAGCAGCCGCCGAAGGCTGGCGCAGTCCAGCCACCTCCAGAGGCCACCGCAACGAACGCGGAGCCTGCGCAGCAGGCTGAGACCGCTGTCAGCGATCCGGAAGCAGCGCCTACGGATGAAGAACCTGCCCTTCCTATCGTCAAAGACGAATTTCAGCAGTCGATTCAGGCGCTCGAGTGGCGCAACATCGGCCCGTTTAACGGCGGCCGCGGAACCTCGGTGGTCGGTCATCCGACCGATCGCAACGTCTTTTACTTTGGCCATTCCTCTGGAGGACTTTGGAAGACGGAAGACGCCGGCGCCTACTGGATTCCCGTAGGCGACGGGCAATTCCGCTATGCCTCGGTCGGCGCTATTGCGCTGCACGAAAAGAACCCGGACATCATGTACGTTGGATTAGGCGAACCGCAGATGCGGCAGAGCGTCTCGTGGGGTGACGGGATGTACAAGACAACCGACGGCGGCGAGACCTGGACGCACCTCGGGCTGGAAGAGGCACGGCAGATCTCCAAGGTCATCATTCATCCGGACGACCCGAACCGTGTTTACGTCGCATCCATGGGCCACACGTGGGGAGAAAGCCCCGAGCGAGGTGTCTTCCGTACCAAAGACGGCGGTAAGACTTGGGACAAGGTCCTATTCAAAAGCGACAAGACCGGTGCGATCGACATGGCGATGAGCCCGGAGAACCCGAACATCTTATTCGCTGCCCTGTGGGAGTTCGAGCGTAAGGCTTGGGGTGCCAAGACCGCCGGACCGGAGGGTGGCCTGTGGAAGTCGACCGACGGCGGCGATACATGGCAGGAAATCACCCGCAATCAGGGCTTGCCGGACGGCATGTGGGGACGCGTGGGGCTGGATATGTCCGCCGCGGATCCCAATCGGGTTTACGCGCTGATCGACAACGAGACCAAGCAGGGCCTTTACCGCTCGGATGACTTGGGCGAGACGTGGCGTTTCGTCTCCGACGACGCCAACATCACCGCCCGGCCTTTTTACTTTTACCACTTGCATGCCGACCCCAGTAACGCCGACAACCTTTGGGTCCCCGGCAACAAACTCTGGCGCTCGATGGACGCTGGGAAAACCTGGGTTCTCGAGCCCGGCATCAAGGACGACTTCCAGGACTGCTGGATCGATCCCAAGGACCCGGACCGTATGATCGTGACCTGCGACGGCGGCACCCAGGTCACTCTGACCGGTGGCAAGACTTGGTCGTCCTTCGCCAATCAGAGCGGCGTGCAGTTTTATCGTGTGGATACCGATGACCAATTTCCCTACCGGGTTTACGGAAACGCCCAGGACCTTCTCGTGTACAGTGTCCCAAGTTCATCCCGCTGGGGCGGCATCCCGCTGCACATGACCGACTCTATCAGCAGCGGCGAGACTGGACGGGCTGTCCCAAAACCCGGGGACCCCAACATTGTTTACAGTCTTGCCACCGGCGCTACCTATGGCGGTGCAACCCATTTCACGGTTAACAACGTGAAGACCGGGCAAACCGAACCGCGTTCGGTCTGGCCTGAGATTCTGTTCGGCACCCCCGCCTCGGAATTCAAGTACCGCTTCAACTGGCAAGCACCGTTCCTCGTTTCGCCGCACGACCCCAAAACAATTTACATGGCGGGTAACGTGGTGTTTCGAACCCGCGACGAAGGCATGACCTGGGAGAAGATCAGCGACGACCTGACACACAACATGGAGGACAAGATGAAGGTCGCGGGCGCACCTTGGCTACCGGAATACTTCGGCCAGGAGACCTTCTCCACCATTCACCGCCTCGTCGAGTCGCCCCATGAAAAAGGTGTTCTCTGGGCGGGCAGTGATGACGGGCTGGTTCACCTGACCCGCGATGGCGGCAAGACGTGGAACAACGTTACTCCGCCCGGCCTGCCGGAACTCTCCGGCATCTACGAGATTGAGGTCTCGCCGCACGACGCGGCCACCGTCTACATTGCCATTACCCGTTACCGCAAGGCGGACGACTACTCTCCGTATTTGCTGAAGACGGCGGACTACGGCAAGACCTGGAAACGCCTCGACAGCAATTTTTCGCAGGATGAGATCACCCGGACCATCCGCGAGGACACGGTGCGCAAAGGACTCCTGTTCGTCGGAACCGAGACGGGCATCTACACTTCGATTGACGACGGCAACCAGTGGCGTCGCCTCAACTTGAACATGCCATCGGTACCGGTGCACGACATCGAAGTCAAGAACGCCGACTTGGTTATTGCAACTCATGGCCGCGGTTTCTGGATTCTCGACGACATCAACCCGCTACGGCAGTACACTCCCGAGCTTGCCCGCAAGACCGCGCATCTGTTCAAGCCGGAGGATCACACCCGCTTCGGTTACAACTGGTGGATCGACTACGGCGGCGGGCCGCCTTCGGATGAAAAATATTTCTTCGTCAGAAACGCCGAGCCCGGCTATACGTTTTACGAACGCGGAACTGTCAACGGCGAACGGAAACGTGAATTTATCGACGCCGGTGAGGGGCGCCCGCTGGGTGTGATCATCGATTACCTTGTGAGCGATCAGGCGAAGGAGATCAGCCTCACGATCCTCGACGAGGATGGCAATGAGATCCGCACCTTCGGCAAGGACGATATTTCCACCGAAACCTTCGAGAATATCGCGGGGCGGGAATACGGCGGCAACGCTGATGCCATGCAGGCCACCGCTAGTGTCGGCAAGGGTCTGAACCGCTTCATCTGGGACATGCGCTACCCACCCGTTTCCCAGATCCCGGGTCGCCCGCCGGTCGTGATCAACCCAATTGCCAAACCCGGCACGTACCAGGTTCGATTGACCGTCGACGGGAAGTCGCAGACTCAATCTTTCGAACTGAAGGTCAACCCGAACGAAACCTACACGCGGGTCCAGACCGACGAGAAAGGGAAAGCCTGGATGGCTCTCTACGAGCAGTCGGAGAAGACCGTGCAGGCCATTTTGAAAGCTGCTGAGGCGAAGAAGAAGGCCGTTAAGGCTGCCAAGGCGGACCCAACTCTCAAGGACGCAGCGGACGAGGTTGCGAAGGTCGCTGACAAATTCGAAGCAAGCATGGTTTCCACGGGCACGACGCTGGTGCAGATCATCAGCGAGCCGACCAAGCCGCTCGCTTTCCTGACCTCTCTGCACAACCTACTCGAACACACCGAAGGGCCACCCAACAAACCGTGGTACCAGGTCTTCGAGAAATACTCCGGCGAAATCGACGTGAAGATTGCCGAGTTCGACAAGGAACTCGGCAAGGTGATGGCTCCTTTTGAGTAGTGTGGGCCGTTGAAGTTACGTGGAACGCATAACGGCGTCGCGCTGGTCGCGACGCCGTTGTCTTCTAAATGGGCAGCTATCACTTCTGTCCCTTTCCCGAAATTTTAATCCTCTGCTATGAAATCGCGTTACATTCCAATGGGCATTTGGTGACAAACTAAAATATGAAACTCTCTAAACTGAACCGTGACTTTCACCGCTGGGGATCGATTCTGATTGCGTTGCCGGTGGCAGTGATCATTGCCACCGGCGTGATTCTGCAATTGAAAAAGGAGTCCGCCTGGATTCAGCCGCCAACGCGGCAAGGTTCCAGCAACGAGCTTTCGCTTAGTTTCGACCAGATCCTTACAGCCACTCAAGGCGTTCCGGAAGCGGAAGTCGAAAGTTGGGACGATATTGACCGCCTGGATGTACGCCCCAGAAAGGGAATGCTCAAAGTGAGGTGCAAGAATGGATGGGAGGTTCAACTTGACGCAAAAAGCGGAATAGCCCTTCAAGTAGCCTACCGGCGGTCCGATCTGATTGAAAGCATTCACGACGGCAGCTTCTTCCACGACAGCTTCAAACTCTGGGTGTTCCTGCCCACGGCGTTGGTCCTTGGCACATTGTGGGGAACGGGCCTCTATCTATTCTTTTTGCCTTACTATGCCAAATGGAAAAAGCGGCGGAACATGACTCACGCCGACAAACAACTCACGTTATCGAAATCCACCATACTGGAGTGAGCATGACATCTACAATCCATTACGTCAAAACGATTGTTTGCTTCTCCGTGACCATCCTGTGTGGGATGGCTGGTCAAACAACAGCGCAGGAATCAAAATCTCAAGTTTCCCCACTCCCTGAAAAGTCCGAAGTGATGCAGCGAATCGCCTTCGGCTCTTGTGCAAAGCATTGGCAGTACCAGCCGATTTGGGAGACAGTGATCGCCCGAAAACCGGATCTGTTTCTGTTCCTCGGTGATGCCATCTACGCCGACAATGACGGCAAGACGGCTTGGGAAGTCACCAAGCAACAACTACAGGGTGAATGGAACCGGCTAGCGGACAAGCCTGAGTTTCAGCGTTTCCGCGCCACCGTTCCAATGATGGCAACCTGGGACAATCACGACTACGGGACTCACGACGGCGGTGCGGAATTCAAACTGAAAGAAGTCTCGAAGCGAATCTTCCTTGATTTTTTTAGCGAACCCCTTGGCTCCCCGCGTAGGCAGCGGGCTGGGATATTTGATGCGAAATTCTTTGGACCAGAAGGAAAACGGGTGCAGGTTATCTTGCTCGACACTCGCACTTTTCGAGGACCGTTCAAACTCGATGAGCGAAGTAAGGCAGAGCGGGCGAAGATCGGCAAAGTCGGCGGCTACGTGCCGCACGATGATCGATCGATTCCTATGCTTGGCGATGCTCAGTGGGTGTGGCTTGAACAGCAACTCCGGAAACCCGCAGACGTTCGATTGGTCTGTTCCAGCACTCAAATTGTTCCTGATCAGAAAGGCATGGATGAGTGGGGTTGCTACCCGCACGAGCGTCAACGGCTGTTTGATTTGATTGACAACACCAGAGCCAACGGTGTGATTTTGCTCAGCGGGAATGTGCACTTTGCGGAAGTTTCCAAAGTCGAAACCAAAGCTTATCCCCTCCTGGATTTCACATCCAGCGGCCTCACCCACATCAATGAAGCCTATGCTAAATCAGAGAACGAGTACCAGGTGGCCGGCCCGTTTACCAAACTGAATTTTGGGATTGTTGAGATTGATTGGGGAACAAAGTCCTTCGCACAAATTACGCTGAAGGCCATTGGTGATGATGGTACCGCTGGGTTCTCGCATCGCGTTTCACTTGGGGACCTGCAGCCATGAATTGTCTTCCAGTTTTTCATGCCAACGATACCCCACATGATTTAGAGAGAAACCTCCAGTTAATTCTGTCGCTTATTTCGCGTCTTAAATCTGCACGCTGGGATATCCTACTCTAAAAGCCCCATATTTAAATGGGGAGCCGTTAGGCGACCAGAATTCACCGCCCAGGAATCAACGGCGCTGGGGGGAGGCAGGTGTTACGATATTCCAATGAAACTCTACAAGAGCCGGCAGGCTTGTAATTTAGGGCCAGCTCATCTGAACCTGCATGAAGCGCGAAAGGTAGACATCGTGATATTCCGACATAGTTTGTATGGAATTATCAATTTTGCGGATAAGTTCGGTGTTTCGCTGGACGTTTATTTGCGCTGTACTGACGTTTGCCGCGCGGTCCAAAAACAATGGTGGACGGAAGTTGAACACCAAAAGGAGGTTCGCGAGAAAAACACGTGGAAGAACTGTTGTCGGAAGTGATCGTAACCAGCGGCTAAAATGATTTCAATCCGTTTGGTTTTCCGAACAAGCGCGCACAGAGAGAACAGAGGTGAACAGTAACGACAACGATAAAAGTCACGCAGCTCGTTCGTACCATTGAATAAGGCCGCCGAGTCGTTCGCGGCGAACGATCTGATCGAGGACGATCGTATTGTTCTCGGGTGGTGGATCATCGCATGTTGGAGGCAGATGTCCACAGGCGGAATGGGCACGATCATCGTTGTAGTAGCGGACGTATTCACGGACGCGGTAGTTCAGGTGCTGCTCGCCAAACATCAGGAAATTGTCCAAGCATTCCTGCTTGATGCTCTGGATGACCCGTTCGCAGCGCGAGTTGAGGTTCGGGCTCTGGACCGACAGGACCTTGACCTTCAGTCCTTCGGCTT